>LRTP01000835.1 GCA_001550305.1 Streptomyces diastatochromogenes
GGGAATCCGGCAGAGGGTACGGCTCCGCAAGCCCCAACGGGTCGCACTCCACTCCTGGGCATTCGCCCAGCTCGGAGACTTCATCGTCTACAAGGCCAAGCGGGCCGGTGTGCCCCTGGTCTTCGTTGATCCCGCATACTCCTCCCGTGAGTGCGCCGAGTGCGGCCACATCGACCGCCTCAACCGGATCTCCCAAGCCAAGTTCGCATGCCGGTCGTGCGGCGTCGTTGCGCACGCCGACCGGAACGCTTCCCACGTCCTCGCCCGCAGGGGCGAGGACGTGTGGACTGCTGGGCGTGAGTCACGCGTCCCTGCCACCCCATAGGGGTGTCTGGACGGAGGAGCCAACCCAGCAGCCAGTTGGGCGCTACCTCCAAGCCCGGTCCTTTAGGGCCGGGTCATGTTGACTGAGCCCGAGATCGACAACGAGGCCGGTCGAGAGATCCGACGCCTGGACGACTCGGCTCTTTCACCGCCGCGTGTCCCGCGTGGTCGATCGGCCGGCGGACAGGCGGACGTCCGGCGTGCCGAGGAGAACAGGCGTCTCGTGGGCAGCGCTCATGGCTTCGACCTTTTGGGCTGGGTCGCCCCGGAGGAGTGGGCACCTGACGCACGCATTTCGCGCCGCCAAGGCGTTCCGTGGAGTGGCCGCAGACCTTGGCCGCAAGGTGCGGGGCCCGGGAAAGGATGGCGTCGGTGATGCAGGTCCTCCGGAAGTCGTGGGGCGCCACCGCGCGGTGCGTGCGGCGGCGGGGCAAGGGTCCACGTCGTCGGCCGTGCCGTCGAGGACGACTGTGCAAGGGCTGCCGGGAGGAAGCCTCCGCCGCGTGCCCCTCCCTCCGGCCAGGTTCGGCTCCCGGGACCATGGTGACGGGCCGTGCGGTTGCGGCTCAGTTCCTGCCGGGACTTGTCGAAGGCATGCGACAGTGCGTACGACTCAGTCCGGCCGTCAGCCGCCGACGGGGCCGGTGTACGTGCCGGGGTGCGTGGCGCCGTCCTGGAGCAGGACGCTGCCGCCGGGCCAGGCCAGGGTGGTCGAGGTGGTCTCGTTCGGCGGGGTGACGACGACCGAGGTGGCCTTGAACTCGGTGCCGCTGCCCTGGTTCCACGGCAGGAAGGTGATGGTGAACGTCGTGCTGCTGCCGGCGGCCAGGGTGACCTTCTTGGGCGTCGCACCGCTGCGGGTCAGCGACCAGCTGCCGCCGGAGGACTTCAGATCGACCCCGGGGAAGCCCTGGATGGTGCATGCGGCGGACGTCTTGTTCTTCAGCACCACGGCCAGCTGCTGCTGGTCGTCCGAGCTGCTGACCTTGCCGTCGCCGGAGCCGAACGAGAAGCCCAGCCCGGCGGTGTGGCACCGGCCCGCGCCGGTGCTGCCCCCGCTGCCTCCGGTGGTGGTGCCGGTACCGCCGCCCGTGCTGGTGCCCGTACTGCCGCCGCCCGTGCTGCTGCCCGTCTCCTTCGTGGCACCCGCGTTCTCGGCCTGGGTGCCGCCGGACGCAGTGGCGGAGGGCGAGGAAGCCGGTGCGGACGACTGGTCGCCCGAGGCGTCGTTGCCGCTGCCGTTCCCGCAGGCGGTGAGCGTCAGGGCCAGCGCGGACGTGGCGGCGAGTGCGGTGGCGGCGTGGAACAGGCGCATGGTGGTTCTTCTCCGTAGCGTAAGGGGCGCTGGCGGGCGCCGTGTTGATCACCACAGTATGAGCGGATCGTCAACGGCCCTGTAACAGAGGTGTCCTGACCTTGCGTCAGCCACTCAGAGGGCTTTGAGGGCACAGGTCAGGTTCCGCGGTCGGCGCCTTCCTCAAGCGGCCCGTCGTCGACGGCAGCGTTCGCTCCGGATCGGTACTCATCTGGGGCCTGGTCAGGGCCGTGTGAATCCCCAGGTGGTCGCGCGTGAGTGAGGGTGCGCATTTCTTCCAACTGCCCTTGTTTCAAAGGGAGTTGAATGTATGGTCGGCTGCGGCCTCTCACCGGGAGGGGCCAACGCAGGGGGAGAACTGTGTCAGAGATTTCCCGGCGGACCGTGCTGGGCGCCGCCGCGGGCACGGCCGCGACGGCAGCGCTTCTCACCGCGGCAGGGACAGCGCAGGCAGCCGCCACCGTGGACGACAAGAGCGAAGACACCCGGCAGGTCACGAACCAGGAGACCGATACACCCATGGCCGTCACCACCGAAGAGCAGAAGTACGAAGCCTACGTGGCCAACGACGAGGGCGAATGGCTGACTCACGCCATCTTCGACGCCCACGCCGATATCGGCGACATGTGGGCCTTCGTCGACGCGGCCCTGGCCCGCCTGCGGCCGAGGTACCCGAACTACACGTTCACCGGAACCGTTCGGCGGTACGACCAGGTGATCACCGACATCGCACACCCGTAAGGACTCGCTTCCGGAGCGGACACCACGCGAGCCGGGTCGAGCCCGGCGGTGCCGTACCGACTGTCGGGCCTGCTGGTCCCGACAGTCGGTCGGCGGCTGTGGCACCGGCGCTGTGGGGACCGAATCCGCCTGATGCGGACGGTCTCCCATCGCCGGACCGTTCCTCTGGAGTGGGAGACCCGTCGCTGACATCGAGGGCGGGCCGGCCTCCGGCGGCCCACCGGAGGCCTCGCCGTTCCCGAGGCCGTGGACGGGGGATTCGCACCGGAAGCCGCCAAGCTCCCCATCCGGCCCCGGGCTTCACTGCATGGCGTTGTTCAGCCGAAAGCTACGGATGGGGCTTCTCGGTGCGGTCGGTCAAGGCAGGATCTCGACGTACCCGTCGGTTCCGTGCACGCGGATCCGCTGCCCGTCCCGGATCAGCCGGGTGGCCCGCTCCACGCCCACGACGGCCGGCAAGCCGTACTCCCGGGCGATCACCGCGCCATGGGTCATCAGGCCGCCCACCTCCGTCACCAGGCCCGCGACTGCGACGAACAGCGGCGACCAACTGGGGTCCGTGAAGGTCGTGACCAGGATGTCGCCCGCTTCGAGATCGGCCTCCGCGATGTCAAGCATGACGCGGGCCCTCCCCTCGATGGTCCCGGCGGAAACCGGGAGCCCGATCAGAGCGCCGGCCGGCACGTCGTCGCGCCGGTACGCCCCGGTGACGGCCTCACCATCCGAGGTGAGCACCCGGGGTGGAGTGAGCGCGTGGTACGACCGGAAGGCGTCCTTGCGCTGCTGGATGAGCCGGTCGTCCACCTGGTTCGAGCGCGCGACGTCGTGGAGTTCCTGGAACGTCAGGTAGAAGATGTCCTCCTTCTGAGGAAGCACGCCTGCCTGCACGAGGCGCTCGGCCTCCTCCAACAGGGCCTGCTTGTAGACGAAGTAGCGGCTGACGATGCCGTACTTCGGGTACTCCCGGTACCCGATGAAGGTTCTGACCCGGTCGATCATCCGCTTGGCCTCGCCGGCTTTCCGGTCCCCGTCCGGCAGGGCCCGCAAGCGTGACAGCACGTCCTGTTCCTTCTGCTGCGCCTTCCGCCGCCCTTGTTCGAAGCGCCGCTCGGCGGCGCCCGGCTCGAAGTTCCTGACGTTGTCGAGGAGCACGGGCACGAGCGTGGTGGGGCGTTCGCGCCAACGTGGCCTCGTGATGTCGATCTCGCCGACGCAGCGCATGCCGTACCGGTCGAGGTAGGCCTCCATGGCGTCGCGCGCTTCGGTCCCGCCCGCGAGCTTCGCCAGCTCGTCCAGGAAGCCCTCGTCCTCGACGCCTTGCAGGAACGCCACCACCTCCGAGTGAGGGCGGATCACGTCCGCGACGTCGAGCAGCGCCAGTCCCATCTCCGACGTGACGTTGTCGGGGGCGGACAGCGTCAGCGTGTCAGCCGCGTTCTTCTCGCCGAGCCACTCCTGCAGCGTGTCGTTGAGCCACCACGTGGCCTCCATCCCCGCCATGATCGCCTGCATGCTCAGCGGATCACTGAGGACTCGCTTGTGCTCCTCGAAGGCCTCCAGCAGGAACTCGAACAGTGCCGGTCCGGTCTTCGTCCGGATGTCGCGCTCCAGGGCGGCGATGGACACCTGGCTGCGTTCGATCAGCTCGGTGACGATGGCCGGATCGGTCTCGATCGTGGCGGACGTACCGCCGGTCGGCGGACCGCCGGGACCCGCGTCCGGGAGCGACGGGACGAAGTCGTCGCGGTCGAGGACGGTCTCCAGAGCGTCCCTGACCAGCGGATCGCCTCTCCCCATGACGTCCAGGAGGCCGGCGCGGCTCGCGGGCGCGGCCAGGCGCCGGGTGACGTCGACGAACAGCCTCCCGCCGGCCGTGTGCATCGGCACCATGGCCGTCAGCTGCCACATGGAGAGCCCCAGGGGCTTCATGGGGTCGGTCATCATCTGCTGATGGCCGACGGAGACGTAGACGTGATTCTCCTGGTCGCCGGTCTCGGGGACGGGGAACAGTGTCGTGATCGGCCGGCTCTGAACGATCTGGAAGCCGTCATCGACCAGGCACCATTCGATGTCCTGCGGGCGGCCGAAGTGCGCTTCGATCCGCCGCCCGAGCTGCACGAGCCGCACCACCTGCGCATCCGTCAGCGCCGGCTGCTCCTGCCGCCGCGAGTCGATCGTCACTTCCTGGGTACCGCCGGTCGGCAGGGCGTGAACGGCACGCTGTTTGGCGGCGATCGCCTTGGCGACGACTTCGCCGTGTCGCACCTTGAAGACGTCCGGGTTCACCAGGCCGGAGACCAGGGCCTCGCCGAGGCCGAAGCCGGCGTCCACGGTGGCGACCTTCCGGTTGCCCGTGACGGGGTCGGCCGTGAACAGGATGCCGGACGCGTGCGGGAAGACCATCCGCTGCACGACCACGGCCATGTGGACCGTACGGTGGTCGATGCCGTTCCGCTGGCGGTAAGTCACGGCCCGCTCGGTGAACAGCGAGGCCCAGCAGCGGCTGACGTGCTGGAGGATCGCCGTCGGCCCCACGACGTTCAGGTACGTGTCCTGCTGGCCGGCGAAGGAGGCCGTCGGCAGGTCCTCTGCCGTCGCGCTGGACCGGACGGCGTAGGCGGCCTGCTCGCCGAGCCGGGCGAGCGCGCGGGTGATCGCCGCCGTGAGATCGTCCGGGACGGCGATCCCTTCGACGGTCCGGCGGATCTGCGCGCTGAGCGTGCGGATCGCCTCCCGGTCGTCCGGGTTCAGGCGCGACAGCTGATCGAGCCGATCGCCGAGCGACGGCGCTTCCGCCATGATCCGCCGGAAGGCGTCCGTCGTCACGCAGAAGCCGGCCGGCACGCGGATGCCTTCGATCCGCGACAGCCCGCCCAGGTGCGCGCCCTTGCCGCCGACGACCGCGACCTGCGTCTCGTCGACCTCTTGGAGATCCAGCACGTACCGCTCAGTCATCGCGGTACCTCCGAGGCATCCGTGCTCCGTATCCCTGGTTGCCGTCTCTCTGACGAGCCGGTCGGCCGCTCCGCCCGGTCGGGCCAATGCGTCGACAACAACACACGCACGTCGTGTCCCCATTTCCGCAGGTTGTGGCGTCGGCCGACGATTCTGCTCCGTGACCCGGGTCTTGCGGCAAGCCCCCCAGCGCGCTATACCTTGAGAGTGGCAAGGAGAGCTCTCTCCTTGCCTTTTCCTTTTGCCGTCCGCCGGAACCGACAACCTTCTCGCCAAGCGGCGGCGTGCCGCGCGAGTGCTGGGCCGACCTCGGCAAACGGACGCTTGACGGTCGCCGACACCGCCGTCAGGTCAGGCCGGTGACGTGCCGGGCCGGCCGAGATGCCGGAGGAAGAACCGGGCCGCGTCCCTTTTCCTTCGAACGGGGAGTTCGCGGACCCACTCACGCGATCAGGCCGTGGCCCGCGTCCGGGCGGGAGCTGGCACGACGACGGCCCGTGCGGCACGCCCGAACGAGCCGCACGAGCCCGGTGTACGTCGGATCACCGCACCGGCGGAGCGGCCCGCCGGTGCCGGACAACCCCAACGGGTCAGCACCGATCGCGGACGCGGAGCCCGGCACGGAGCATGAGGGAGGCCCGCAGACCGGGTTTTCGGACCGGCAGGAAGAGGACGAGTTCCATGAGCAGACGCACCCACGGTGGCCCGGCACGGACCGGCCGCAGCCGCGCGTCCGCGGCCCTTCTGGCCACCCTGACCTGCGGCGCCGCGCTCGTCTCGTGCAGCACGAACAGCGGCGGCGACAGCGGCGCCGCCTCC
>LRTP01000836.1 GCA_001550305.1 Streptomyces diastatochromogenes
GGGTGGGACGGTGGGAAGAAGGTGGGCGGCCGCAAGCGGCACCTGGTCGTGGACTGCCTCGGCCTGGTCCTGGCCGTCGCGGTGACCGCGGCAAGCGTGCAGGACCGCGACGCCGCCGTCCCGCTGCTCGAGCGGCTGCGCACCATGTACTTCTCCATCCGCCTCGTCTGGGCGGACGGCGGTTATGCGGGTCGGCTCGTCGGCTGGGCGGCCGAGAAACTCCAGCTCACCCTTGAGATCGTCAAACGCACCGACGACACCAGCGGGTTCGTGGTGCTGCCGCGCAGGTGGGTGGTGGAGCGCACCCTGAGCTGGCTGATGCGCTCGCGCCGCCTGGTGCGTGACTACGAGACACTGCCCGCCATGCACGAGGCCATGGTGCTGTGGTCCATGACCATGCTCATGAGCAGCCGCCTGGCCGGGCGCCGGCCAGGCGCCTTCAGCCGGCCGACGCCGCGAGCGGGGTGAACACCCCCGGCCGCACCTGGAGCGCCCACCCCCGCTCCACCAGGCGTTTCGCCTTCGACCGCAGCCCCTCGACCTTCGCTGGAACCGCCTGAAGGCCCAGGGACGCGGCCAGTTGCTGGCACCGCATACCCTCCCGGGCTGCGTCCGACTCCAGCACGGACATGATCCGCTGGTAGTCGGCAGGCAGGACCGCCGCTGTCATGCCCTCGGTCCGTCTGGGCACCACCGACCCCGCCACCGCACTCACCACCGGCTCCGCGACCGCGACGGGCGGCTCGGCCAGCACCTCGGCCACCGTCACGCGGGCATCCGCCAGACGCTGAAGTGCCCGTTCCGCCTCGCCGAGGGCAGCCTCCACCCGCTCGGCCTCCTCCCGCAGCCGTGCCACCTCTTCCCGGACCTTCTTCTCCCGAGCCTCCAGCAGACCGAGCACCGACGGCACCAGCCACCTCCACAAGCGAGACGAGCAGACGAACCACGCCCATCTCTCCCGCCGCCAGCCGGAGTTCATGCCCACCCAGCCCGAACCAAACGATCACGTTCGGAAAGCGGATGGCTTCTCAGGCCAACCGGCCGCAGCGACGAGAGCGAGTGCCTCATCGGCCTTGATGCACTCACGTAGGTACCGGATCTGATGGCGCACGGTGTCGTCTCTCATGCGCGGCATCATTACGCCTTCTGATGGGCCTGCGGGAGGCACTTCCTGAACCAGACGCCGAGTCACGCTAAACGGGCTCACCGGGTCGTCACCAGGCATGACCGGAAACCGGCGTAACGAATGGCCACCGGGGAACCTGCCGGACGCCGTCGCGACCGGCATGCCCGGAGCGTCTTGCTCGCTCCCCGCCCGCCGCGGGTGGACATCGCGCCGTACGCCCGTCTCCGGACGTCGAAGTCAACCCCCGGGTCTCAGCTGGCTTATACCGCTCTTCCCCGGGCCGCAGGAGCCGGCTGATGGCACCGAGAACGAGGCACGATTCCTGGACCGCTCGCGGACGCGGTCGTGGACGGTCGAAGTACGCGTCAGCTGCCCCGAAGACCGACCGCCAGCGTCAGTTCAAGGACCCGGTGTGGCGATGCGAGATCCGGAAACAGCTCCCGCAGCTGCGACATCCGGTACCGCACCGTCTGGGGATGGACGAACAACGCCGCCGCCACCTCGTCCCGTCTGCCCTGGTGCAGCAGCCACGCCCGCAACGTCTCCTCCAGCCGCTGTGCGGTCGCGACAGGCAAGGTCCGCAACGGTGCCAGGGCTCGGGCCCGCAGGTCTGCGAACGCGTCCACGTCGGCGCTCAGCACCAGCTCGGGCAGGTGGTCCTCGGTGTCGCGAATATCAGAGGAGAGGGAGCGCGCGCGTACGGCTCGTGCGTACGAGGCGGACGCACGAGTCCATGGCCGGGCCGGGCCGACCACGGCGGTGCGGTCGGTCAGCTGCCGCAAGAGATGTGATCGGTCGGCATCGGGGACGAGCAGCACACCGGTGGCGTCCGGCAGATCGTCGAGGACGAGGGTGCTCGGGTCGAGCGCGCGGTAGGCGGGCCGGGCCTGGGCGGCGGGCAGCAGGACCGCGGTCAGCGAAACCGGAGGCTGCCACCCGGCCCGTTGAACAGAGGCCAGCAGCACGTCCGGGCTCGCGCCGGCGAGGAGGTCGCGGGCCAGGTGTTCCAGGTGGCGCTCCCGGTCCCTGCCCCGGGCGGCCAGTTCGTCGGCGTGGCCCGCGGCGCTCGCGGCGGAGAGCTCGTCGATGTAGGCGAAGGTCAGCTCGGCGAACTTGGCGACCTCGGCGGCGGGCAGACCCGCGGGTACGGCACCCGCTGCCAGGCATCGCCAGGCCACGCGGGCGCCGACGCGGTAGGCGCTGAGTAGGGCGTCCATCGAACGGCCGTCGCGCACCTCGCCGCGGCCCAGCTCGTAGGCTGCGTCACCGGCGTCGCCGCCTGTGGCGTTCCCGCTCGCGAGGTCCAGGTAGTGCCCCAGGGCGGTGCGGACGGCTCGGCGGATGGTGCCGCCCATGCGGCCCGAAAGGGCGTTGGCGTAGGAAGGGACCTCGTCGATGATCGCCTGGACGACCTCGTCGGCAGTGGTCTTCAGCCCGGCCCGAAGTACGGTGACCGTCGTCTCATCCAGGGCCAGTTCGCTGGCCCTCCGGATTGCATGGCTCACGTTTTTGTTCCCTGCGAACAATTCAGCCGACCAGATTTACGTCCTGCGGTCAGGACTTTACGCCTTGAGGCGCAGCAAGCTGGAGTCATGACGAGTGCAGCCCTCCGCGGCAGGGCGTGGAAACTGCTGGAGATGGTCACGACGCCGCTGCTGCCGTCGGACTACCTCGACCTGGTCAGCCCGCTGCGTGCGGGCGCTGACCTGCGTGGGCGCATCGAGGCCGTGCACCCCGAGACGGGTGACGCCGCGACCATCGTGATCAGGCCGGGACGGGGCTGGCGCGGCCACACAGCCGGTCAGTACGTGCGGATCGGGGTCGACGTCGACGGGGTGCGCCTGTGGCGTGCCTACTCCATCACCTCGCCGACAAACCGCCCAGACGGCCGCGTCACGATCACCGTGAAGGCGATCCCGGACGGCAAGGTCAGCAACCACCTGGTCCGCAGGGCGAAACCGGGCATGCTGATCCAGCTCGACCAGCCGACCGGTGACTTCGTGCTGCCGCAGGCCAAGCCCGCCAAGGTGCTCTACCTGACGGCCGGCAGCGGCATCACGCCCGTGATGGGCATGCTGCGCGACATCGAGTTCGACGACGTCGTCATGGTCCACTGCGCACCACAGCCGCAAGACGTGATCTTCCGCAACGAACTGCACGACCTGGCCGCGGACAAGAAGCTGCGGCTCACCGAGGTGCACACCGACACAGACGGCATGCTCGACATCGCCCGTCTCGACGAACTCGTGCCCGACTGGGCCGAGCGCGAGACCTGGGCCTGCGGGCCCGCGGGCCTGCTCGACGCCGCCGAGAAGCACTGGGCCGAGCACGGTGTACAGGAACGCCTGCACACCGAACGCTTCCGCCCCAGCGTCGTCATCGCCGGCGACGGCGGCGAGGTCACGTTCAGCGCCACCGGCAAGACCGTCGATGCGGACGGCGCCACGCCGTTGCTGGACATCGGCGAGGAGGCCGGCGTGCTCATGCCCTCCGGGTGCCGCATGGGCATCTGCTTCGGCTGCATCACCCCGCTCAAGGCGGGCGCCGTCCGTGACCTGCGCACCGGCGAGATCACCGAGGCCGAGCCGGGCGTCCTCATCCAGACCTGCGTGTCCGCCGCCGCGGGCCCCTGCGACATCGAACGGTAGGAGCACCTTGACCGCCATCGACCCCACCGCCCACCTGACCGCGGAGCAGATCGAGGAGCTCGGCCGCGAGCTGGACGCGATCCGCGACGAGGTGATCGCCGGCCGCGGCGAGAAGGACGCCGCCTACATCCGCAAGGTCATCTCGGCGCAGCGCAAGCTCGAGCTGGTCAGCAGAGGCGTACTGCTGTTCTCGATCTTCCCGCCCGCGTGGCTGCTCGGCACCGCCGGTCTGTCCGTGGCGAAGATCATGGACAACATGGAGATCGGCCACAACATCCTGCACGGCCAGTGGGACTGGATGCGGGACCCGAAGATCCACTCCACCACCTGGGAGTGGGATCACGTCTCGCCGTCCGATCAGTGGAAGCACTCGCACAACGAGCTCCACCACACCTACACCAACGTGATCGGCAAGGACAACGACCTCGGCTACGGCATCATGCGCGTCGACGAGGACCAGAAGTGGCACCCGTTCCACCTCGGCCAGCCGCTGTGGAACTTCCTCAACGCCTGCTTCTTCGAGTACGGCATCGCGGCGTACGACCTGGAGCTCGGCAAGAACCTGCACAAGCGCCGCCGCAAGAACCCTGAGTTCCGCGAGCGGGCCAAGGCCGTGGGCCGCAAGATCCGCAAGCAGGTGCTCAAGGACTACGTGATCCACCCGCTGCTCTCGGGCCCGTCGTTCCTCACCACCCTCGCCGCCACGTTCACCGCGAACCTGGTCCGCAACATCTGGTCCCACTCGGTGATCATGTGCGGGCACTTCCCCGAAGGCGTGCAGGTCTTCGAGCGCCGGTCGATCAAGGGCGAGACGCGCGGCCAGTGGTACCTGCGCCAGATGATGGGCTCAGCGAACATCAGCGGCAGCAAGGCCATGCACTTCATGACCGGCAACCTGTCGCACCAGATCGAGCACCACCTGTTCCCGGACCTGCCGAGCAACCGGTACGCCGAGGTCGCGGTGAAGGTGCGCGCGCTGTTCCAAAAGTACGAGCTGGAGTACGTCACCGGGCCGCTGCCCAAGCAGGTGTTCTCCGCGTGGCACAAGGTCTTCCGGCTCTCGCTGCCGAACAAGAAGCCCCAGGTCAAGACACCGGACCGCGAACAGGAGCTCGTCGCGGCCTGATCCCGGTATTGGTTCAGCATGATCTAGCGCGGAACCCCGGGCGTTCACGCCCGGGAGGAAGCGCTTCTCTGGACTGCTCTGACTTGCGCGGGTGCACGGGTCCGCACTGTTGACGTCAGTCGGGACGTTTCTGGTTCTCGATGTACTCCTTGATGATGCTGAGTGGTGCGCCGCCGCAGGATGCGGCGAAGTAGGACGGCGACCAGAAGTGATCACCCCACAGGTACTTTCGGATGTGGGCGGGAAACTCCTGGCGAAGCCTTCGGGCGGAGACGCCTTTGAGGGAGCCGACCAGGCGCGAGATGGCGACCTTGGGCGGGTAGTGCACGAGCAGGTGGACGTGATCGCGTTCGCCGTTGAACTCGACCAGTTCGGTTTCGAAGTCGGCGCAGACGTCCCGCATGATCTCTTCGCAGCGTCGAAGGATCTCGTCCGTGAACGGGCCACGCCGGTACTTGGGCGTGAAGACCAAATGTGCATGGAGGGTGTAGACGACGGTTCGGCCCCTGCGGATGTTGGGATTTGGCTCCCAGCGTGGTGACATAGATCAATGCTACGATCTTGCTCGTGAAGGTCGTGACGCAGGTCAAGCTGATACCGGATGCCGCGCAGGCACCGGCGATCGCTGCGACCCTGTACACATTCAACTCGGAGGCCAACTGGGTCTCCGAGGTCGCGTTCATGAACGGTGTGCCGCGTGAGTACGCGTTGCGGAAGTTGGCCTATGCGCAGCTCAAGGAACGCGGGCTCGGCGCTCAGGTCGCGCAGCACGTCATCAAGAAGGTGCGCGACGCCTACACCACGCTGCACGCCGGCCTGCGGGCCGGGAACCTCGGCAGGCCGGGCTCGAAGCGCCGGCGCAAGGCCGAGGCGAAGCCGGTCGTCTTCCGGCCCGAGGCCGCGCAGCCGTATGACGACCGGTGTCTGAGCTGGCAGTACGACGCGCAGACGGTGTCCATCTGGACCACGGCAGGCCGCCTCAAGAACGTACGCTTCGCCTGCTCCGCTGATGCGCTCAAGATGCTCCAGCAGTACCGCAAGGGCGAATCCGACCTGATCGAACGCGACGGCGTGTTCTACCTCGTCGCCGTGTGCGAGGTCCCCGAGGCCGAGCGTTACGAGCCCGACGGCTTCATCGGCGTGGACCTCGGGATCGCGAACATCGCCACCACGTCCACCGGCTACCAGGCCGCCGGGCGCGGCCTGAACCGGTACCGCAAGCGTCAGCTCGCCTTGCGGGCCAAGCTCCAGAAGAAGCGCACCAAGTCCGCCAAGCGACGTCTCAAAGAACGCTCCCGCCGCGAAGCGCGGCACGTCAAGAACACGAACCACATCATCGCCAAGACGATCGTGACCGAGGCTGAACGCACCTCCGCCGGGATCTCCCTGGAAGAACTCAAGGGAATCCGGCAGAGGGTACGGCTCCGCAAGCCCCAACGGGTCGCACTCCACTCCTGGGCATTCGCCCAGCTCGGAGACTTCATCGTCTACAAGGCCCGCAGGGCCGGCGTCCCCGTGGTCTATGTCGATCCCGCCTACACCTCGCAGCAGTGCTGCGAGTGCGGCCACATCGACAAGAAGAACCGGGCAAGCCAGGCCCTCTTCACCTGCCGGAACTGCGGGGTCGTTGCCCACGCAGACCGGAACGCTTCTCACAACATCGCCCGCAAGGGCGACGCTGTGTGGATCGCGGGGCGTGAGTCACGCGTCCCTGCCACCCCATAGGGGTGTCTGGACGGAGGAGCCAACCCAGCAGCCAGCTGGGCGCTACCTCCAAGCCCGGCCGTCCACGGCCGGGTCAAGTTGACTGCGGCGCGTGCTGAGCGCTCCTGCGTCGGAGCGGGGGCCAGTGGCGGACAGGCGGTGTGGACACTTCCAGGTGTTCCGGCTCCGTGATGTCCAGGCTGCTCATACAAGGCTCCGCAGTCCGGCTTCCAGGGCGAGTCAGCTCGAAGCGTGCCCGAGATGGCGTGCGTCATGCCAGTTCAAGACTTGCGCTATCCGGCGCTGCGTCTCTTCGGCCACCACGCGAGCTTCTGCCACGGCATCACCGCGTTCACGCACCAGGCTTTCGTAAACCGGCAGGTGATCATTTTCGGCCGGGTTGGATGTCACAGGGCTCGTCCTCCTTGGTGTCGTACTTCTGTGCCGCCTGAACGGACCCTGAAATCCTTGGTGACTTCAAGGGCAGGAATGCGGTCAGACGCGGCTGAGCCGCACAGCGATCCCATGGCCGACGAGCACATAAAGCAGGGCGGGCAGACCGTAGTTGAGGAGAACCCGAAGGGCCTCTGTGTCCATGGTGAAAATGTCCTGTGACCACCAGGCCAACAAGTCGGCCGTTCCGTGCACGAACTCGACGAAGACGTTTCCCTCATTGGCTCCGAGCAAGTGGAGCAGGATCCACAGGCACAGGAAGCCGGCAGCAATGTCGGCGACCGTCTGGATGGCCAGGGCCGTCCGTCGGGCAGCGCCCTGGTTCCGCTGGTAGCGGCGTGGTTCGCCCGGGGCTTGGCCGTAGGAGGGGTATCCGGGCATCGGGTCGGGATTGCTCACTGGAATCCAATCTGACGCATCATCTTGCAAGCCGGGGCGAGGCAACCGCCTCCCGGGGCGCCTCTCACGAGAGTCTCTTGACGGTCCCGCCTGAAAATCATCGCGGGCCCGTACAGGTCTGCGTCACGCAGCCGCCGCCGCGTTACACACCGCCCGGGATATCCCACATTTGGGCACACATTCTGCAACATTCCCAATTGTGCGGACGAGGGATTCCTTTGGCCGACCGCCAAGGCCGACCAGTAATGACCTCGAGGACTGCCCGGCGTGATCACGGGGCGCGGCTGCGGACACCCGGATGCGCACGACGCGCACATGCAATCAGCGAGAATCCCCGCGGGAGCATCACATGGGCTGCACATAACCTTTCGAAAGCGCCGTCAGTGCTATTGGCCGCTCGATTCCGCGTGCGAACGTGACCGGGCCGGACGGCATGTCGCCCCGGAAGACCGCGAATGGACTACTGCTCCTCGTGTCGCCGGTATCTCGATGGCGCGCTGGTGTGCCCCGGGTGCGTCATGCATGGCGTCCTGCTGCGCGTGCCACACATCGCTCAGCATGAGGAGGGAGCGGTGCTGGCGCCAGACGACCGCACGGCAGCACCGACCGGTCCGGGGTGCAGTGCCAGCATGACGCCGGCCGCCTCCTCGCCCCTCTCCGCGGCCCTCAAGTCGCAGACGGGCAGCCCCGCCCTCAGCAGGACCGTCACCAGGCCCACCATCAAGTCCCGGCTGTCCTCAGGCGCCTCGGACGGTCCGACGACACAACGGTGAAGGACGTGTGCCGCCCGCTCCGCTACCGCGCCCTGGGCCGGGGTCGGTGTCCTGCTTGTTCGTGATGGTGCTCCTGTGCCGTGCTGTACTCGCCGTCCACCTTGCCAGGCGGCCCATTGATCACCCTGCACAGGGCCCCGGAAGCTCGCTCTGAGACGAAGCCCCGGCGATCCGGACAAACGGGCTCACGCCATGAGAGGGACCGCTGCCGTGGCCGCACGGCGTGACCGCCAGCCCTGGCATGAGACCGCGCGGCCTGGACGGTCAACGGGCAGCGCCGAGTACCGTGGCGTCCCGCCGGCAGGCTGGGGTGGCGCGATGACGTCCGGCCGGAAGCCTCCTGGGGACGCTGTGTCAGCCGGAGGAATCCGGCACCGCGCCGTCCGCGCAGCCGGTTCCGAGAACCCGGCGCGGGCTCGGAGTCGTTGCGAGGTGGGCACCCAAGACCCCGCGGGCTCGCAACTCGCCGAGGTCTGGCAGACGGACGCCGGGCAGTTCGTCGAGGAGGTCGGCCTGCGCGGCGCGGATGCCCTGGAGAGAAGACTCAGGGCCGGTGCCAAGGGTGCGGCGGTTGGTCACGGTGATCATCGTACGGCGCAGGCGGTTTCGGGCCATGAACAAGGCCGCACAGACCCGGCGGCGCGCCCGTTCCCGGGCCCCGGTGTCGCCTGCGGTGCGGAGCGGGTGGTGCGGCTCTCCTCAGGAGCGGTAGGCGCGCTTGGACCGTCGGCTCATCTCGGTGTTCTGGAACGCCACGCATTCCCAGCGCCCTTCGCGGCGGTGCAGCGTGAAGGTCTGGAATTTGTCGAACTTGATCCGGTCACCCGTGCCGATGCCGCCCACCGTGGTCACCACCGCCGTGAACTCGTTCGGCATCCGCACGTTGACCGGCTTGACCGCCATGCGCGTGCCCTTCTGCCACCGCGTGAACACCTCGTGGTGCGTCTGCGCGATGGCGGCGCGCCCGAACATGGCGTCCCCCATGAAGATCACATATGACGCGTCCTCGGCGAACTGCGCCGCGTAGCCCGCCGCATCCCCTGCATCCCAGGCCTGCCGGATCCGCTCGAGGAAATCCTCGACCCTGTCCTCGCCCTTGACCGTCATCATCGTCTCCCTTGGCCGGCCGTCCCCCATGGACACCATCCATTCTCACCGAAATTATTTCAACTGAAATCATTTGGCAAGTCCTCGCGTTCACGGGATCGAACAACCGGACCAGAAGGGACCGTTCACCAGGCCCGGGCCGGCCGCACCCCGGGCTCAACGGCGACGTTGCCGTAGACGATGCCGAGCAGCCGGCGCAGCTCGGCCTTGTCCTCCCCCGTCAGCCCTGCGGTCAACTGCCTCTCCGAGGCACCCGCGAGCCGGATCAGCTTCTCCAGCTCCAGCCGGCCCTTCTCGCGCAGGCGCACCAGTTTCACCCGGGCATCACTCGGAGACTCACGCCGCTCCACCAGGCCCCGCTCGATGAGCAGGGAGAGCAGCCCCACCAGGCGGCTGGCCGGGATGCCGAGCGAGGAGGCGAGCTGCTGCTGCGCATGCTCCTCGCCGTCGCGCAGACCGCGCAGCACGGCGAAATGGCGGGGATGCAGGTCCTCCGCGGCCAGGGCTGATTCGAACGCGAGAGCAGCCGCGTTGCCCACCGAAGCGATCACAAAGCCGAGTGGCTCGCCCTCTTCGGCACTCCACGTAGCAGGTCCTTTCCGCACCCGAGCAACCTAACAGCAGACCGTTCCCACCGAAACAATCCTCCGCCGCCAGACAGGGAACCGCCGCTCCCACCGGCCGCCTCTGCCATCACGCACCGAGCAGCATGAACGGCAGCACGGCAGCGGGCCGGAATAGATCGTCCCGGAACCGCTTGGTCCCGCGTACGGGTCTACGGAAGCTGTTTCTGAACCCAAGAAGGCAGGTCAGCGCCGGGAGCTGCCGGCCTGCACGACGTGCCCGCCCCGCCGCAGGCAGCCTCATCATGCGCTCCCGGAGAGGCCGGCAAAGTGGCGCGGCACTTCGCTTGGCTCGGCCAGGTCGAGGGCGCGTAGTGCGAGCCACTGGTCGTGGACGGCGCTGGGGGACCGCAGAAGCGAGCGTTTGAGCAGTGCTTCGCTGCGTGTCAGACGCTTGCGCATGGCGGATGTCGAGATGGACAGTGCGGCCGCAGTGGGGCCGATGCGTGCGTCGAGGCGCAGCCAGGTGGTGAGGGTCTCCGCGATGCATGCCGGGACGTCGGGCGCGGTGACAGGACGGAACTGTTGTTGGGCCCACAGCCCGACGCGGGGCAGCAACAGGAGCTCGTCCAAGGTGGGCAGCGTCTCCCCCGCTCCTGCGGCATCGCCCTCTGGCGGGGGCGGGATCTCCGCGGCGATGGTGCGCAGAGCGAGTGCCAGTGCGGCTTGGTCGGCGAGCCGATGCAGGTCTACGCCGAGCAGTTCTTGGATGCATGTCAGGCGCGCGCTCAGGGTGTTGCGGTGAATGTTCAGGTGGGCCGTCGCGCGGGAGTGGAAGCTGACCCATGACGCGGCGGTGGCCAGCAGTTCCGCGCTGTCGGGGTCCTGGGCCCGCCTGGCGCGGTGGGTACGGATCGGTGAGAGGAAGGCCTGGGCCCAGGCCGCCGCGGCGGGCCCGATGGTCAGTGCCAGGTCGGGGTTGGCCACGAACGAGGCCTGCCGTTCGGGGCGGCCGCGTGCGGCGGCGAGAGCATGGAACGCCTGAGCATAGCCGGTGGCGGTTTCCCGCAGGGGCACGGCACTGCTCTCTCCGATCCAGCAGACGGCCGCCAGCCCGGGGGGCCAGACCCGTGCCGGGGCGCCGTCACCGGGCGCAAGCATGAAGAGGTGGTCGGCGTACACCGGGCACGGCACGATCCACGCGCCTTCGGCCACATCGGTCAGTTCCCCGACCAGTTGGCCGCGAACCCTCGGCGGACCCTCGATGACGTACACCCGCACCATCGCGGGCAGAGCCGGGCGCAGCGCCCCCGCGATCTGGCGCGCGGCGGACGTATGGCCGTTCAGCAGCAAATGCATGACTGCTTCGCGCGTCCCGGCTTCGGCGATCCTCAGCCGATGCTGCTTGCGCCGGGTGTGTTCCGCCAGCCAGCTCAGACTCAGCACGGATGTGGCATCCGCAAGCAGGAGCGGCAGTTCAGGTGGTGCCGGCCGGGGCACAACAGCAGCGAGAAGGGGAGCGGCGGCACCCCGCGATCCGTCGAGGGGAAGGACGATGCAGGTGAGTCCGTCCTGGTCGATGGCAACGGACCCCAGCCGCCGCTC
>LRTP01000837.1 GCA_001550305.1 Streptomyces diastatochromogenes
CCCTGGCCGGAAACCTCGCCCTCGCCCGGATGCTCCGCCGCCGCACCGGACTGCGCCTGCACGACCTCGGTCCCCTGCGTGCCGCCCGCCGCGAACCGCTGCTCGCCCTCGGCCTCACCGACCGCCGCAGCGGCTACCCGCTCCAGATGGTCGTGCGCGCCGCCGACGCCGGCTGGCGCGTCACCGAGCACGACGTGCCGTATCTGCCGCGCACCGGCACCTCCAAGGTCACCGGCACCTGGCGCGGCACCTGGCAGGCGGTACGGGACATGCGCCGCGTCCTCGCCGAGCCGCCCGCGCCGTCGCGCCACGCCCACGCCGCCCTCACCCCTTCCCTCGCCTCCACGGATTCCCGTTCCCAGGGAGGAACCAGCCAGTGACGACGCTCCTCGTCATCGCCAAGGAACCGCGACCCGGCCGGGTCAAGACCCGCCTCACCCCGCCGTTCACGCCCCGGGAGGCGGCGCTGCTCGCCGAGGCGTCCCTCGTCGACACCCTGCGCACGGTGGCGGCGACCCCGGCACGGCGCCGGGTGCTCGTGCTCGACGGAGCGGCCGGCGACTGGCTG
>LRTP01000838.1 GCA_001550305.1 Streptomyces diastatochromogenes
GGCATCGACGTCAGCGAGGCGGCCGTCGCGCACACCGCCCGGCTCGGCGGGCAGGCCCTGCGACGCTCCGTCTTCGAGCCGCTCCCCGGTGAGGGCCGGTGGGACACCGCGCTCCTCCTCGACGGCAATGTCGGCATCGGCGGCGACCCGGCCGCCCTGCTCCACCGGATGGCGCAACTCCTCACCCCCCGCGGACTGTTGATCGTCGAGACCCTCGCGGACGTGGACGTCGACGAACGGGTCAGCGTCCACATCGTTGGGGTCGCCGACCCCCGGAGCACGGCGGGACCGGCCTTCCCGTGGGCCCGCCTCGGCACCCCGGCGCTGCTCCGGCACGCGGCACGCGCGGGCTGGCACCGGGAGGGTCAATGGTCGGCCGGGGGCCGCTCATTCGTCGCCCTGCGCAACCGCGACGGGCGCGACGGCCCGGACGACCGCGATGACCGGAACAGCCGCAGTACGAGCAGCGCCGCCGAGCCCCCGAACAGCACCGCGGTGATCAACAACCAGCGGGCCAGGAAGCCGTCGCCCGAGAGCCCGGTGGCCAACCGGTAGTGCTCCGCCATCTGACCGCTGATCAGCGGAAACCACATCAGCAGCAGAAGCGCCGAGAACGCGGCCGGGAACCGGACGTAGAGCGTCCACTCCCGGCGGCCGACCGCGCCAAGACCCCTCGCCACGGCCCGGTCCGCCCCCGCGTACAGCGGAACGAGCACCAGGTCGTGGAGGACCGCCGCGCCCACGAACCACAGCGCCACCCCGAACCAGTCCCCGGCGAGCAGCCGCACCCCCGCGTATGCGGCGAGCGCGAACGAACAGGCCAGCAGCAGGATCTGCAGCGGACTGCCCAGGACGGGCTTCCCGAAGGGCCGCCGCATCGCAGGTCGCCACATCTCAGGTCGTCGCTTCTCAGTCCGTCGCTTCTCAGGTCGACGCATCACAGTTCTCCGAACGTCATCCGGGCCACCCACTTGGTGTTGAGCACGCCGGGCGCCGCGGGGACGATGATCCGCGCGGGATAGCCGTGGTCGGGGGTCAGGTCCTCCCCGTTGGCGAACAGGGCCAGCAGGGAACGCGGGTCGCGCACCTGGTTGTAGCGCAGGGCCGCGTGCCGGAAGGCCCCGTGCCGCTGCAACGACTCCACCAGCACATCGGGCGCCGTGCCCTCCTCGTATCCCACGAGCGCCGCGAGGTCCCGCAGCCGCACCCCCCGCCACCACTGGTCGGAGGTCGACCAGCCCTCCACGCAGGCGATGGGCAACGCCGCGCTGTGGAGCGGGAGTTCCAGCAGCTCCTCCCGGCTCAGCCGGACCGTGCGCCCGCGCCCCACGACGACCAGCCGCCATGTCTCCCCGGACGTCTCGCGCATGTCGATGCCGACCGCCTCGGCCGTCTTGTTGATCTGGAAGCCGCCGGGTCCGCTGCCCGGTTCGGGGCCGCCGTGCGGCACGAGTACGGCCGTCTCCCGCAGCGGCTCGTCGAAGTTGCGGCCCGCCGTCGTGGCGAACAGCACCAGCGATCCCCCGCCCACGAACCCGAGGGCGCCGCGCCGCGAGACGGTGGGCGGGTCGGGATCCGGCTCCACCAACTCGTCCTCCGTCGGGGGGCGTTGCTCCTCATCGCGGAGATGACGCAGATTGCGCAGCGCCATGGGCACCCGCAGCACGGCGTGTGCCACGAACGCGGCGAAGAACACCCAGGCCCCGTAGAAGTGCAGCGGGTAGAAGGAGCCCGGGAAGATGTAGTCGAGCTGGACGTTCAGCACACCCGTCGTGAACTCGAACAGCGCGCCACCGACCAGCAGGAGCAGCGAGATGCGCTCCAGCCCGTGCGCGAGCGACCGCACCGGCGGCAGCGTGAACAGCTTCGGCACGACCGACCACAGCTTCGCCAGCAGTACGGGGATCAGCGTGATCCCGAGCGTGACGTGGACGCCCTGGTTGAGGCGGTACAGCCAGGGCGGGTTCGTCGGCCAGGAGAAGAGATAGAAGCCGAGCAGCCCCTTGTCCGGGGTCATGTCGTTCACCGGTGACAGGTTCGGGTTGTAGGCGGCGTACGACACGAGACCCGTCACGAACAGCACGGTGATGCCGCCGAGCAGAACGACGCCGAGCACCGAGGTGAACCAGGGGCCGCGCAGTGGGCTGCGCCAGAACGCGGGGGAGGAGGGAGACCGTGGCATGCCCCGACCGTAGGACCGCGACACCCCCCGAACGGGTCCGCGAACCATGACGAAACTCTGACATCCACTCCTGCCGCGGCTCCGGCGGCCGGTACGCGGCCTAGCGTGCGGATGTGAACCGCGATCTTCCCCAGGCCCTTCCCCCGGAGCTCGACCGGCGCCAGGACCGACGCCACGACCGGCGCCGCGATCCGCTCCTCGACCTGGCCGCCGTCCTGGCCGCCGTCCTGCTCGTCACGGCGGCGGCGCTGGTCGGCACGTCGATCGAACGCCGCCACCACTCGCTCTTCGTCCGTTGGCCTCCCCTGTTCGCCCAGTGGGAGCCGCACCTCGGCCCCGGCACCCCGGCCGCGCTCGCCGTGGCCGTCGCGGTCGTCGCGTACGGGCCGCTCCTCGCCACGCGGCTGCCGTGGCGGGCGCTGCTGTGGGCGTCCTGGGGCACCGCCGCCGCCTGGACGTTCTCCCTCGCGCTGGTCGACGGGTGGCAGCGGGGGATCGCCGGGCGGCTGACGGCCACGAACGAGTACCTCACGGTCATCGACCGCTTCCACGACATCCCCGCCACCCTGCGGGACTTCACCCACCACATCGTGAGTCACTCTCCCGCCCCCTGGCCCGCGCACATCGCCGGCCACCCGCCGGGGGCCACCGTCACCTTCGTGCTCCTCGACCGGGTCGGGCTGGCCGGCGGCGGCTGGGCGGGCGTCTGGTGCATCGTGGCCGGG
>LRTP01000084.1 GCA_001550305.1 Streptomyces diastatochromogenes
CGGCGACCGAGGCCGCCGCGACCGCGGCACCGCCGTACGCCTCCTACTGGTACCCCGACTCGCTGCCCTCGGGCACCCCCGGCACCGGGATCACCTGGCGCAGTCTCACGGCATGGAGCGCCGCCACCGACGCCGACCTGGCGTTCAACGCGTCGACCGTGCCGCTCGCCGCCCGCTTCACACCGACGCCGGCCAACACGACCGCCCGCAGCGGCCAGGCCCGTATCCAGTCCCTCGTCTCCTTCGGCCCCACGTCCAGCAACCCCGCGCAGGGCGCCGCCACCGCCGACTACTACGCCCTCACCCACTGGGCGTACCTGGACGAACTCGTCTTCTGGGGCGGCTCGGCGGGCGAGGGCCTGATCCTCGCGCCGAACGCCCCGATCGTCGATGCGGCCCACCGGCACGGTGTGCCCGTCCTCGGAAATGTCTTCCTGCCGCCCGTCGCCTACGGCGGACAGCTCCAGTGGACCCGCGACCTGGTGCAGAAGGACTCCACCGGGCACTACCCGCTCGCCGCGCAGCTCGTCGCGGTGGCGGCGGCGTACGGCTTCGACGGCTGGTTCATCAACGCGGAGACCAGCGGCGGGAACACCGCGCTCGCCACCGCCATGCTCGGCTTCATGAACGAACTGAAGTCGCTCGGGACGGCTCGGGGGCAGCGCGTCACCTGGTACGACGCGATGACCGTGAGCGGCTCGGTGAGCTGGCAGGGCGCCCTGAACAACCAGAACAAGACGTTCTTCCAGGCCGCCGACTCCATGTTCGTCGACTTCCGCTGGTCGCGGAGCAGCCTGGCCTCCTCCGCGACGACGGCCCAGCAACTCGGGCGAAGTCCCTACGAGTTGTGGGCGGGCGTCGACGTCGAGGCCAACGGGACCGGCGCGTCCGTCAATTGGGACGCCATCGTGCCGAGCGCCAAGGCCCACGTCACCTCGCTCGGCTTCTACCGGCCCGAGTGGACCCGCAACCACCTGCCCGCGAGCCGGACCCCCGGCGACTTCCACGCCGCCGACGACCTGTTCTGGACCGGCTCCTCCCTCGACCCCTCCAAGCCCGACACGAGCGCGAGCTGGCGCGCCCCGGCCGTCTCCGTCGCAGACCGCTCGACGGTCGCCTCGCTCCCGTTCGCGACCGTCTTCAACACCGGCCACGGGCTGAAGTGGTACGAGGGCGGCGAGGTCACCTCGGACCAGGCCTGGAACCACCTCGGCCTCCAGGA
>LRTP01000839.1 GCA_001550305.1 Streptomyces diastatochromogenes
CGCCGTGCGACCACCGGCGCGCTCGACCAGGGTCGCCGCCCGGCGTACGGCGCCGTCGTCGAGGACGGCGGTGGAGGCGAGGAGTTCGGCGAGCGGGGAGCGGTCCGGCGTGGCCAGGGCGGCGAGAACGGGGAGGGTCTTCTTCCCTTGCCGCAGATCACCGTGCACCGGCTTCCCGGTGACGGCCGGATCGCCCCAGATGCCGAGCAGGTCGTCGGCGATCTGGAAGGCCACCCCGAGATGCCGTCCGGCGCGGTCGAGGGCGGTGGCGGTCTCCCGCGGCGCGCCCGTCAGCCCGGCACCGAGGGCCAGCGCGCAGCCGAGCAGGGCACCGGTCTTGTGCTCCGCCATCGCCTCGTACTCCCCCGCGCTCACCGCGTCGGGGCCGGTCCACGGGCGGTGGGCGAACAACAGGTCGTCGGCCTGACCCCGGACCAGATCGCGCGAGGCCCTCGTCAACCGCCGCACGGCCGCCGCGGCGTGGGAGGTCGCGGGCGCCGCGGTGAGGGTCTCGACGGCCAGGGCGAAGAGCGCGTCGCCCGTGAGGACGGCGGGGCCGGTGCCGTACGCCTTCCACACGGCGGGACGGCCGCGGCGCAGCGCGTCGCCGTCCATGATGTCGTCGTGCAGGAGCGAGAAGGTGTGCAGCAGTTCCACCGCCACCGCGCCCGGCACGCCCGCCTCGGCGGAACCGCCGGCCGCCTCGGCCCCGAGTACGGCGAGTGCCTGTCGTACACCCTTGCCCTGACGGTGGGTCGCGGGGGCTCCGCCTACCTCGCAGCGCCCCAGCGCGTAGCCGGCCATCTCCGCCACCCAGGGGTGCAGTCCGTCGACCGCCTCCGCGAGGGCCGGGGCGACCAGTTCGCGGCAGCGCGCCAGGATCTCCGAGGCGGCGGGCGGCGCCGTCAGGACCGTACGGGGAGAGGTCATCGGGCGGCCTCCGGGTCCGCGCCCTCCGGCGGGGTGAGGCCGAGTTCCGTCCGCGCCCCTTCGACCATCTCCTGGGCGTGTCGCAGCCCGATTCCCTCCAACACGCGGGCCAGTTCGGTGAGTTCGGCGGCGGTCTCGGCGTGGTCACGGCCGAGCCTGGCCAGGGACTTGACCAGTCCGAGCCGGGACAGCGCCCGGCCGCGCGGCTCGCTCATCGCCTCGAACTCCGCCAGTGCCCGCGTGTAGAGGTCCCGGGCCCGCTCATAACGCCCGGCCCGGTAGAGGACGTTGCCGCGCATCTTGTGGTTGTAGGCGAGTGCCCCGGACAGGTTCATCGCCCGGCAGGACACCTCCGCCTCACTCAGCAGTGCCAGCGCGCGGTCCGGGTCCCGGTCGCGTACGGAGACGATGTCCGCGAGGCCGCGCAAGGCCCAGGCGTGGCCGCGCCGGTCCTCGGCGCGCGCGGCGATCTCGGCCGCTTCCTCGAACAGGGCGTACGCGGTGTCGTAGGCGCCGGTGTTGCGGTGTATCTGCGCGATGCCCTCCAGGGCCCACACGGTGTGGCGGGCCTCGCCGCGCTTGCGGGCCTCGGCCAGCAGTTGTTCGTGCAGGGCGGTCACGGCGGCGTAGTCGCCCTGGATGCGGCCGGTCTCCGCCAGGCCCGCCAGGGAGTAGCCGCGTACGACGACATCCCCGGACTGCTCGCCGAGTTCGGCGGCCAGTCGCAGCAGCCGCCAGGCCAGCGGGAACGCCCCGCGCTGGCGGGCCAGGGTGCCGCCGCTCCACAGCGCCCACGCCATCGCGCCGGTGTCCCGGGCCTCGCGGGCAGTGCGGTAGCTCGCCTTCCACGCCCGGTCGGCGTCGGCCACCTGTCCGAGCCTGCGGTTCGCCTCGGC
>LRTP01000840.1 GCA_001550305.1 Streptomyces diastatochromogenes
GCCCCCGAGCGGGCGTGGGCGGCCACCGTGTCGCCCTCGACCGTGCGGCTCAACCCAGCCACACGTTCTCGAGCTGGACCCGGCCGTAGCCCGGGAGCTTGGGCAGGTTGCGCACCTTGGCGACGGCGAGGTCGATGCCGTCGGCCATGCCCCACAGCAGATAGCCGGACTTGTCGAACTCGATCTGCTGCAGCTCGTGCAGGGCCGTGGCGCGTGCCGTCTCGTCGGCGGTGCCGATGACCTTGCGGTACGAGGTGTCGAAGGCCTTGTCGTCGAAGCCGGCCTCGTTCTGTCCGGCCTCGCTGACCAGGGTCTTGGAGGCGAAGAAGACCACGGAGTCGTTGGTGCCCCAGTACGTGGTGTACAGGTCGCCCTTGAGCCAGGTCTTCTCGTAGAACGCGCCGGACTCCTGCTTGACGACCTTGAGCTTGATGCCGGCCTCGCGCGCCTGGGAGGCGAGCAGCGTGGCGGACTCCGCGAGGCCGGAGATGTCCTCGGTGGTCACCAGGTCGTAGGTCTTGGTGAGGTCGAACTTCGCGTCGGCGAGCAGCTGCCTGGCCTTGGCGAGATCGCGCTTTCGCTGCGGGATGTCCTTGGCGTAGTGCGGGTCGCCGGTGCCCATGATGTCGTTGGCGACGGTGCCGTATCCGGACAGTACCTGCTTGACCATGGCGTCGCGGTCGACGGCCAGGCGCAGCGCCTCGCGCACGCGCACGTCGGCGAAGGGGCCGCTCTTGGTGCGCATGACGAGGGGCATCGACATGTCGTTGGGGCGGCGGACGACCTGGACGTCCTTGCGGGACTCGGCGGTACGGGCGGCGACGGCGCCGACGTTCGAGGCGACGTCGATCTGGCCGGCGAGCAGCGCGCTGGACATCGCCTGCGGGGTCTCGAACATGGTCACCTCGATGGCGTCGAGTTGGACCGTGCCGCCGTACCACTGGTCGTTGCGGACGAGGCGGGCGTTGCCGCCGCGGTACCAGTCGAGCTTGAACGGGCCGGTGCCCGGCGCCTTCTCCAGCTCCTTGTCGGAGGTGTCCTTCTTCAGGACGAACGTCGTCAGGCGGGTCAGCAGGGGCAGTTCGGCGTTGGCGTAGTCGGACACGAGGACGACGGTGTCGTCGCCCTCGGCCTTGATGTTCTTCGCCTCGATGCCGGGCAGCCGGGCGGCGCCGGAGGGGGTGTTGCGCAGCCGCTGGAGCGACCAGACGACATCGGCGGCGGTGACCGGGGTGCCGTCGTGGAAGGCCGCACCCTTGGCGATCTTGAATCGCCAGGTCTTCAGGTCCTCGGAGTGCTCCCAGGAAGCGGCCAGGCGGGGCTTGGTGTTGGGCCCCGCGCCGGGCACGGTGAGCGTGTCGTACACCAGGGCGAGGATCAGGTAGTCGCTCTCGTTGCCCTGCGTTCCGTGCGGGTCGCGGGTGAGGGCACCGGCCCGTCCCAGGGCTCCGATGCGCAGGGTGCCGCCCTTCTTGGGCTTGTCGTCCGCGGCGGCCGGTTGGGCCGAGGTGTCGTCGCCCCCCGAACAAGCGGCCAGCAGTGCTGTCGCGCCTATCGCTCCGCCGGCCCACAGCACTTGGCGCCTGGTGATGTTCACGTACGTCCTCGATCCGGTCTCACAGAAAACGAAAAGTTCTTAGGGTTGCCTACCCTAACGACAACCGTTTCCGCAAGATGGCATGGCGCCGACCCACCAGGCAAACCGCAGGCCGGTCGTAGACAACCGCCCCTGATCGATGGGGTGATGACGGTGTTTCGGTCAGGGAAAATTTAGTAAGGTTTGCCTATCCTAAGTTAAGTGCTAGCGTTCCGCCCGTTCACAGCGCAGGCACAGCCAACCCCCCACACACCCCCAGAGAACGGGATCTCTTTGCCATGAGCACGGCAGCCGCACCTGTCCGCACGCTCGACGCCCACTCCGTGGGCGAACTCCGCCGGGCAGCGGAGAAAATACTGGCCGAATTCGGGACATCCGCCACGTCCGAAGCTCTGTTGGAGCGCGTCGCCCAGGCCGCCGACGCCTTCGGCGACACACTCCGCCACCACTGCCGCCCCGTCGACACGGCCGACGGCCTGTACGTCCTCGCGGGACTCGACGTCGACGACCACGACCTCGGCCCCACGCCCACCAGTTGGGCCGGCGCGGGCGACAGCGGCGCCCTGCACGACATCACCCTGCTCCTGCTGGCCACCGTGATGGGCAACCCCATCGCCTGGGAGGGGCAGCAGGACGGCCGCTACGTCCACAACATCGTGCCCTCCCCCGGGCACGAGGACGAACAGACCGGGGCCAGCAGCACGGTGCTGCTCAGCCCGCACACCGAGGACGCCTTCCACCCCGGCCGCGCGCATCTGCTGATGCTCAGCTGCATGCGCAATCCGGACAACATCGCGACCACCGCCGCCAGCATCCGCCAGGTCGAGCTGGACGAGGCCGACATCAGCCTGCTGACCCGGCCTTCGCTGCCGATCCTGCCGGACGACGCCTACGCCGAGGCCCAGGACTTCGACGGCGGCACCCCGCCCCGCGTACCCACGCTCTTCCACGCCCGGGACGGGCTGACGCTGCGTTTCGACCCGGCGTACACCCCGCTGGAGGACGCCTCCCCCGCGCACCGGGCCGCCTACGCGCGCCTGGCGGACGAACTCTCCCGCGTCTCCCGCGCGGTGAGCCTGAACCCCGGCGAGGTCCTCGTCGTCGACAACGACCTGGTGGTGCACGGCCGGGTCCCCTTCCGGGCCCGTTACGACGGCACCGACCGCTGGCTCAAGCGTGCCTCCGTACGGGTTCCCGGGCGCCGTTCCCGCCCGCCGGCCGAGGTCCACGAACACGGATACGGCCAGGCGGCCCTGGAAGCGCACGGCGACCGTGCCGCCCGTCGAGCGCACGCGAGCTGAGCACCCGGCCACCGCCCGGACCCCCACGCCCTGGAGGAACACCACCATGACCGACCTCACCACCACCTCCGCCGACGACCGGAGCCTGCGCATCCTGTCCACCGGCGACCTGGCCGGAATCGACATATCCCTGGCCGATGTCGTCGAGACCGTCGAGGGCGCCTACCGCACCCTGCACGCCGGACAGTCCGACAACCCCCGCAAACTGACGGTCAAGCCCGCGGACGGGCACTCGGTCGCCTACGCGATGCTCGGCCGGGACGGCTCCCGCGACGTCGTCGCGATCAAGACCTCGTACAAGCACGGCCTGGACAAGGGCCGCGACGAGCAGCACTACTACACCTCCCTGACCGTCTACGACGACGTCACGGGACTGCCGTTGGCGATGATGGACTGCTCGCGCATCGGCTCACTGCGCACCCCCGCGGTCTCCGCGCTGCTCGCCCGTGAGTGCGCGGCGCCCGGCGCGCGCAGCGCCCTGGTCATCGGCACCGGGACGCAGGGGCGGCTCGCGCTGCCGTTCCTGCTCACCACCCTGCCGGACCTCGACCGGCTGATGCTGTCCGGCACCCACCCCGAGGGCATCGCCGCGGTGCGCGAGCAGGTGCGGTCGTACTTCCCCGACCGTGAGGTGGAGGTCGTCACCGATCTGCGGGCCGCCGCGGGGGACGCCGACGTCATCGTGGCGACGGCGGGCGGGCACACCCCGGCCGCCGTCGAGGCGGACTGGCTGAAGCCCGGCGCGCTGTCCGTCCTCGTCGGTCACGGTCTCGCGCCGTCCACCCTGCACCGCGCCGACCGGGTCATCGCCACCAGCGAGGCCCAGATGAACGTCACCGGCACCGACATGGCGGACCCCGACGGCAAACTCCCCGCGGTCGACGCGGAGTTCCCGTCGGTGCTGGCGGGCGTGACGGCGGGACGCGGCTCGGCGACGGAGCGGATCTTCGCGTACAACAGCGGTCTGGTCGTCACCGACATCGCCCTCGGCCACCGGTTCGCACAGCTCGCACTGGCACAGGGGCTCGGTACGGAGGTGGCGCTGTGGCGGTGAGCGATGCCCCCTCCGCCGGTCCCTCGCTGCCCGCGCTGCCCGATCCCGCGACCGACGCGGTGCTGGGCAGCGGGCTGCTCGAAGAGCTCTCCTACGCGTTCGGGGGGCCGTTCCACTTCCTGCTGCCCGACGCCTTCGACGCGAACCTGCGGGCGATGCGCGCGGCCCTCGACGAGGCGGGCGTGGACGGGTTCGTGTACTTCGCGAAGAAGGCGAACAAGGCCGCGGTGTGGGTGGAGCGCGCCGCGGCCGGGGGCGCCGGGGTCGACGTGGCCTCCCTCGGCGAGCTGCGGGAGGCGCTCGGGCACGGGATGCGCGGCGAGCACCTCGTCGTCACCGGACCCGCCAAGGACGACCTGCTGCTGCGCCTCGCGGTCCAGCAGGGCGCGTTGATCGCCGTGGACTCGCTGGACGAACTCGACGCGCTCGTCACGACCGTGGTGAGCGGGCGGGTCCGGCCGGCCCGGGTGCTGCTGCGGTGCCTGCCTGGCACCCAGCCGCACAGCCGGTTCGGCATGGACGACGCCGAGTTGGCCACCGCCCTCAACCGGTGCGTCCAGGCGGGCGAGGCGGTACGCATGGAGGGCTTCAGCTTCCATCTGTCCGGATACGCCGTCCAGGCGCGGGCCGATCTCGCCGGGCGGCTGCTCGAACTGTGCCTCAAGGCCCGCGTGCTGGGCCTCGAGGCGAGCCGGATCAGCATCGGCGGCGGGCTGCCGGTCGCTTACACCGACGCCGACAGCTGGCACACCTTCCTGGGCGAGCAGCACGGCGAGCAGTACCACGCGGGCCGGACCTTCGACCCCGCGGACTTCTACCCGTACCACTCCCCCGTCGCCGGAGCAGACGCGCTGCGCGCCCTGCTCGCCGCCCGCCCCGAGGGGTACGACCAGAGCCTCGCCGCCATGCTGAACGACTCCGGAGTGGTCCTGCTGCTGGAGCCCGGACGGGCGCTGCTCGACAAGGCGGGCGCGAGCGTGTTCCGGATCCAGGGCGTCAAGGAACGCGACGGGTACCGGCTGCTGACCGTGGACGGCACGAGCCTGAGCCTGTCCGAGCAGTGGTTCAACAGCGAGTACCTGCCCGAGCCGCACCTGCTCTCGCTCGGCACGGTCGCCCCCGTGGGCACCTACCCGGCGGCCGTGGGCGCGGCCACCTGTCTGGAGTCGGACATGCTCACCTGGCGGAAGATCCCCTTCCCCCGGCGGCCACGCGCCGGCGACCTGCTCGTCTACCCGAACACGGCCGGCTACCAGATGGACTCCAACGAGTCGCCCTTCCACGACCTGCCCCTGCCGCCCAAGGTCGTCATCGACCACACCGAGCGCCCCCGTCTGCGCTGGCGTCTCGACCGCCACTTCGCCTGACCCTCCCCACATGCCTGACCCGATCTCACCTGCCTGACCCTCCCCACACGCCCGACATCCCCACGTCGCCCGACACCCCACGTCGCCCGACTCTCCCAGGAGCCTTCGCATGCCCGGAGCACTTCAGCGCCCCGCCGTGGTCTCCCGCGTCTCCGACCTCATCGGATACACCCCTCTCCTCGAACTCGCCGCCACCGAGACCGGCAGCCGACTGCTGCTGAAGCTGGAGATGTTCAACCCGACCGGCACCGCCAAGATCCGGATGGCCCGGCAGATGATCACCGACGCCGAGGAGCGCGGCGAACTGCGCCCCGGCGGCCGGATCATCGAGTCGACCTCCGGCAACACGGGCCTCGGACTCGCCGTCGTCGCCGCCGAGCGCGGCTACACCTTCACCGCCGTCGTCGACCACCACGCCAGCGCCGACAAACTGCGCGCCATGAAGGCCATGGGCACGGAACTCGTGTACGTCGACGACGGCGGCTCCGAGGAACTGGCCACCGCCGCGCGCGAGGAACTCGCCGAGGAGATGGCACGCGGCCAGGACAACACGATCTTCACCGAGCAGCACAACAACCCCAGCAACGGCGTCGGCTACTTCCCCGTCGCCCACGAGCTCCACGAGGCGCTCGACGGCAGGCTCGACGTGCTCGTCGGCGCGGTCGGCACCGGCGGCGGCCTCTGCGGCACGGCACGTGAACTGCGTACGCTCATACCCGACTTCACGACGATAGGCGTCGAGCCCAAGGGATCGATCGCGTTCGGCGGGCCCGCGCACGACTACTACCAGTCCGGTACCGGCACCCCCGAGGGCGCCGAGATCGGTGCGCTCGTCGACTTCGGGCTCATCGACGAGGGCGTCAAGGTCGGCGACGTCGAGGCGTTCGCCACCTGTCGTGCCGTGGCCCGGACCGGACTGCTCATCGGCGGCTCGGCGGGCGGTGTCGTGCACGAGGCGCTGACCCGGCTCGCCGCGCTGCCGCCGGGCACGACTATGGTCGCGCTCGTCAACGACGGCGGGGAGAAGTACCTGGACACGGTGTTCAACGACGACTGGATGCAGGCCCGCGAACTGCTCGCTCCCGCGACCGAACGGGAAATCGACGAGCTCCTCACCAAACTCCGCAGGAACCGATGACCCTCATGCCGACCACTCTCCTCCGTGACAGCCGCGCGCTCGCCACCCTCGCCGTGCCGCTCGTCCTCACCCAGCTCGCCCAGGTCGCGCTGACCACCACCGACACCGTGATGATGGGCCTGCTCGGCACCCGGGAGCTCGCCGCCGGCGGCCTGGCCATCGTGATCTTCAACCAGTTGCGGACCATGGGCGTCGGCCTGGTCACCTCCGTGGGCAACCAGATCGCCGCCGCGGCGGCCCGCGCGGAGAACGCCACCGAGGCCGCGCAGGGGAAGGCACGCGAGGACGTCCGCGGGATCGTCCGGGCGAGTCTGGCCGTGGCCACACTGGCCGGTGTCGCCGGGGCCGTCCTCATGATCCTCGTCGGCCGGTGCCTGGGCCTGCTCGGGCAGGACGCGGCGGTCGTCGACAGCGCCCGGACGATGCTGTTCGCGCTGGCGCCCGGACTGCTGCCCTGTCTGTGGTTCCAGGCCGTCCGCCAGTTCACCGTCGGGATGCGGCGCCCGCAGGCACTGCTCCAGATCACCGTGGCGTCCATCGCCGTGAACGCCGGCCTCAACTGGGTGCTGATCCACGGAACTTGGGGCCTGCCGAAGCTCGGCCTCACGGGCATCGGCGTCGCCACGTCCACCGTGTACCTGCTGTCCTTCCTCGCCCTGTACGTCTCGGCGCGGCGGGACGCCGAACTGGCACCGCTGCTCGGCCTGAACATCACCAAGGCCGACCCGGCGACGGTCGGGCGTCTGGTGGGCCTCGGTGTCCCGATCGCGGCCACCTACGGCTCGGAGGCCGGGTTCTTCTCGCTCACCGCGCTGATGGCCGGCTCCTTCGGGCCGGCCGCGCTGGCCGCGCACACGGCCGTCAACCAGCTCGTCTACATCGTCTTCCAGGTGGCGGTCGGCCTCTCCCACGCCGCGTCCATCAACGTCAGCCGCGAACTCGCCCTAGGGCGCGTCGACGACGCCCGGCGCATCAAGAACACCGCGCTGGCCTGCGCGGCGGCCGTGATGACGGTGGTCGGCGTCGTCTACGTCACGCTCCCGGGTCTGGTGCTGGCCCCGTTCCTGGACTCGGGCTCCGACCGGGCACTCGACATCGCCACGCACCTGCTCATGGTCACCGCGTTCCTCCAGTTCTTCGACTGCGCGCAGAACATCGGTGTCGGACTGCTGCGCGGCCTCGACGACACCAAGAGCGGCTTCCGAATCACGCTGATCGGCTACTGGGCCGTCGGGCTGCCCGCCGCCTGGCTGGGGGCCTACCCGCTCGGCCTCGACACCGTCGGCATCTGGCTCGGTCTGCTCACCGGCCTCGCCACCACCGCCGTACTCCTGCTGCGCCGCTACTCGGCGTCCCTCACCGCCCGCACCGCCGTCGCTCCGGCGCCGGCTCCCGCCTGACCGAGTGGGGGTGCCGTCGTGCCGCGGACCTCGAGGGCAGGGGCGGTGAGGACCACCTCGCCCGGGCGGGCGGGGTCGGCGATCCGGTCGAGCAGACACTGCGCGGCACGGCGGCCGACGTCATGGCCGGCGCTGTCCACGGTGGTGAGCCACAGGTGCCGCAGCCGGGAGAGGTAGGTGTTGTCGTAGCCGACGAGGGAGAGGTCGCGCGGCACCCGGAGGCCGAGTTCCTCGGCGGCCGAGAGGGCGCCGACGCAGGCGATGTCGTTGAACGCGAAGACGGCGGTGGGCCGTTCGCGGGCGCTGAGCAGCCGGACCGTGGCACGGTAGCCGCCCTCCTCGGTCAGGTCGCCCTGTTCCACGACCGCCTCCGCGGCCAGTCCGTGCTCGCGCATGACCGCCTCGAAGCTGCGGCGGCGCAGCTCACCGACCGTCCCCCGCCCAGTGATGTGCGCGATCCGGCGGTGGCCGAGGCCGATGAGATGCTCGGTGGCCAGGCGGGCGCCGCGCTCGTCGTCGTTGGCGACGACGTCGACACCGGGCAGCTCGGGCTCCCGGGCGCCCGCGACCACGGTGGGAATCTGCCCGGCCGCCGTCCGCAGCGCCTCTGCGGCCGGCAGGGTGCCGACGGCGATCAGACCGTCGACACGCAGGTCCACGAAGGTACGGGTGAGGTCCTCGCCCAGGCGCCGGTTGAGATGGCCGTCGGCGAGCAGCATGTGCAGGCCCGAGTCGTGCAGCCGGGAGTTCAGACCGTCCAGCAGCTCCACGAACCAGGGGTTGCGCATGTCGTTGAGGAGCACCCCGACCGTACGGGTGCGCCGCTCGCTGAGGCTGCGCGCCGCGGCGTTGGGCCGGTAGCCGAGCTCCTCGACGGCGGCCAGCACGGCCTGCCGCTTCTCGTCACGGACCTGGTCGGAGCCGCGCAGCACGAGGGAGACCAGCGACTTCGACACTCCGGCCCGCTGGGCGACATCGCGAATCGTCGGTGCTCTCATGGTCTGCGTGGCTCCATTCCTGGACCGTTCCATACGGCGGGCGAGCTTGTCAAAGGGCTTGACACGCACTGCAGGGGCCTTCAATGTGAGCCGGGAAATCGTTGGACCGGTCCAAAGAGGGGCAGTCATGGTGCGTACGCTCGGCGTTGCCGTCGTGGGGTTCGGCTGGATGGGACGGGTGCACACCCAGGCGTACGCCCGCGTGCCCCACCACTTCCCCGGGCTGTCCCTGCGGCCCGAACTGGTCGCCGTCGCCGACGAGGTGCCGGGCCGGGCGGAGGAGGCCGCGGCCCAGTACGGCTTCGCCGCCGCCCACCGCGACTGGCGCGAGGTGGCCGCCGATCCCCGGGTCCGGGCGGTGAGCATCGCCGCGCCGAACTTCCTGCACCGCGAGATCGGCCTCGCCATGGCCGAGGCGGGCAAGCACATCTGGATCGAGAAGCCGGTGGGACTGACCGCCGAGGACGCCCGAGCCGTGTCGGACGCGGTCACCAAGGCCGGGGTCCAGGGCACGGTCGGCTTCAACTACCGGGGGGCGCCCGCCGTCGCCGCCGCCCGCGAACTGATCGCCTCCGGCGAGATCGGCACCGTCACCCATGTCCGCGTCCGGCTGTTCAGCGACTACGCGGCCCATCCCGAGGGCGCTCTGACCTGGCGCTACGAGCGGGAGCGCGGCGGCAGCGGCGTCCTCGGCGACCTGGCCTCGCACGGCGTCGACCTGGCGCGCTTCCTGCTCGGCGAGATCGAGGCGCTGACCGCCGACACCGCGATCTTCCTGCCTCGCCGGGCCCGCCCGACCGGCGCCACCGCCGGTCACACCCGCGCGACGGGCGGCGAACTGGGCCCGGTGGAGAACGAGGACTACGTCAACTGTCTGCTGCGCTTCGCCTCCGGTGCGCGGGGCGTGCTGGAGGCCTGCCGGGTCTCGGTCGGCGAGCAGAACAACTACGGCTTCGAGGTGCACGGCACCAAGGGCGCGGTCTTCTGGGACTTCCGGCGCATGGGCGAACTGGGCGTCAGCAGGGGTACGTCGTACCAGGACCAGCCCGTCAGCACGGTGTACGTCGGCCCCGGGGACGGCGAGTACGCGGCCTTCCAGCCGGGTTCCGCGAACAGCATGGGCTACGACGATCTCAAGGTCATCGAGGCCCACCACTTCCTGCGGTCGATCGCCGAGAACACCCCGTACGGCGCGACGCTGGCCGACGCGGTGCACAGCGCGGCCGCGCTGGACGCGATGTCCCGCTCCGCCGAGCAGGGCGCGTGGGTGTCGCTGGCATGACGGGGCGGTCGCGATGACCGGATCGGTCATCGCGACCATGTGGGAAGGCCGCTGGGCGACTTTCTGTTATCGGCCGCGTTCCACGGCGTCTCCTGTGCGTAGGCATCCCCGGGCACCGAGCGTTAAGGAACCACGTCAGTGACAGCACAGATCAGTCGCCGGAACATGCTGAAGATCGCCGGTGCCGCCGCGGGCGCCACCGTGGCCGGCACCGCCCTCGCGGCGCCCCCGGCCATGGCGGCGGACGGTGCCTTCGCGCACCCCGGGATGCTGCACACCTGGGCCGATCTGCAGCGCATGGCGACCCGGGTGAAGGCCGGCGCGGAGCCCTACACGGCCGGCTTCGCCAGGCTGACGGCCAACCGGCACGCCCAGAGCACCTGGACGGCCAACCCCCAGGCGACCGTCTACCGAGGCTCGGGCACGCCCGAGAACTACGTCACGCTCTACAACGACATCCACGCCGCCTACCAGAACGCCCTGCGCTGGCACGTCACGGGCATCACCGCGCACGCCGACACCGCCCGCGACATCCTCAACGCCTGGTCGGCCAGGCTGACGAGGCTCGACGGCAGCGCCGACCGGTTCCTCGCCTCGGGGCTCTACGGCTACCAGTTCGCCAACGCCGCCGAGCTCGTCCGCGGTCACGACGGCTTCGAACTGGCCCGGTTCCAGAAGATGATGCTCGACGTCTTCCACCCGTTGAGCGAGGACTTCCTCGCGCACCACAACGGCTCCTACATCACCAACTACTGGGCCAACTGGGACCTGACGAACATCGCCTCCGTCCTCGCCATCGGCATCCTGTGCGACGACCGCGCGAAGGTCGACCGCGCCGTCGAGTACTTCAAGCACGGCGCGGGGATGGGCTCCGTCAAGAACGCCATCCCGGTCGTGTACGCCGACGGCCTCGCCGAATGGGTCGAGGCCGGCCGCGACCAGGGTCACGCCCTGCTGGGCGTCGGCCTGATGGGCACCATCTGCGAGATGGCCTGGAACCAGGGCATCGACCTGTACGGCTACGACGACAGCCGCTTCCTCAAGGGCGCCCAGTACGTCGCCAAGTGGAGCCTCGGCGGAGACGTGCCCTACACCTCGAACACCCGGAAGAAGGGCGCGCCCGGCATCTGGTCGGGTTCGGAGACGGCGTCCGCGGCGGCGGCCGTCGACCCGGCCATGGCCCGGCCGATCTGGGCCATGATCGCCAACCACTACACCAAGCGCCGGGGGCTGGACGCGCCGCACCTCACCAAGATCGCGGCCCGGTTCGCGCCCGAGGGCGGCGGCGGGGACTACGGCCCCAACAGCGGCGGCTACGACCAACTCGGCTTCGGCACCCTGGCGTTCACCCGGCCCCGGGCCACCGCCGCAGAGGCGACGGCGTCGCCGACGCCCACTGCCGGTGGGTCCGGTACGTCGCCCTCCGGCGCCGCGCCCGGCGCGTCACCC
>LRTP01000841.1 GCA_001550305.1 Streptomyces diastatochromogenes
ACGGGACTTCCACCCGAAGAGTGGACACCGTTTCATCCTGTTATGCGGCGAGTTCGAGCCTACTCGATCGCCGCTCGTAGTCGACTGGGCTGAGCTGCCCGTTGGCGGAGTGCCTGCGCCAGGTGTTGTATCGGGCGAGCCAGCGGAAGACCGTCCGCCGGCAGATGTCCGCTCCGGCGAAGCGGTGGGCGCCCTTGAGGATCTCCCGTTTCAAGGAGGCGTGGAAGGACTCGCACGCGGCGTTGTCCGCGCTCGTGCCGACCGCACCCATGGACTGGGTGACACCCAACTCTTCGCAGAGGGCGGCGAATTGACGCGACATGTACTGGGCTCCGTGATCGCTGTGGAAGATCGCGCCGGCCAGGCTGCCGCGGGTCGCGGCGGCCATGGTCAGTGCATCGGCGACCAGGTCGGTGCGCATGTGGTCGGCGATCGACCAGCCCACCACGCGGCGGGAGAAACAATCGATGACCGTGGCGAGATAGAGGAACTCGCCGTCCCCGACGGGGAGATACGTCACATCGCCCATGTACTTCAGGTTCGCCTCCGGCGCGGTGAAGTCCCGCTTGAACAGGTCCGGGACCGGCGTCGCCGACGGCTCGGGCACGGTCGTACGGACCTTCTTGCGCAGGTGCGTGCCGATGATGCGGAACTTGCGCATCACGCGGGCGACCTTCTTCTCGTTGATCTCCATGCCGTGCGTATCGCGGAGCTCGGTCGTGATACGCGGAGCCCCGTACGCCTGGTCGGACTCGGTGTGGATGGTGGTGATTTTCTCGGCCAGGGCCTCGTCCTCGCGCTCCCGTGTGGCGCGGGCCTCACGGCCCTGGCGCCACTTGTAGTAGCTGGAGCGGTGGACGTCGAGGACCTGGCACAGCCGCTGGACCGGGTGGGTCTCGCGATGATCCTCGATGAACCGGCAGCGGCCTACCAGGTCATCTCCGAGGCGAAAAACTTTGTCACCTTGCGCAGGATGTCCCGCTCGGTGGCGAGAGTGGCGTTCTCCTTGCGGGCGGCCTTCAGCTCGGCCTCCAGGGCCTGGACGCGGGCTTCGAGCTCCTCGCGGGTGGCCTCGGAGGCCGGGGTGCTGCTGGTCACGTTCTTCCTGGTCATGCCGGTGGTACTGCCGCCGCGGACGCGGTCGGCGCGGATCCAGTTCCGCAGGGTCTCCGCATTGATCCCCAGATCACGCGCGGTCTGCGCGATCGTGAGATCGGGCTCCGAGTGGAACAGGGCCACGGCATCGGCCTTGAACTCGGGCGAATAGACCTTCATCACCATAATCGGTCACCCTCTCCCGACCCCCACCGGGGTCGGCGTCAGGGTGTCCACCACTCGGGGGGAGGTCCCCCCGGCTGCGCCATCATCTGCTGGCGACGCCTCAAAGCGTCATTCTGATCTGAGTCCTAAGGCGGTCACCGCGGTCAGCACTGCCGTACGCCTCCGACGTCCCCCGCCACTCGAATGTCATATGCATGTCATCTCTCTGCATTTGTGTTCCTTTCACTGAGTGTGGCCGCCCGTCCCCCGGGACACGCGCCCAGTCGCGTGGAGGCACGCCTTGGCATCCCGGACGCAACGGGATCGCTCCGCCGCCGTACACGGGAACAGTGCTGCGCCTGCTGATTCCCCGAGTCTTCGGAGCTGACGTCGGGGGGTGTCGAGGCGGCAGCGACACGATCACCTCCCCTCACCTGATACGGCCCCGGATCCGGCCCGACACCGCCTACTGAAGCCTTGCCACCGACTACGAGACGTCCAGGGCATGCGGCGTATGCGTCCACGGCCGCGCGGCGAACCGCGCCTCCGCCCCGGTACGGATCGCACCGACGAGTGCGACGGCAGCGGCTGCGGCGGCACGATCCGTATCACGGTCATCCATGGAGAAAGGCTGCCCCTCTGCGGAATCGTGCTGAAGCCGAACGTTGCGCAACTGAGGCAGGTCCGGTTCGCACGGCACGGATTGCGCCGCCACGTCCGCGGCAGCGCGCTGCGCCGGCTACAGCGCGGTGAAGGTCCACTGCAGGTTGGTGCTGCTGCCGTAGGTCCACTGCTTGGTGATGGAACCCGAGTCGACGTTGCCGCCGCCGTCGAGGGCCAGGCCGGTGGTGCGGTTGGCGATCGAATAGTGGTCGCCACCGCGGTGAGTGATGGTCCACTGCTGGTTGGTGCCACCGTTCCAGGCGGCCTGTCTGGCTGCGGAGCCATCGGTGGTGGCGCCCCAGCCGTCGGCGACCATGCCGTTCGTGCGGTTGACCAGCTTGTAGTAGCCGCCTCCGACCTCCACCGCCTGCCACTGCAGGTTGGAACTGCCGTTCCAGGTCCACTGCTTGAGGTCGGTCCCGGAAGCGACGTTGCCGCCGCTGTCCAGGGCCAGGCCGTCGGTGACGTTGGTGATCCGGAAGTACGTGGCCGGGTTGAACTGGACCTTCAGCGAGGTGATCTGGTCGTTGTTGCCGCTGACCCGCAGGTCGGGGTTCTCAGCCGTGAACGTCCAGGAAGTGCCGGTGAAGTTGTCTCCGGAGTAGCCGATCACCTGGTAGCCGGGGGCCGGCCGGAGGGAGGAGAGGGTGCCCGCGCCCAGTCCGGCCGAGGCCAGGCTGTGCGCGGTGTAGTCGCCGACGGTGAACACGGCGGCGTCGCCGGTGTAGTTGACGTTCTTGAAGGCGACAGCGCCGGCGAGCGGCCGGAGCCCCGGGATCGTGCCGGAGAAGGCGAGCTTCAGGACGTAGGCGCCCGCGCTGTACGGCGCCGAGGACGGCAGGGCGAAGGTGAGGCCGGAGGCGTTCTGGGCCGGAGTGGACAGGTCGATGTAGGTGCCGGCAGTGTTCCCGAGAAGCTTCACCGAGGTCAGTGAGGAGAGGTTGATCCGGTCCGAGCTGAGGGTCTTGATCGTCAGGGAGCTGCCGGGCCAGCCCAGGACGGTGGCGTACAGGACGTTGTCGGCCTTGTTGCGGGTGAAACGGATGTCCTGCGGCGTGCCGGCATGCGGGGTGGTGAACGCACCGCCGCCCATCTTCGTCGGGCCCTCGCCGTAGGTCGTCCAGGCGCGGGTGGAGTACACCGACTCGCCGAAGCGCTTCAGATAATCCCCGATACCGAGCAGGATGTCCTTCTGCGCCTGGGGGATGGTGCCGTCGGCCATCGGAGCGATGTTGAGCAGCACGTTGCCGTTCTTGCTGACCCGGTCGATGAACGAGTGCAGCATCTGCTGGATCGTGTAGTAGCCGATGCCCTGGGTGTAGCACCAACTGGAGCTGGAGATGCTGTCGTCGGTCAGCCAGTACGGAGTGGTGAGGTCGGCCGGACCACCGCGCTCGTAGTCGAAGACCTCGCCCTTGCCGTTCATGCCGTCCTTGTAGGTGGCGACGACCTCACGGCCCCAGCTGTTTGCCTGGTTGTAGTAGTACGCCAGGAAGTTCAGCCGCTGCGTCTCGTCGACGGCGTCCAGCTTGAAGTCCTGCCACAGGATGTCGGGCCGGGCGCGGTCGATGACCTCCTTGAGCTTGTCGTACCAGAGCTGGTTCTCCGCGGTCGAGCCCAGTTGCCCGTAGAGCTTCCTGAGGCTGGGGTCCGCCTGGGCGGGGACGTACTCGTAGAAGCCGTTGAAGTGGTACGCGTGGTGCATGGCCACCAGCAGCTTGAGGCCCTTGGCGCGGATGGCGGTGGAGAAGAGCCGCAGCAGGTCCAGACCGGGGCCCTTGTCCACCGAGTTCCACTCGTTGACCTGGCTGTCCCACATGGAGAAACCGTCATGGTGCTCGGCGACCGGGCCGGCGAACCTGGCGCCGGCGTCGACGAACAGCTGCACCCACTCGTCGGGGTCGAACTTCCCGCCGGCCGACTTCAGCTTCGGCGCGAACTTCACGGTGTTGCCCGCCAGGTCCTTCGCTCCGTTGATGAAGTTGTGGTACGGCCATGCCGACGGCTGGCCGTAGGTCGCGATGTGATGCTTGTTGGCGTTGCTCCCGCTCTGGTACATGCTGCGCGGGTACCACTCGTTGTCGTAGGCGGGGACGCTGAAGACACCCCAGTGGAAGTAGATCCCGAACTTCGCGTCCTGGAACCACTCCGGAGCCGGCGGGTGCTGGTCGACCGAGTTCCAGTCGGGCGTGTACGTACTGGGCGCCGCCTCGGCGACACCGGCACTGAACACACCTCCGGCAACGGCCGCCGTGGCCACGCAGGTTGCGGAGGCCAGGAACTGGCGTCTGTTGATCGAGCTCGACATGGACACATCCCTGATGCGGAAGGGGACAGGGGGAATACAGGGCCACGCATGAAGGTCGGCCATGCCGCCATGGGATGTCAACCAGCGTGCAGGGATGAAAGTGACCAATGCTTCGGGTGAGATGACGGATTTGTCTAGATCTGGCATGTGTTGCGGTCACGTAAACATGGCATGTCTTGCAGTGCTTCATGGTGGGCCGTGAGACATCTAAGGGCGGCGATTGATGGGATGGATACTCTCTCTATGGATACCCTTCCCGTACTCGCGGGTGTCTACGAGCCGGGATTTCATCGTGACTTGCGCAGAGGGCTGGACAAGCGGCCGAAAGTCGCTCTATAAACATCCCATCTCTACTGCGCGGCGATACATGGATGTCGTCGAAGCGAAACCTTTCCCACTACGGGACCGGCGCGAGGAAGCACCGATGAGACTGAGAACCGCCCTCTGTTCCGCCGTCTCCACCCTGTCCGCACTCGCGCTGCTCAGTGCGTGTAGCAGCGGCTCCACGTCGGCGTCGGCGGGTGACGCGCCGCTCGTGGGCGTCGACTACCCGCGCTCCGACACCGACTTCTGGAACTCGTACATCAAGTACACGCCGGAGTACGGCAAGAAGCTCGGCCTCTCGCTCAAGACCACCAACTCGCAGAACGACGTCGCCAAACTCACCGCCAACGCGCAGACGTTCATCAGCCAGGGCGTCAAGGGCATCGCGATGGCCCCGCAGGACACCGCCGCCATCGCGCCGACCCTGGCGCAGCTGGAGTCGAAGAAGATCCCGGTCGTCACCGTGGACACCCGTCCCGACACCGGCAACGTCTACATGGTCGTCCGCGCCGACAACCGGGCCTACGGCGAGAAGGCGTGTCAGTACCTCGGCATCAAGCTCGACGGCAAGGGCAAGGTCGTCATGCTGGAGGGCGGTCTCGACTCCATCAACGGCCGTGACCGCACCGAGGCGTTCAACGACTGCATGAAGAAGAACTACCCCGGCATCAAGGTGTTCGGCGAGGCCACTAACTGGGACGGGGCCGTCGCCGCGCAGAAGCTGCAGACCGACCTGACCGCCCACCCGGACATCAAGGGTGTCTACATGGAGGCCAGCTTCGCCCTGTCCGGCACGCTCCAAGTCCTCAAGCAAAGAGGGCTGTTGGTCGACCCGAAGGACAAGAAGCACGTCTTCGTCGTCTCCAACGACGGCATCCCCGAAGAGCTGAAGTCCATAGCGGCCGGGAAGATCGACGCCACGGTCTCCCAGCCGGCCGACCTCTATGCCAAGTACGCCCTGTACTACCTCAAGGCCGCGATCGACGGGAAGACGTTCAAGCCCGGCAAGACCGACCACGACAGCACCATCATCAAGGTCCGCGACGGTGTTCTCGAGGATCAGCTCTCCGCCCCGCTCGTCACCTCCGACGGCGGCACCTATGGCGGCGTGCCCAGCGTCAAGAGCGACGACAAGTCGCTGTGGGGCAACAACCTCGGCTGATCCCTCCTCCGGCACGCAACGGCTCACGAGAACAAGGCGGTTGAGATGAGTGACGGGGAGCGAGCGATCACCCCCGTGCCCGCCCCGGCGGACGACGGACGGGCCCCCTCGGACCCGCCCGTCGTCGAGGCGACGGGCATAGTCAAACGATTCGGTCCGACGGTGGCCCTGAACGGCGCCCGGATCACCATCAGGCCCGGCGAGACCCACGCGCTCGTCGGCCGCAACGGAGCCGGCAAGTCGACCCTGGTGTCGGTCCTCACCGGCCTGCAGGCCCCCGACGAGGGAACGGTCACCTTCGGCGGCGAGCCCGCCCCCCGCCCCGCAGACCGGGACGCCTGGCGGCAACGCGTGGCCTGCGTCTACCAGAAGTCCACGATCATCCCCGCGCTGACCGTCGCCGAGAACCTCTTCCTGCACCGGCACGACCACGGACGCAGCCGGCTCATCAGCTGGCAGGCCACCCGTCGCCGCGCCCAGGAACTGCTGGCGACCTGGTCGGTGGACGTCGACCCGCACACCCCCGCGGGCGAATTGAGCGTCGAACAGCGGCAGTTCGTCGAGATCGCCCGCGCGCTGTCCTTCGGCGCCCGGTTCATCATCCTCGACGAGCCGACCGCCCAGCTCGACGGGGCCGCCATCAACCGCCTCTTCGACCGCATCCGCGACCTGCAACGCCAGGGCGTGACCTTCCTGTTCATCAGTCACCATCTCCAGGAGGTCTACGAGATCTGCGACATGGTGACGGTGTTCCGCGACGCCCGGCACATCGTGACCGCGCCGGTCGCGGAGCTCCCCCGCGTCGAACTCGTCGCCGCCATGACCGGTGAGGCGGCAGCCGGCCGGCGCGAGGAACGGGCGAGCACCCTCACCCCCGGCGCCACGGCCGCACTGAGCGTCCATGCTCTGCGAGGCGACGCGTACGACGACGTCAGCTTCCAGGTCGGGGCCGGTGAGATCGTCGGCCTCGCGGGCGCCGCCGGCAGCGGACGTACCGAGGTCGCCGAGACCGTCGTAGGGCTGCGGGCGGCAGCGGCGGGCGAGGTGGAGATCGCCGGGCAGCGGCCCCGGCCGGGCAGTGTGCCCGCGGCGCTCGCCGCCGGTGCCGGGTTCGTTCCACAGGACCGGCACCACCAGGGCTTCGTGCCCGACATGTCCATCGCGGACAACGCCACACTGTCCGTACCGAAGCGCCTCGGCTCGAACGGGTTCCTGAGCCGCAGCCGCCGGGACCGGCTCGCCGAGGGCATGATCGAGTACCTGGCGATCAAGACCCCCGGTCCCGAACTGCCCGTCTCCGCCCTGTCCGGAGGCAATCAGCAGAAGGTCGTCATGGCCCGCGCCCTGGCGAACGACCCGCGTCTGCTGGTCCTGATCAACCCGACCGCAGGCGTGGACGTGCGATCCAAGGAGTTCCTCCTCGGCAAGGTCGAGGAGACCGCGGCCACCGGCACCGGAGTGCTCATCGCCTCCGACGAACTCGACGATCTGCGCATGTGCGACCGGGTCCTGGTGATGTTCCAGAGCCGTGTGACCTCAGAGATCGCCCGCGGCTGGCACGACCACGACCTCGTGGCCGCGATGGAAGGAGTGGACCTCAATGCCTGAAACCGTCCTCGCGGACACCGCCGCCCCCAGGGAAACGGAAGCGAAGCGAACCACGCTGCTCGGCGGCCGGATACCCCTGGCGCGCCTGCGCGATCTCGCGCTCGTCCCTGCCATCGTGGTCATCGCGATCGTCGGCCAGATCGTCAACCCGGTCTTCCTGCAGTCCGACAATCTCGTCAACGTCCTGCAGACCATGTCCGAGATGGCCCTGCTGGTCCTCGCCCAGGCGATGATTCTGATCGTCAAGAAGATGGATCTGTCCCTCGAGTCCACGATGGGCCTCGCGCCCGGCGTGGCGGCCTGGCTGGTGGTGCCGACCGGCGCGGGACACGGTCTCGGGTTGCTGTCCGGCGCCTGGGCGATCCCGGTCACGCTCGCCGTGGGCGCGCTGGTCGGCGTGATCAACGCCCTGCTGATCATCCGCTTCGGTCTCAACGGATTCATCGTCACCCTGGGCATGCTGATCGTGCTGCGCGGCGTCCTCACGGGCATCTCCGGAGGCCAGACCTTCTTCCAGCTGCCCGAGTCGATGCTCTACCTGGGTACCGCCGAATGGTTCGGGATGCCGGCCTCCATCTGGATCTGCCTGGTCCTGTTCGCCGTCGTCATCGTCGTCCTCGGCTGGACCAGCTTCGGCCGCTCGCTGTACGCCATCGGCGGCAACGTCGACGCGGCGAAGGCGGCCGGCATCCGCACCGACCGGGTGCTGTGGATCGTCATCGTCACCGGCAGCGTGCTCGCCGCCCTCGCTGGGCTGATGCTCTCCGGACGGCTGGCCTCCGTCGCCTCCGCACAGGGCAACGGCTACATCTTCACCGTCTTCGCCGCCGCCGTGATCGGCGGGATCAGCCTCAACGGCGGCAAGGGCACCATGTTCGGGGCGTTCTGCGGCATCCTGCTGCTCTTCATGATCCAGAACGTGCTCACCCTGGGTGGCGTCCCCGCCCAGTGGATCGGCGCCCTCAACGGCCTGATCATCCTGGTCGCCCTCGCCATCTCCCGCATCACGGGCGGCAAGGTCCAGGAGTGAACCGGGCGGCTCTTAGGGCCGCCCGACACCCTGCGCCGCCCCATTTCACGTCGCAAGGGCCCGTATTGCCCCTGCTTTCACAGGAGTTGCCGCCATGTCATCCGCCCTGCCCGCTTCCCCGGCTTCTGCCCGCATCACCGCCCTGGACGTCCTGGACGTGCGCTTCCCGACGTCCGAGCATCTGGACGGGTCGGACGCGATGAACCCCGAACCCGACTACTCCGCCGCCTACGTCGTCCTGCGCACCGACGCCGGCGACGGACTCGAGGGCCACGCCCTGGCCTTTACCACCGGCCGCGGCAACGATGTCCAGGCGGCGGCCATCGCGGCCCTCGCCCCACACGTGGTCGGCCTCTCGGTCGAGGAGGTCTGCGGCGACCTCGGTGCCTTCTCCCGCTCCCTGGTCCACGACCCCCAACTGCGCTGGCTCGGCCCGGAGAAGGGCGCCATCCACATGGCCACCGGCGCGGTTGTCAACGCCGCCTGGGACCTCGCCGCCAAGCGGGCCGACAAGCCCGTGTGGCGGTTCCTCGGCGAGATGTCGCCGGAGGAGCTGGTCGCCCAGGTCGACTTCCGCTGGCTGAGCGACGCCCTCACCCCCGAGGAGGCGCTGGACATCCTGCGCCGCGCCGCGCCCGGCCGCGAGCACCGCATCGGCCGGCTGCTCGACCAGGGCTATCCCGCCTACACGACCACCCCCGGCTGGCTCGGCTACTCCGACGAGAAACTGGCCCGCCTGGCCCGCGAGGCCGTCGCCGACGGCTTCACCCAGATCAAGCTGAAGGTCGGCGCGGACCTGGAGGACGACGTACGCCGCATGCGCACCGCCCGCGAAACGGTCGGCGACTCCATCCGCATCGCCGTCGACGCCAACCAGAGATGGGACGTCCAGCCCGCCATCGACTGGATGCGCGCCCTGGCCCCCTACGACCCGTACTGGATCGAGGAGCCCACCTCCCCCGACGACATCCTCGGCCACGCCGCCGTCCGCAAGGCCGTCAGCCCCATCAAGGTTGCCACCGGCGAGCACATCGCCAACCGGGTCGTCTTCAAGCAACTCCTCCAGGCCGGCGCGGTGGACATCGTGCAGATCGACTCCGCGCGGGTCGGCGGCGTCAACGAGAACATCGCGATCCTGCTGCTCGCCGCCAAGTTCGGCATCCCCGTCTGCCCGCACGCCGGCGGCGTCGGCCTGTGCGAGATGGTCCAGCACCTGTCGATGTTCGACTACGTCGCCGTCTCCGGTACGACCGAGGACCGCGTCATCGAGTACGTCGACCACTTGCACGAGCACTTCGTCGACCCGGTGCGCATCGTCCATGGTCACTACCTGGCGCCGACGCTGCCAGGCCTGAGCGCGCAGATGCACCCCGAATCCCTCAAGGAGTACGTCTACCCCGACGGCCCCGTCTGGACCGCCCGTGTCTGACGGTCAGGCCCTCGTCGACGCCCACCACCACGTCTGGGACCTGGACGTGCGGCCGCAGCCCTGGCTGGACGAACCCGGCCATGAGCCGATCCGCCGCAGCTTCAGCTCGCTCGCCCTGCGCTCGGCCGCGACCCGGCCGATCGCCGGACGGCGGCTGACGAGCACGGTGGTCGTCCAGTGCGTCACGTCCGTGTCCGAGACCCGCGACCTCCTCGCTCTGGCCGAAAGCGACCCGCTGATCGGCGCGGTCGTCGGCTGGGCGGACCTGACATCCCCCGCGATCGGCGACGTCCTCGACGACCTGCGGACAGGGTCCGCCGGCCGGTACCTGAGGGCCGTACGCCACATCGTGCAGGGCGAATCGGACTCGCACTGGCTCCAACGACCCGACGTGGAGCGCGGGTTGCGGGCGGTCGGAGAGCGCGGGCTCGGATACGACGTGCTGATCCGCAGCCACCAGCTCCCGCAGGCGATTCGTCTGGCGGAGCGGCTCCCGGAGCTGCCGCTCGTCCTGGACCATGCGGGCAAGCCGCCCCTCGCACGTCGAGAACTGACCGACTGGGCACGGCAGGTGCGGGCCCTGGCCAGGCATGCCCAGGTCTGCTGCAAGGTGTCGGGCCTGGTCACGGAGGCCGACCACGAGAAGTGGACCGTCGACGACATCCGTCCGGCCTGGGACGTCCTGCTCTCCGCTTTTGGCCCCGACCGGCTGATGTTCGGCTCCGACTGGCCGGTCTGCGTCCTCGCCGGCGGATGGAACCGCTGGGCCGCCACCGTCGAGGAACTCCTGGACGGCTGCTCCGGCCCCGAGATCCACGCGGTCCTCGCCGGCACCGCAACCGCCTTCTACCACCTGACCCCCGCCCCGACGAAGGAGGGGACACTGTGCTCCTGACGGAACTGCTGCACCCCGGGATCCTCGAAGCCCTGGCCGGAGCCGGCCACGGCGCCCGCGTCCTGCTCGCCGACGGCCACTACCCCGCGAGCACCGCCACCGGCGAGCGCGCCAGGACCGTGCACCTCAACCTGGCCCCCGGCCTGCTCGACGTCACCACCGTGCTCGACGTCCTGCTGCGCGCCCTGCCCGTCGAGGCTGCCCACGTGATGGTGCCGCCCGAGGGCGAACCGGAGCCGCCGGCCATCGCCCAGTACTGCTCGATGCTGGCGCCCGTCCCGGTCGACACGCTCGGCCGCTTCGAGTTCTACGACGCCGCCCACTCGCCCGACCTGGCGCTGGCGATCGTCACCGCCGACACCCGTACCTACGCCAACCTGCTGCTGACCATCGGTGTCCGCACTGAAGGGACCCTGACGACACGATGACACTTGCCGTCCGTTACATTTCCGCACGCACCCTGGACACCGCTCCCGCCGAGCCCTCCCCTCCCGGTCCGGGTGAGGTGGAGCTGGCTCCCGCCTTTGTCGGTATCTGCGGTACCGATCTGCACATCTTCCACGGTGACATGGACGCCCGGGTCGCCGCGCCCGCCGTTCTGGGACACGAGATGTCCGGCCGCGTCGTCCGCGTCGGTCCGGGTGTGGAGGGCTGGCGGCCTGGGGATGCGGTGACGGTGATGCCGTTGCGCTGGGACGACACCTGCCCGGCCTGTCTCGAGGGTCATCAGCACATCTGCCAGCACCTGGACTTCATCGGCATCGACTCCCCGGGCGCGATGCAGCAGCGCTGGGTTGTGCCCGCGTCGACGCTGATCAGGCTGCCGGAGTCGCTGGCTTTGGACCGGGCCGCGTTGGTGGAGCCGACGGCGGTGGCCGTGCACGACGTGGGCCGGGCCGAGGTCGCCGAGGGTGAGAAGGTCGTGGTGGTCGGCGGCGGGCCGGTCGGGGTCCTGATCGCGCTGGTCGCGCGGGCCGTGGGCGCCGAGGTCCGGGTGGTGGAGCTGAGTGCCCACCGTCGGCTGCTGGCCGAGGAGTTGGGGCTGGCCGTCTGGGACCCGGCCGCGGACGACATCGGCGCCCTGGTCGGCGAGTGGACGCAGGATGCGGGCGCGAATGTCGCGTTCGAGGTGTCCGGCGCGGCGGGCGGCGTGGACACGGCCGTGGACGTGCTGGGTGTGCGGGGCCGGTTGTGCCTGGTCGCCATCCACCCGCGCCCCCGCGAGGTGAACCTGCACCGTTTCTTCTGGCGCGAACTCACCCTAATCGGCGCCCGGTTGTACAACAGCTCCGACTTCGAGAAGGCGGTGGCCCTGGTGGCGGACGGCACGATTCCGGCCGGGCGGCTGATCAGCAAGGTCGTCCCCCTCACGCAGGCGCCCGCCGCGTTCGAGGCCTTGGAGGGCGGCGGTGACGTGATGAAGATCATCGTGGACTGCACCACCGGTACCGAGCACACCCACGACGCCCAGGGAGTGGCCGTATGACCGTCTTCGACCTCACCGGGAAACTCGCCGTCGTCACCGGGGCGCGGCGCGGCATCGGCCGGGCCATGGCCCGCGCGCTCGCGGCGGCCGGCGCGGACGTCATCGGCGTCAGTGCGTCGCTGGAGGAGTCCGGCAGCGCGGTGGAGAAGGACGTCCTGGCCGCCGGGCGTACCTTCGAGGCGGTCCGCGCCGATTTCGCGGATCCGGAGGCCGTACGGGCTCTGGGCGCGGACCTGGCCGGGCGGGAGCGGCCGGTGGACATTCTGGTCAACAACGCGGGCACGATCCGCCGCGCCCCGGCCGCTGAACACAGCGACGCGGACTGGGAGTTGGTGCTCCAGGTCAACCTGAGTGCGCAGTTCGCGCTGACCCGGGCGGTCGGCGCCGCGATGGTGGCCCGCGGCCGGGGGAAGGTCATCTTCACGGCGTCGCTGCTGAGTTTCCAGGGCGGCATCACCGTCCCCGGCTACACCGCCGCCAAGCATGGCATCGCCGGTCTGACCAAGGCGCTGGCCAACGAGTGGGCGCCGCACGGCGTGAACGTGAACGCCCTCGCACCGGGCTACATCGCCACCGACAACACCCAGGCACTGCAGGACGATCCGGCCCGCAGCAAAGCGATCCTGGACCGCATCCCCGCCGGACGCTGGGGCAACGCCGACGACCTGGCCGGTGCCACCGTCTTCCTGGCCTCGGACGCCGCCGCCTACGTGCACGGCGTCGTCCTGCCCGTCGACGGCGGATGGCTCGGCCGATGACCGTCGGCTTTGCCTCCGTGCTGAACGGCTGCCGTCTCCTTCCGGTGCTGACCGTGCCGTCCACCGCGATGGCCGGCCCACTGGCCGACGCTCTCGCGGTGGGCGGTGCCCGGTGCGCCGAGGTCACCTTCCGTACCCCGGGCGCCGAGCAGGTACTCAAGGCCATAGCCGCCCACGGTGGGCTGGCCGTCGGCGCCGGCACGGTCCTCACACCCGAGCAGGCGGAGCGGGCCGTGGCGGCCGGGGCCCGCTTCGTGGTCTCGCCCGGCTTCGACGTGGACGTCGTCGCCAAGTGCCGGGAACTGGGAGTGCCCGTGGTGCCCGGCATCGCCACCGCCACCGAGCTGATGCATGCCCTGCGCGCCGGCCTCGACACCGTCAAGCTGTTCCCTGCCGAGGCGCTCGGCGGCCTGCGGACGCTGCGAGCGCTCGCAGCGCCCTTCCCCGGGACGCGCTTCGTACCAACCGGAGGGATCGACGCCTCCCGCATGGCCGCCTACCTCGCCGACCCGGCGGTCCTCGCCGTCGGCGGCAGCTGGATGGCCACCTCCGCCCACCTGGAGCGCGGCGACTACAAGGACATCCGCCGACTGACCGTCGAGGCCGTCGAGAGGTGCATGACGTGATCGACGTGGTGGCCCTGGGCGAGGTGATGCTGCGTTTCGATCCGGGCGAGGGACGGATCCGAACCGCCCGCTCCTTCCAGGTCTGGGAGGGCGGCGGTGAGTACAACGTGGTGCGTGGGCTGCGCCGCTGCTTCGGCCTGCGCACCGCCGTCGTTACCGCGCTGGCCGACAACGCGGTGGGCCGGCTCGTCGAGGACCTGGTCCTTCAGGGCGGCGTCGACACCTCGCTGATCCGCTGGATACCCGACGACGGCATCGGCCGCACCGCCCGCAACGGGCTGAACTTCGTCGAACGCGGCTACGGCATCCGCGGCGCCCTCGGTGTCAGTGACCGCGCCCACACTGCCGTCTCCCAGCTGCGCAAAGGGGACGTCGACTGGGACGCCGTGTTCTCCGCCGGGGTGCGCTGGTTCCACACCGGCGGCATCTTCGCCGGCCTGTCGGACACCACACCGGATGTTGCGGACGAGGCCATGGCCGCGGCGCGCCGCCATCGCGTCACGGTCTCCTACGACCCCAATTACCGTCCCAGCCTCTGGGCCAGCCGGGGCGGCGCCGACGCCGCCCGCGAGGTCGACCTGCGGCTGGCCCGGCACGCCGACGTCATCGTGGGCGCCCTAGGCCTGGCCGGGACGTATCCGGAACAGGCGCGCGTCGGGGCCGACGAGGTGGAGGACGCGCTCGCCGAGGTGGCCGGCCTGCTGCCCGAGGCGAAGGTGCTGGCGACGACCCTGCGCGAGGTGCCCTCGGCCGGGGTCAACGACTGGTCCTCAGCCGGTTGGTGCGCCGAATCCGGCTTCGTCACCGGTCCCCGGATGCCCGCCCTGCATGTCCTGGACCGCATCGGTTCCGGCGACGCCTTCGCCGCCGGCCTGATCCACGGACTGCTCAGCGACACCGGCCTGGAGCGCGCCCTGGCCTACGGCACCGCCCACGGCGCCCTCACCATGACCACGCCCGGCGACGTCTCCATGGCCACTCTCGCCGAGGTCGAGGCGCTCATCGCGGGCGGATCAGCCCACGTCAGTCGCTGACCGGCGCCCCTCACCCGTATCCCAGGAGCACGTCTTGCACCAGCAGAAGATCCAGCACACGTCGGTCTCACTCACCGAGCTCGGTTTCGGGGCGTCCGTGATCGGCAACCTGTATCGCGTCACCCCGGTGGACGATGCGACGGCCGCCGTCGACGCGGCCTGGGATGCGGGCATCCGCTATTTCGACACCGCACCGCACTACGGCCTCGGCCTCTCCGAACAACGCCTCGGGGCCGCCCTGCGCCACCGCCCGCGCGACGAGTACGTCATCTCCTCCAAGGTGGGCAGGCTGCTGGTGCCCAACGAGGAGCCACACGGCGTCGACACCGAGGGCTTCGTCGTCCGCGACGACCTGCGCCGCCAATGGGACTTCAGCCGGGACGGCGTGCTCCGCTCCATCGAGGACACGCTGGAGCGCACCGGCCTGGACCGCATCGACATCGTCTACCTGCATGATCCGGACGACCACTGGCAGCAGGGCGCCGAGGAGGCCATGCCCACTCTCGCCGAACTGCGCGACCAGGGGGTGATCGGCGCGATCGGCGCCGGCATGAACCAGTCGGCGATGCTCGCCCGCTTCCTGCGCGAGACCGCCGCCGACGTGGTGATGCTGGCCGGGCGCTACACGCTCCTGGACCAGTCCGGCCTGGACGACGTCCTGCCCGCCGCACAGGAACACGGCAAGAGCGTCGTGGCGGTCGGCGTCTTCAACTCCGGACTGCTCTCCCTCGACCGGCCCGCCAAGGGCATGAAATACGACTACCAGGACGCCCCACCGGAACTCGTCGCACGGGCGCTGGCCATCGCCGAAGTCTGCGAGACGCACGGCACCACCCTGCCGGCCGCCGCCATGGCGTTCCCGCACACGCATCCCAGTATCATCAACGTCACCCTCGGCATGCGGACTCCGGAACAGGTCGGACGAAACGTGGGACTCCATGATCAGCACATCCCCGACGGTCTCTGGGATGATCTCCGTGCTCAAGGGCTGATCAGGTCGGACGTACCCGCTGAGCGCGGTCGGGGTAGGGAGTAGCGGTGTCTCTGACGGACAAGGCCATCGAACGGATCCGTGAGCTGATCCGGACCGGTGCCCTGCCACCCGGCTCGAAGCTCCCGCCGGAGCCGGACCTGGCCGCACAGCTGGGGCTGTCCCGCAACCTCGCCCGCGAAGCGGTCAAGGCGCTGGCCGTCGCACGGGTCCTGGAGGTCCGGCGGGGCGACGGCACGTATGTGACCAGCCTCCAGCCGAGCCTGCTGCTGGAGGGGCTCGGCGGCGCGGTGGAACTGCTGCAGGGCGACTCGGTCGCCCTGCAGGACCTCATGGAGGTACGCCGGCTCCTCGAACCGATCGCCACGGCCCTTGCCGCCACCCGGATCTCCGACGACCAACTGGCCGAGGTCAAGCGACACTTGGACGCCATGCGCGAGGCCCGCGACGACGTCGGACAACTCAACGCCCACGACGCCGCCTTCCACCGCGCCGTCATCTCGGCCACGGGCAACGAAACCCTCCTCACCCTCCTCGAAGGAATCTCCGGCCGCACCCTGCGCGCCCGCATCTGGCGCGGCCTGGTCGACACCCAGGCCGCGGGCCGCACCCTCGCCGAGCACGAGGCGATCTTCAACGCGCTGTCCACCCGTGACTCCGCCCTCAGCCAGGCCGCCGCACTGCTGCACGTGAGCAACACCGAGCAGTGGCTGAGGGAATACCTGCGCTCCGGCGAACCCCTCCCCTTCGGAACGACAGCGCGGAACTGACGGGCGGCCACCGGCCACCGGCCACCGTGGCCGCTGTGGCCGAGGGCAGGCTGCACGACGCGGACGAGGCCACCGTTCATCTGCACGAACCGGGCGGCCAACACACGCTCGTCGACATCTCCGGCACCGCCGCCCTGCACGCCCTGGGCGTCACCGAGGTCGTCGCGCACCGCTCCCGCTCGGCCGGGGCCGGGTGAACTCCGCGCACGGCGTGCTTACTGACTTCGGCGTTTTAGGGTCAGTTCGGTCTGTCGAGAGCGAGGCCAGTCCCGGCGAGGAACCCGCCGAGGATGCTGTGCCGGTACTGCAGCGCCTTGAGTCGTCGCCTGCGCAACAGCGTCTCCAGCTCGCTGAGGGCGCGGGCGGCCAGGTTGGCCAGGCTCCGCTTGATATGCGCCCACAGGCCCTCCACCGGGTTGAGCTCGGGCGCGTACCCGGGCAGCAGGACCACCGTCAGCCATTCCCGCTCGGCCACGAGCGCTTTCATCGTCTTGGAGATGTGAGTGTTCAGCCGGTCCCACACCACAATCAGCGGGGCCTTGAGCAGGTGGTGGGCGCCATCCAGCAGATGGATGTAGTCGCTCTCGCCGAGCGAGCGGCGCTCGCCCTTGCGGCCGGTGTGCCGGCGCGGCCGGTAGCACAGGCGGGCGGGGAGGCCGGGCCGGTAGCACAGCAGCCCGGCCACCGAGAGCCGTCCCCGGCTGCGACCGGAGACCTTGACCCTCGGGGTGATGCCGCGTCGTGAAGCTTCCCCGTGATCTCGGACACGTAATGGCTATGCCGCGAGGGTGTGTTGATGCCGCTGCCTGGTCTCAGCCGGGGTGAGGTAGCCGAAGACCTTGTGCTTGCGCAGGCGGCGGCGGTTGTAGAAGATCTCGATGAAGTTGAAGACCTCGGCGCGGGCGGTGGCCCGGTCGGGCCAGATCCGGGTGCCGATTTCCTCCTTGAGCAGGGCCCAGAAACTCTCCGCGGCGGCATTGTCGAAACATGATCCTGTGCGCCCGCAGCTCTGCCGAAGCCCCAACTTCCGCATTCGGGCGCGGAATTGGGTCGATGTGTACTCGCTGCCGCGATCGCTGTGGATCACACAGCCCGGCTCCAGCCCACCCCGGCCGTGGGCCATGTCCAGGGCGTCGACGACGAGTTCGGCGCGGTGGTGATCGGCCATGGCATAGCCGACGACCTCGCGGGTGGCCAGGTCCAGCCAGCAGGCGAGGTAGAGCCAGCCCTCCGCGGTGGGGTGAAGTAGGCCGCCGACGAGGTGCCCGTGGCACGGGTCCTTTTCCGACGGCCCCTTCCCGAACGGAACGTGCCCGTTTCCGGGCATTCCGCTCTCCAGCGGTCACGTCCGCAGTGGCTGAGAAACGCGCCCGGCATGGACCGAGACATGGCAAGTCCGGCAGAGCACAAGCGTCTTGCGCCTCCTCCGGGCCATGAGCTGGATCCAGGCGGGCCTGTCCCGACGTCCGGGCTGTTTGAGGTCTGCGAGGTGGCGGATGTGGTGGACCTCCAGATCCGTGCGGGTCTCGCAGAGCTCGCAGTACTCGGCCAGGAGCCGTTTGATCAGCTCGTTGTAGGCGGGTGCTGTCACCGGCCGAACGTCGGCGAGCGTGGCGGTGCGCTCTCGTTTGAGTGGGATCCCGCCGAAGCGGGCGACCAGCGGCTTCTTCCCCTCCTTGCGTTCGACCGTGACCTGTAGACAGCGGCGTGGGCCGTGCGGTGTCTCGACGGTTGCCCGGTATTTCCGAGACATCTTCCGGACCGTGCTGCGGTATTTACAGGCCAAGGTCTTCAGCAATGAGGTCTCCATGATCCAGTGGAGCTTGCTCAGACGGTGCACGTTCTGGGCGAGGAGGTAGTACTGGATGAGACCCCGGTACTCGGCCTGGTACTTCGCGACGATGGAGAAGTCCTCGTCGTGAAGCAGTACTCCACGCGGAGCCGGTTTTCCCTTCTTCTTGTAGAGCGCGGACTTGGTGCGGATCACCTGCTCGGGCACGAAGAGCCCGGGTGTGCCGTTGATCGACCGACGTCCATCGGTGATCTTTGTGTCGGCATGCAGAGCCCGGATCTCATAGCCCAGGAAGCGCGCCGCCTGGCTGGTGGCGTGCGTGATCAGCGTCTTGGACTCGGATAATTCCAGCCTGAGTTGCTCACGCAGGAAGGCCCTGATCTTCGACGTGATGTCCTGGGCTTCGCGCTTGGAACCGGCGAACCCCAGCAGGAAGTCGTCGGCGTAACGGACATAGCGCAACCGCCGATAGCTCGGATCGTTCGGGTCGCCGTAGGGCAGGGAACGCTGCTGGTGTCGCAACACCCGCACCGCCTCCCGGTCCTGGTGGCGTCGTGCCTTCGCGATCGCGTGCTGAACGGTTAGATATGCCGGATTCGGCCGACGACGGTCCCCGAGGTTGTATTCCGGCAGCAGGGACTGTTCAACGAACCGGTCCAGTCGGTCCAGGTAGATATTGGACAGGATCGGGGAAGCCACCCCGCCCTGCGGCGAACCGCTGAGCGTGGCGTTCCACTTCCAGTCCTCCAGATACCCGGCCTTGAGCATGCGGCTGATCAGCCGCAGGAACCGGCCATCGTGGATTTTCTCTCCCAGAACCTTGAGCATCACCTCGTGGTCCAGGCTGCCGAAGCAGTCGGAGATGTCGCCCTCGATGAACCAGTGCACTCCCCGCCAGGTCCGTGCCACTTCCGTCAGCGCGGTGTGGCAGCCCCGTTGGGGGCGGAAACCGTGGGAGCGATCGGAGAACTGGACGTCGTAGTACGCCTCCAGGAGGAGACGGACCGCCTCGGCGACCAGCTTGTCCGACCAGGTCGGCAATCCGAGCGGGCGTTTCTTCGTTGATCCCTTCTTCTCGATGTAGACCCGCCGGGCCGGAGACCATCGGTAGCGTTCGGCGCGTAAGGCGTCGATGATGCTGTCGATCTTCTCCAGCGACATGCCGTCTGCGGTCTCCGCGCTGACCCCGGGTGTCATCGCACCCTTGTTGGCGTAGATGCGCCCATAGGCCAGCAGATACAACTGAGGGTTGAACAGCTGCCGATAGAGCCTTTCCACCGGCAGTCCTCGCTCCCCTCGCTTGCGGATGACGTCCAGCACCGTTCCGGCGTTTTGCATTACGCATACCTCCCTTCACTGGACGTCTGGACTACCTGTGCCCCTTCGCCCTGCGGCCGGCTTTCCCGGCCCCCTTGGTGGGACGTGACCCCCACGACTACTACGAGCACTCCGTCGCCATAGGGCTCGCGCCCCGTAGGCGATCCCGCGGTACGTCTTCGTCGTACGTATCGAGCGCGACACAGGCCGCCCACTCATCCCCTTGGCCGCCCTCGCTGGGCGGTGCCACCGTCATGGAGGTTGCCCCGGACTATCTGCCATTCCGAAACATGACGAGGCGTCGGTTTCAAGCGTCATTCCGACGGGCGATCACTTACGCCGCTGGAGATTGGACTTCAAGCAATCAAGCCTTGGCCATATCGCGCAGGTCTTGCGACACCCCGCCCTGGACACCTCCGGACGGTCACCGCTTCCCCGGCATGCTCTGGTCCCCTTCGCGCTTTCGCGTCCGGGTAAGCCGGGCGACCTAAGAACGTTCCTCCAAGTTCCTCCCTACTGCATAGGGGATACGACAAAGCGCCTCACGGCGCACCAGATAGGTGATGTCGCCGACCAGCTTGGTGCCGGGACGCTCGGCGTGGAAATCGCGGCCCATCAGGTCCGGGGCCGGCGTCGCCTTCTTGTCCGGCCGGGTCAGCGAGCGGTGCTTGCGCCGGGTGACGCCCCGGATGTCGCGCTCGCGCATCACGCGGGCGATGCGCTTGCGGTTCACCTGCCGCCCCAGGCGCCGCAGCTCGGCGTGGATGCGCGGAACGCCGTAGGTGCGGCGGGAAGCGAGGTGCAGCACCGTGATCTCGTGCGCGAGCGCGTCGTCGGCGGACTGCCGGGCGCGACGGGCGGCCTCGCCCTCGCGCCAGGCGTAGTAGGAGGAGCGGGCCACATGCAGCACCCGGCACAGCAGAACGATCGGGTAGTTCGCCTTCTCCGCATGGATGAACCGGTACAACTCGCTCACCGGTCGTTCTCCTTCACGAAGAAGGCGGTCGCTGAGATGTGAATCTGGGGTCCCACGGGCATCTTTGAGTGCGGCCCGTGGCGAGGCCGCGCTCGTGTCGAGCCCGGTTCAGGCGGGTCCGGTTCCTGCGGGTCCGATGGTGACGTCGAAACCGAGGGCTTCGAGCTGGGCGGTCAGCCGCCTGGCGCGTTGCTCGGGGCTGAATCGCCTTGCTGCCCATTCGGGGCCCAACTCGTGGACGATGTGCCAGTAGGCCACGACGATGTCGTGGCGGGTCGCACCGAGAGCCTTGAAGCCGCTCGCCCGGCCTTTGATCTGCATGTGATGCGCGTGCAGGTAGGATGTCCAGACCGATCTCGGCGATCAGCACCTGGGCGACCTTCGCCCCGACCCCGGGGATGGTCTGGATCAGCTCCAGGATCTCCTGGTGCGGGATAAGCCGGATCGTGATCTCCGCATCGTAGGCGTCGAGCCGCTGCTCCAGCCCGTCGATATGTGCCAGCAGACCGCGCACGATGACGCCGTGGTGCTCGACACGGAAGCGGTGCTCGAGAGCCTCCTCCAGTGCCTCCCGCTTCGAGCGGAGCCGTCCCTTGGCCAGCGCGGCCAGCTCCACTGGCGAGGTCACCCCGTCCAGCAGCGCCTCCAGCACGGCCCGCGCCGTCTTCGACCACACCTGCGAGGCCACCGAGGTCAGCTTGATACCGGCGTCCTGCAGTACCTTCTCCAGCCGCTGGATCACCCGCACCCGCTCCTGGGACACCGCCGTACGCGCCCGCGTCAGATCCCGCAGCTCACGAAACTCCTGCACCGGCACGAACGACGGCCGCACCAGACCGCACTCCAGGATGCGGGCGATCCACACCGAATCAGCGACATCGGTCTTGCGGCCGGGCACGTTGCGCAGATGGGCCGCGTTCACCAGCCAGCAGGTGAACCGCCCCTCCAGCGCGGCGAAGACGGGCTTCCAGTACACCCCGTCGCTTCCATACCGACCAGCTCCACCCCTTCGCAGGCCAGCCAGTCGCCCAGGTCGGCCAGCGCGCGCACGGTGGTCTTGAAGGTCCGGGTCTCCGTTGCCCGTGAACCTCTGCGCTGCCCCGGCGAACGGACCGTCGCCACCGCCGTGTCCCGGTGCACGTCCAGTCCGGCACACCGCTCGAAGATCACCTGACACCGGCGAGGCTCTGGTCGGCCTGCTGCGGCCGGGTAACGCCGGCGCGAACACCGCGAGCGACCACATCACCGTTCTGAACACCGTGCTCGCCCAGATCCCCGATGACTGGTGAAGAGGCAGTGTTCCGACCCTGCACTATTCAGAACAACACCACCTCAAGCCAGCCGCCGTAGATCCTCCAGATACCGCAGGACGGCCGCGACTCGGCGGTCCATCTGGTCCGTCGAAGACAGATCGAGCTTCGCGAAGATGCTGCGGATGTGCTTGTGGACGGCGCCGTCGGTGACGACGCGTTTCTCGGCGATGGCGGAGTTACCCAACCCCTCGGCCATCAGGGCGAGTACGTCGCGTTCTCGGGGGCTGAGCCGTTCCAGGCGGGTGTCCTGGCGGGAGCGGGTGAAGAGTTGGGCGACGGCCTCCGGGTCGATGGCGGTGCCGCCCCCGGCCACGCGCCGTAGCGCGTCCAGGAACTCCTCGACTCGGCCGACCCGTTCCTTGAGCAGATAGCCGAGGCCGTTCACCCCGCCGCCGAGCAACTCGGTGGCGAAACTCTGCTCGACGTACGCGGACAGCACGAGCACTGCAAGGTCGGGCCGTCGGCGTCGGGCCTCGACCGCGGCGACGATCCCCTCGTCGGTGTGGGTCGGCGGCATCCGTACGTCGAGGATGGCGACGTCCGGCTTGTGCACGTCGATGGCAACCAGCGCCTCGTCGGGGGTACCCGTGGTGGCCACCACGTCGAGCCCCTCGGCGCGCAGCAGCAGGGCGAGCCCCTCACGCAGCAGGGGATCGTCCTCGGCTATCACGATCCGCATGTCAGGCTCCACAGCGGTGACAGGTCGGGCTCCACAGGTCGGGTTCCGGTCGTCACGATCCACAGGGAAGATCCACTGTCAGGACGGTCGGGCCACCGGGCGGGCTGGTCAGGGTGAGGCCGCCGTCGTGCGCCGCGATGCGGCGGCGGATGCCGGTGAGCCCGGAGCCGCCGTCCTCTCCTCCGGAGCCGAAAGCCCGGGGGCTGCCCCCGGCGCCGCCCCTGCCATCGTCCTCGACGGACAGTACGAGTCGGCCCCCGCCGCCGCGTGCCGTGACGACGGCGTGCCGGGCGCCGCTGTGCTTGGCGATGTTGGTCAGGGCCTCGGCGACCACGAAGTAGGCGGTCGCCTCGACGGAGGCGGCGCAGCGTTCGGGCACGTCCACGTCCATCCGGCAGGGCACCGCACAGTTCGCGGCAAGACCGGAGAGCGCGCCCGCGAGGCCTCGGTCAGCCAGCACCGGCGGCAGGATGGCGCGGGCGACGGTACGCAGCTCGGCCAGCGCCTGTTCGGCGGCGGACTGGGCGCGTTCCAGGAGTTCGTCGGCGCCCGCCGGATCGCGGGCCACCATGCGGCGGGACGCCCCGATCAGCACGGCGACGGAGAGGAGCCGGTTCTGCGCACCGTCGTGCAACGAGCGTTCGATGCGGCGCAGTTCGGTGGCGTGGGCGTCCAGGGCGCCGGCACGTGTGGCGCTCAACTCCGCGACGCGCAGGGACAGATCGACGTCGGGACCGGCCGACAGGAGCCGTCGTCCGAGGCCCGCCTGGAGCCGGGCCATACCGGGCGTCAGCCCCAGGATGATGGCGATCCAGCCCACGCCCAGCAGCGTCACGGCGACAGCGTCCGGCCAGGTGTGCGCGTTTCCGATGCCCACGGAGGTGGCAGTCGCGCCCTCGGGCAGGAACGTCCAGTACAGCGGGAAAGCGGTGTCCCGCACCGCGAAGACCGGCAGCAGGACGCCGAGCAGTCCCAGCAGCGCCCCCACGGTGGAGTGCCGGACCAGCCAGCCCAGTTCGCGGCAGGTGGTGCGGTCGACGAGGGCGGCCCGCAGCCGCGTGGGCGGGGGGGCTCCGGGGCGGCGAC
>LRTP01000842.1 GCA_001550305.1 Streptomyces diastatochromogenes
GCCACCCGGGCGCCGCGCGTCACCCACACCCGCAGCCTCACCCCCACCGGCCCGCACCCCGCACCGACGTCCCGCCCGCCGCCCCCGAGCTGCCGAACAACACGGACGTGTGTGCCCTCGGCCGGAAGTACGGAGGCTGGAAGGCGGACAGTCCGGAGGCCGTCATCTGCAAGCGTTCGTACGGGCATTGACCACGGCCGGTGTCCGCGGGATCTAGGGGCGCTGTCTCGGCGGCCCGAGGGTCTCCCCTCCGGACCCGCCGAAGGGACCGGGCCGCTCGACGGTGCCGGGCCCCTCGACGGAGCCGGGATCCTCCCCCGGCCCTCCGTGCGACGGGCCCGTCCCGTCGAGTCTCAGCTCCAGACGGCCGATCGCCGCGCGTACGCCGTCCCCGTAACGGTCGTTCCCGAGGGCTCCGGCCGCGCCCCGGGCGCGGCGCAGATGGCTGCGGGCGGCTTCGGAGCGGCCGAGTTTCACATAGTCGGCCGCGAGGTTCAGGTGCAGCGACGGGTAGAACGCGCGCGCTGCGAGCGACCGGTGACGCTCGGCGGCGTCGCCGTCGGTGAGTTCCTCGGCCGCCGACAACGCCCGCAGGTCCCAGGCCAGTTCGTCCGCGGGGTCGTCCTGCGTGTCCGCCAGGTAGTGCGCCAGGGTGCAGCGGTGCAGGGGGTCGCCGTCCTCGCCGATCTCCCCCCACAGGTCCAGGAAACGCCCCCGGGCCTCCTCACGGTCACCACCGTGGTGCAGCATGACGACCTGGCCGATCCGGGTCATCATGGCGTCCGGCGCCGCCTGCTCCTGTTGCTCCGCCACCGCGTCCTCCAGGCTCGTCGCTGTCCCTTCCGACGCTAACCGGACACACTGACAATGAGGCTCAGGCGCCCCCGGACACCACTGAGCCGCCCCGGTGACGGCCGGACCGGACGCCCGCACCCGGCCCGGGCCGGGTGCGGTCCCGGATCAGCCGAGGTTCGGAATCCGCCAGTCGATCGGCTCGTGGCCCTGCCCGGCGACCGCCTCGTTGATCTGCGTGAAGGGGCGGGAGCCGAAGAACTTCTTCGCGGAGAGCGGCGACGGGTGCGCGCCCTTCACCACGATGTGCCGCTTCTCGTCGATGAGCGGGAGCTTCTTCTGCGCGTAGTTCCCCCACAGGACGAAGACGGCCGGGTCGGGCCGGTCGGCCACGGCACGGATCACCGCGTCCGTGAACTTCTCCCAGCCCTTGCCCTTGTGCGAGTTGGCCTCACCCGAGCGCACGGTCAGCACCGCGTTCAGCAGCAGGACGCCCTGCTCGGCCCACGGCATCAGATAGCCGTTGTCCGGGATCGGGGTGCCCAGCTCCTCCTTCATCTCCTTGTAGATGTTGCGCAGCGAGGGCGGGGTCTTCACCCCCGGGCGGACCGAGAAGCACAGGCCGTGGCCCTGGCCCTCGCCGTGGTACGGGTCCTGGCCGAGGATCAGTACCTTCACCCGCTCGTACGGAGTCGCCTCCAGCGCCGCGAAGACCTCCTCGCGCGGAGGGTAGACGGGACCGTTGGCGCGCTCCTCCTCGACGAACTCGGTGAGTTCCTTGAAGTAGGGCTGCTGCAGTTCGTCACCCAGGACGCCGCGCCAGGACTCGGGCAGCATGGCGGTGTCGGTCACGTCAAGTTCCTCCGATGTGCGGTCACTTCCAGGTCTCAGAACCTACAGGCGACCACTGACAATCGGCCCCGCACCCCGTAGGACCACGCCACCCGCCGCGTCCTGCCCGTGACCTACCAGCTGGTCTTGCGGTGCAGCTCCCACATCATCATGATCGTCGAGGGATCCAGGGCCTGCTCCCCGCCCGAGATCTCCTCGCTCGCCGCCACGAACTGCTTGCCCTGCCACAGCGGCAGCAGCCGTGCGTCGTCGACGAGGATCTGCTGGGCCGCCTCGAACTCCTTGACCACCGCTCCACGGTCGCTCTCGCGGCGCGAGGCGGGCAGCAGAGTGTCGGTGATCCGGGGCGCCGGATAGGGCGTGCCGAGCGCGTTCTGCCGGCCCACGAAGGGCGCGATGAAGTTCTCGGCGTCCGGGAAGTCGGGGAACCAGCCGCGCCCGAACACCGGGTACTCGCCCTTGCGGTAGCCCTCCTCGTACGTCTTCCAGGGGCGCCCGTTGAGCGACACGCGGAACAGACCGGAGTCCTCGAGCTGCCTCTTGATCTCCTGGAACTCAGGGGCGGTCTCGGAACCGTAGCGGTCCGTGGTGTACCAGAGGGTGAGGGGGACGCGCTCGGTGATGCCCGCCTGCGAGAGGATCTGCCGGGCCTTGGACGAACTGGGGTCCCCGTAGTCGTCGAAAAAGCCCGTGGTGTGACCGGTCAGGCCCGCGGGGACCATGGAGTACAGCGGGTCGACCGTGTCCTTGTAGACCTTGTGCGCGATCGCCGCACGGTCGACGACCTGGGCGACCGCCTTGCGCACCGCGAGCTTCTTGGCCCACGGATCCTTCGGGTTGAACACGAGGTAGCTGATCTCCATGCCCGCGCCCTCGACGAGCTGCAGGCCGCTGTCGGCCCCCTTGCCCCGGAGCGAGACGATGTCCTTGGAGGCCAGACCACGGAACGTGACGTCGATCTTCTTGTGCTTGAGGGCGTCGACCATCTGCCCCGAGTCCTGGAAGTAGCGGATCGTGACCGCGTCGTTCTTGAGCTCGGCGAAGCCCTTGTAGTGGTCGTTCCTGACGAGTTCGGCCTGCTTGCCGTCCTCGTAGGAGCGCAGGCTGTACGGCCCGGACCCGAAGACCTTGCCGTCCTTGCGCAGCGAGTGCGCGGGGTAGTCGTCGGGGTCGACGATCGACATGGCCGGGGTGGCGAGGACGAACGGGAAGGTCGCGTCCGGTTTGTTCAGGTGGAAGACGAGTTCGCGCGCGTTCAGTACCTGGATCCGGTCGAGGCTGCCGAGGAGGCCGGCGGGGCCGCCGGGCAGGTTGATCTTCTTGATCCGGTCGATCGAGTACTTGACGGCCCGGGCGTCCAAGGGGTCGCCGTCGGAGAACTTCATGTCGGCGCGCAGCTCGCAGCGGTACACGAGGTTCGAGGTGTCCACGAACCCACAGCTCTGAGCTGCGTCGGGCTCGGGCGTGGTGGCCCCGGAGGGGTAGCTCAGCAGCGTCTGGTAGATGTTGCGGAACAGTTCCCACGAGCCGTCCCAGGAGGCGGCCGGATCCAGCGTGCTCGGGGCGCTGGTGGTGCCCACGACGATCGGTCCCTTGTCGCCGGACGACGCCGAGGACAGGACGCCGCACCCGGCCACCAGGGTGATGGACGTGACCGCCGCCAGATGCCGCAGACATGGGTTCCGGTTGAACACGCGCACGCTCCTCGATCTGCCGTACCAAGGGTCGGCAGACCATACCGCAGCGCCACACGGGTGGATCCGTGTTCCCGGCAGGGCACTTGATCAGCGCGTTCGTGACTACGTTGTCATTTGGCTGTCCGTCTTCATACGTCGACGCGAGCGCTGATTTCGTCCATCAGCGCCCGCGTCGATGCTCCGTTCGTCCCGTCTCGGGACTCCGGTCAGCCCACTCCTGCGTTCAGGAAGATGCCTCCGTCGACGACGAGCGTCTGACCGGTGATCCAGTCCGACTGCGACGAGGTGAGGAAGGCGGCGGCGCCTCCGATGTCGGAGGGCACACCGAGCCGGCCGAGCGGGTAGGACGCGGCGGCCTCCGCCTCCCGGCCTTCGTACAGGGCCTGCGCGAACTTGGTCTTGACGACGGCGGGCGCGATCGCGTTGACCCGCACCTTGGGCGCGAACTCGTGCGCCAGCTGCACTGTCAGGTTGATCATGGCGGCCTTGCTCATGCCGTACGCGCCGATGAAGGGCGACGGGGAGATGCCGGCGACGGACGCGATGTTGACGATCGCGCCGCCGTTCTCGCTCTGCCAGGCCTTCCAGGTCAGCTGGGCGAAGCCGAGCGCCGAGATGACGTTGGTCTCGAAGACCTTGCGTGCCACGTCCAGGTCCAGGTCGGCCATCGGGCCGAACACGGGGTTCGTACCGGCGTTGTTGACCAGGTAGTCGACGCGGCCGAAGGCCTCCATGGTGCGCTCGACGACCGTGGCCTGGTGGGCCAGGTCGTGCGCCTTGCCGGCGACGCCGATGACGCGGTCGGCACCGAGTGCCTCGACGGCCTCCTTCAGGGCGTCCTCGTTGCGGCCCGTGATGCACACGCGGTCACCGCGCGCGACGAGGGCCTCCGCGATGCCGTAGCCGATGCCGCGGCTCGCGCCCGTGATGAGCGCGACCTTGCCGGAGAGTTCGGGGAGTGTGGTCATGTCGTGCCCTCCGGCGTCAGTTGAGCGGTCCGCCGGCCACGTACAGGACCTGGCCGGAGACGAATCCGGCGGCTTCGCCGGTGAAGAAGGCGATCGCGTTGGCGATGTCGTCGGGGTTGCCGACGCGCTGCACGGGGATCTGGGTGGCGGCCGCGGCCTGGAAGTCCTCGAAGCCCATGCCGACGCGCTCGGCGGTGGCCGCCGTCATGTCGGTGGCGATGAAGCCGGGCGCGACGGCGTTGGCGGTGACGCCGAACTTGCCGAGCTCGATGGCGAGGGTCTTGGTGAGGCCCTGGAGACCGGCCTTGGCGGCGGAGTAGTTGGCCTGGCCGCGGTTGCCGAGCGCCGAGGACGACGACAGGTTGACGATCCGGCCGAACTTGGCGTCCACCATGTACTTCTGGCAGGCCTTGGCCATCAGGAAGGCGCCGCGCAGGTGCACGTTCATGACCGTGTCCCAGTCGGACGCGGCCATCTTGAACAGCAGGTTGTCGCGGAGCACGCCCGCGTTGTTCACCAGGACGGTCGGCGCACCGAGTTCCTCGGCGATCCGCGCGACCGCGGCCTCGACCTGGGCCTCGTCGGAGACGTCGCAGCCGACCGCGAGGGCCTTGCCACCGGCGGCGGTGATCTTCTCGACGGTGTCCTTGCACGCGGCCTCGTCGAGGTCGATCACCGCGACGGCGCGGCCTTCGGCAGCCAGTCGTACGGCGGTCGCGGCGCCGATGCCGCGCGCGGCACCGGTGACTACGGCGACGCGCTGCTCAGTGGTGGACATTGCTGGTTCTCCTCGCCCTTGAAAAGCCCTGCGGCTTGAAATGCCCTGCGGTGGAATGTCCTGCGGCTCACACGGTACGCCCGTCCGGTGAGCGACCGCTTAGTACCTTCGGTAGACGTGACGCTAGAAGCCCTGGCACCCGGTGTCAACGGCACACCACGTGGGTGTGATCCATTACCTGACCAGCAACTGGAGCAACCGCTCCGTCTCCGCCTCCGGATCGGCGGTGAGTCCGGTGTGCACGGGCCCCGGCTGCACGACCGTCGAACGGGGCGCGATCAGCCAGCGAAAACGCCGCCCGGCATCGTCGCCAGCGGCCTGACCTGCCGCTTTCCCGCCCGCGCAGACCCCCTCGACTGCCCGTAGCGCGGCCCGTACGCCGGTCACGTCGGCCTCCGGGTCCAGGGCGAGCAGCTTGGTCTCGTCCAGATGGGTGCGCACTCCGACGAAGGACTTGGCTCGGCAGTACACCAGTACGCCCGCGTTGAAGCACTCGCCGCGCTCCACCCGCGGCACCACGCGCAGCAGCGCGTACTCGAAGACGTCCCGCTCGCTCACTTGTCCCCCTCGAAGCCCTTGATGCGCCCCTCGATCACGCCGGCGCGTGCCAGCAGCGGCTGCGCGTAGGCACGCCGCAGTGCGTCCGGCGAGTCGAAGCCGGGTTCGTCGGCCAGCCACGCGTCGGGGATCTCCGAGGTCACCTCGGCCAGCAGGTCCTCGGTCACCAGCGGCGCCAGCTGGGCCGCGGCGGAGGCGATGTCCGGGCCGAAGGGCGCGAGCGCGTGGTCGGAGGCGTCGTAGGGCTTGGCCGCGGAGGTCGCCGCGCCCGGCCAGTGGTGATGCCAGATCATGGTGGCGCCGTGGTCGATGAGCCACAGGTCGCCGTGCCACATCAGCAGATTGGGGTTGCGCCAGGAGCGGTCGACGTTGTTGACCAGCGCGTCGAACCAGACGATCCGCCCGGCCTCCTCGGGGCTCACCTCGAAGGCGAGGGAGTCGAAGCCGATCGCGCCGGGGAGGAAGTCCATCCCGAGGTTCGGTCCGCCGCTCGACTTGAGCAGCTCCTGCACTTCCTGGTCCGGCTCCCCGAGCCCCAGGACCGGGTCGAGGCCGAGTGTCACCAGGCCGGGCACGCGCAGGCCGAGCCGACGGGCGAGTTCACCGCAGACGACTTCCGCGACGAGCGTCTTGCGCCCCTGCCCCGCGCCGGTGAACTTCATGACGTACGTCCCGAGATCGTCGGCCTCGACGAGCCCCGGCAGCGAACCGCCCTCACGCAGCGGCGTGATGTAGCGGGTCACGGTGACCTCTTTCAGCATTTCCCCAGGCCACCCATCTATTCGACCTTGCGATCCACGGCCAACTTTGGAGGGGCGTAGCAGCGGGAATCGCCCGTCAACGAGCCTGGGGAGAATCTGGGGAGTTTCGACCGGATTGCCGATCTCCCCGCTCCCCAATCAGTCCGTCGATGGCGGTGCGCCCCTTGTTTCCGGCCTCCGGCATGAAGTGAGCATAGTAACCGAGGGTGATCGCGGGCGAGGCGTGCCCGAACCACCGCGCCAAGGTCACGACGGGCTCTCCGGCCTCCAGCATGATCGAGGCATAGGTGTGCCGCAGCACGTGGAAGCCGTCCTTCGGGGTCGCCGCCCACTGCCAGGGATTCGCTCCTTCGGCGCGCGGCGGGATGATGTCGGCCTCGGCCGGCGCGGGCTTCCAGGTGTAGGTGTTCCACGTGTTCACCGCGACGGCGTTGAGATCCACCGCCGTGATGTTCCCGAGGGGGAGTTGACCCAGGTACCGAGGAGCGACGGGTCCGCCGTACGACGGCGTTCGCGTCCCGGGCTCGCCTCTGTCCGGGAGTTCGTCTCCGAGGCGGTCGACTGCGGTGTCGGCTGTAGCGGTGGGTTCGGGGCCTCAGAGGCGGGGCCTTCGGGTCGGGGAGGCGGAGGGTGGAGGGAAACTCGGGTGCAGCGAGGTGGACAGCGGAGCCAGCGACGCGCACAGCGAGGCCGGGAAGGCGGGCTCCGCGCGCTGCACGTCCCGGCAGCCTCCGGCCGAGGTCCGGACGATCGACGCCCAGCCCGTGTTCTTCGCCCGGAAGAACCAGCGGTCGCCCAGCCGGGACGAGCAGGCGGGGTCCGTCGAGTCGCCGCAGGCCGGTCCCGTGCGCCAGGAGAAGTCCAGCACCAGCCACTTCCCGTCGCACTTCTCCGAGTCCCGGTACGTGTGTTCGGGCGCGTCGACCGCCATCAACGCCTGGTCGTAGGAGGCGGCGGTGCAGCCGGTGGCCGGTGGTGTGCAGCCCAGCTTCCCGCACAACCGCAGCCCGGGCGGCTTGGCACCATCGGCGGTGAAGCGCGTGTAGTTGTCGACGATCACGTCCCGGTCGCCCAACGGCATGGGCAGCCTGACCTTTGCCGTGGCCGTGCTCTCCTTGGTGCACCCGGAAGCCCTGTCCCCGGACGGCGAGGTGAAGGTGATCTGCACCCGCACGAGGTCCGTCATCGGGTCGGTGAGCACCGCCTTGAGCTTGCGCACGCACGCGTGAGCGCCACTGGGCACCGGCGCGTCGAGGAGCAGCGTGCGGCGGTCGTCGCCGAGACGGGCTCCGGTGACCTCGGAGGGCTCCATCGTGGTCCAGGGGATCGGCTCGGTCGCCGCTGACGACGGTGACCTCCCGTCCCCCTGACCGGCCACCTGTGTCCCGCACGCGCCAAGGAACAGCACGGCAACGGCACAGAGCAAGGCGGCGACGGCCGCTCGACGTGTTCCACCTGATCGCAAGAGCGCTCAATCCCCCCGCACTGCACCGACGTCAGTCACCCCAGGCCAATATAGGGCTGGGGCCGGGAAGGCTCGCCAGGTTCGGTCGGCGTGGTGGGCTGACGGGCCGACGCTCCGTTCCAGGCCACTTCGTGTCCTGAAGGAACAGACCGGGACCGCCCGTCGATGCTCGTCCCGCCACCCCCGGATCGGAGTGCGTGCCGCTGCCCGGATGCGGGCGGACACCGCGGATGACCGGAACCGCCGAAGGACGGTCCGGGAAGCCCCGCGCGCGTCCACCGCACCGTGATCTCCTCGTCCGGCGCCCCGGCGGCGTCCCGCGCAGGTCGGGCTCCTCCCGGGCGAAGAGGCAGGTGCGCATTGGCCGTCCGCGGTGAGATGGGTGCGGTCGCAGGTGCCGCAGAAGGGGCGCGTGACAGAGGCGAGGCCGGGCATCGGGACGGTCGCACCGGTCGGTGAGCGGGACCCGCACGTCGGTGGCGACGCGACCGAACGTGTCGATGAGCACGGCTGCGGCCCCCTTTCCCTCTCCGTCCGCCGCCTCAGCACTCGATGACGTTGACGGCGAGGCCGCCACGGGCGGTCTCCTTGTACTTGACCTTCATGTCGGCGCCGGTCTCCTTCATGGTCTTGATGACCTTGTCGAGGGAGACGTGGTGGCGGCCGTCGCCCCGCAGGGCCATCCGGGCGGCGGTCACGGCCTTCACCGCGGCCATGCCGTTGCGTTCGATGCACGGGATCTGGACCAGGCCGCCGACCGGGTCGCAGGTCAGACCCAGGTTGTGCTCCATACCGATCTCGGCGGCGTTCTCCACCTGCTCCGGGCTGCCGCCCAGCACCTCGGCGAGGCCGCCGGCGGCCATCGAGCAGGCGGCGCCGACCTCGCCCTGGCAGCCGACCTCGGCGCCCGAGATGGAGGCGTTCTCCTTGAAGAGCATGCCGATGGCGCCCGCCGCGAGCAGGAAGCGGACGATGCTCTCCTCGTCGGCGCCCGGCACGAAGTCGAGGTAGTACTTGAGCACGGCGGGGATGATGCCCGCCGCGCCGTTCGTCGGAGCGGTCACGACCCGGCCGCCCGCGGCATTCTCCTCGTTCACCGCCATCGCGTAGAGAGTCACCCACTCCATCGCGCCGCCCGCCGGATCGCCCTCGCTGCGCAGTGACCGGGCCACCGCGGCGGCCCGGCGGCGGACCTTCAGGCCACCGGGAAGGATGCCCTCGCGGCCCAGGCCCCGGGAGACGCAGGCCTCCATGACCCGCCAGATCTCCAGCAGACCCGCGCGGATCTCCTCCTCGGTGCGCCAGGACTTCTCGTTCTCCAGCATCAACGCGGAGATCGACAGGCCGGTCTCCCGGGAGAGTCGCAGCAGCTCGTCGCCCGTGCGGAACGGGTGGGCGAGCACGGTGTCGTCGAGCCTGATCCGGTCCGCCCCGACGGCGTCCTCGTCGACCACGAAGCCGCCGCCGAGCGAGTAGTACGTCTTCTCGAGCAGCGGCACACCGTCGGCGTCGTACGCGAAGAGGATCATGCCGTTCGCGTGGTACGGCAGCGAGCGCCGCCGGTGCAGGACCAGCTGGTTCGAGACATCGAAGTCGATCTCGTGGGCCGGGCCGATTTCGGCACCGAGCAGGCGGATGCGCCCGGTGCTGCGGATTCGCTCGACGTCCAGATCGGCCTGGGCGACGTCGACCGTGTGCGGCTCGTTGCCCTCCAGACCCAGCAGCACGGCCTTGGGGGTGCCATGGCCGTGGCCGGTGGCGCCGAGGGAGCCGAACAGCTCCGCCCGTACGGCGGTGGTCTGGGCGAGCAGGCCGTCCTTCTTCAGCAGGGCGCCGAACATCGCAGCGGCGCGCATGGGGCCGACGGTGTGCGAGCTGGACGGGCCGATGCCGATCGAGAACAGGTCGAAGACGCTGATTGCCACGCCATACTCCGGGGGTTGGAGGGACGTGCCGAAAGGTCACGGGCACGCCCCCCTGCGGAAGGTTGTCGGTTACAGGCCGGGGTAGAGCGGGTGCTTGTCCGCCAGGGCCTTGACCCGGGTCCTGAGGGCCTCCGTGTCGTACGACGGCTTGAGCGCCTCGGCGATGACGTCGGCGACCTCGGTGAAGTCCTGGGCGGTGAAGCCGCGGGTGGCGAGGGCGGGGGTGCCGATGCGCAGGCCGGAGGTGACCATCGGCGGGCGGGGGTCGTTGGGGACGGCGTTGCGGTTGACCGTGATGCCGACCTCGTGGAGGCGGTCCTCGGCCTGCTGCCCGTCCAGCTCGGAGGCGCGCAGGTCGACCAGGATCAGGTGCACGTCCGTGCCGCCGGACAGCACGTCGACCCCGGCCTCACGGGCGTCGGCGGCCGTCAGACGCTCGGCGAGGATCCGCGCGCCCTCGACCGTACGGCGCTGCCGCTCCCTGAACTCCTCCGAGGCCGCCACCTTGAAGGACACCGCCTTCGCCGCGATCACGTGCTCCAGGGGACCGCCCTGGAAGCCCGGGAAGACCGAGGAGTTCAGCTTCTTCGCGAACGCCTGCTTCGCCAGGATGATGCCGCCGCGCGGGCCGCCGAGCGTCTTGTGCGTCGTGGACGTGACGACGTCCGCGTACTCCACCGGGTTCGGGTGGAGCCCGGCCGCGACCAGGCCCGCGAAGTGCGCCATGTCGACCCACAGGTACGCCCCGACCTCGTCGGCGATCCGGCGGAACTCGGCGAAGTCCAGCTGACGCGGGTACGCCGACCAGCCCGCGATGATCACCTTCGGCCGGTGCTCCTTGGCCAGCTGCTCCAGCTCGTCCATGTCGACCCGCCCGGTCTCGGTGTCCACGTGGTAGGCGACCACGTGGAACTGCTTGCCCGAGAAGTTGATCTTCATGCCGTGGGTGAGGTGGCCGCCGTGGGCCAGGTCCAGGCCGAGGATGGTGTCGCCGGGCTGGGCCAGCGCGAAGAGCGCGGCCTGGTTTGCGGAGGCACCCGAGTGCGGCTGGACGTTGGCGTACTCGGCGCCGAACAGCTCCTTGACCCGGTCGATCGCGATCTGCTCGGCCACGTCGACGTGCTCGCAGCCGCCGTAGTAGCGGCGGCCCGGGTAGCCCTCGGCGTACTTGTTGGTCAGGACCGAGCCCTGGGCCTCCATGACCGCGACCGGAGCGAAGTTCTCCGAGGCGATCATCTCCAGGGTGGACTGCTGACGGTGCAGCTCGGCGTCGACCGCGGCGGCGACGGCCGGGTCCAGCTCGCGCAGGGGCTGGTTGAAGAGGGTCATCGACGGTCTCCTTGGGTGTGAGCGCGGTGGGCGGCATAGGCATCGGTGGACAGGGCGCCGGCGATGTTCTCGACGTGCAGCCGGAACAGCCGGCCGACGGTGCGGGGAGCGGCGTTGACGACGCCGGGGTCACCGGCCGGCGCGGTGTCGACTTCCAGAACCGCTCCCGAGGCGGGGGCGTGCGGGCCGCTCACGGAGGTCGGCGACCTGATCTCGCCACAGCTCTCCCCCGCCTCGACCGACGTGTCGACTTCGGGCAGCCGCAAGTGGACGACGTCGCCCACGGTCTTCGCCGCGAACGCGGTGATGCCGACGGTGGGGTTGCCCTTGTCCACGACCAGCCACTCGTGGTCCCAGGTGTAACGCAGCTGCCGCGGAATGCTCAGGGCGGTCTCCCGTCGGGACGGGAGGGGGAGCCGGGGCGGGGAGATCATGAGACGGGGTCGAGCCGCACCGCGCGCTCGCCGAGCGGCCACTGCACGTCCAGGACCTCGTACTCGTCCGCGTCGTCGAGCGCGAGCGCGTCGGCGTCGAGGTCCCCTTTGAGGAAGTCCCTGGACAGCGGCGGGCGGTCGTAGGGAGTGTGGCGCTCCTCCCCCACGACGACGATCTCGCCGTCGTAGCCCTCTGCGCGCAGTGCGCGGACCGTGCTCAGGTCTGCCGGCGACGCTCCGACGACGGTGATGCTCCTCATGTCGGCTCCAGACGAGGGAGTTGTCTCACATAACACAACGTCGATCGCTATGCGCAACATGTTTTCCGTGGGGCCCGGGTGCTGTCAAGAGGGAGGAGCCGCACATTAGTTCCCGAATGCGCACAGCGTTGCGCAGCTCGCAACGGAAGTGCCTGAAGGGGGCCGGAGCTCCGACGGTCGGAGCGTCGGCTCGTCCCACTGGTCCAGCAGGACGTCGCCCATGGCTTCATCGAGCCCGGCTTCGGAGGCGTCCAGGGACTGTTCGCCCCGGATGAGCTTGCCGCGGTCGGTGCCTCGCCGTGGCGCACCTCGGCGAACGCTTCCTCCACCCCGTCGAGCGCGATCGCCTCGGTGACGAAGTCGCCCAGACCGAAGCGGCCCTGGAGGTAGAGGTCGATCAGGGCGGGGAAGTCCCGGGAGGGCAGGCGGTCGCCGTACCGGGAGGGGCTTCCGCCGTGGCGCAGGCAGCGGCCGAGCAGATCTCGGACCGCCTCGGCCACCTCCACCGGGTCCGAGATGCGCGGGTGGACTCCACATGTACGTCCGCCCGTCGACCGGGACGATCACTCGCGGTCGTGACAGTTGCACACCATCCCTTGACCAGCCGGTCACCCCCATTGGAGCATGTTGCGCATCGCCCACTACGTTGCACGATACGCATCACCCTGACACGACGGAGGATGCCATGTCCCCTCGACCACAGCCCGGCCGCGAGTTCGTCCTCACCCTTTCGTGCCCCGACCAGGCCGGCCTCGTCCACGCCGTGACCACCTTTCTCGTGAGCCACTCCGGAAACATCCTGGAGAGCCAGCAGTTCAACGACCGGCTGCAGGACCGCTTCTTCATGCGGGTGCACTTCGACGTCTCGGATCCCGACGTCTCACTGGAGGACCTGCGCACCGGGTTCGGCCCGGTCGGCCAGGCGTACGGGATCAGCTGGCGGCTGCACGACGCCTCGACCCCGACGCGAACCCTGATCATGGTGTCGAAGTTCGGCCACTGCCTGAACGACCTGCTCTTCCGCAAATCCACGGGCGCGCTCAACATCGAGATCCCCGCGATCGTCTCCAATCACCGCGACTTCGAGCCGCTGGCGCAGACCTACGGTGTCCCCTTCCACCACATCCCGGTGACGAAGGAGACCAAGGCGGAGGCCGAGGCGCGACTGCTGAGCCTCGTCGACGAACTGGACATCGACCTCGTGGTCCTCGCCCGCTACATGCAGATCCTCTCCGACGACCTGTGCAAGCAGCTCGACGGACGGGCCATCAACATCCACCACTCCTTCCTGCCGAGTTTCAAGGGAGCACGGCCGTACGTCCAGGCTCACCAGCGAGGCGTCAAGCTCGTCGGGGCCACGGCGCACTACGTCACGCCCGACCTCGACGAGGGCCCGATCATCGAGCAGGACGTCGTCCGCGTGGACCACTCGCGCGCCCCCGACGAGCTGGTCACCCTCGGCCGTGACGTCGAGGCCCATGTGCTCTCCCGCGCCGTGGAGTGGCACAGCGAGAGCCGTGTGCTGACCAACGGGAGCTGCACCGTGGTCTTCCGCTGACGGGACGGGCCGTGCGACCACGCGAAACAACAGGTCCCGCGGTGAACGGAGTTCAGTCCGTCGACCGTGCCGTCAGCGTCCTGGAGTTCCTCGCCCAGCGTGGCGAGGCCGGTGTCAGCGAGGCCGCCGCCGAGAGCGACGTCCACAAGTCGACCGCGTTCCGCCTGCTCGGGGCGCTGGAAGCGCGCGGACTGGTCGAGCAGACGGCCGAGCGGGGCAAGTACCGGCTCGGCTTCGGGATCGTGCGGCCGGCCGGCGCGGTCACGGGCCGCCTCGACATCACACAGCAGGGTTGGTACGCGGCCCGGGCGCGATCGGCACGCACAACTGGGTCGGTCAACTCACCCCGGTGCACGCCACGTCGAGCGGCAAGGTCCTGCTGGCCCACCTGCCGGCGCACGAGCGCGCCGACGTGCTCACGGCGTCCGGGATGCGGAGGCTGACGCCGCACACGCTGACCGTGAGAACGAAGCTGGAGAAGAACCTCGCCGAGGCGCGGGAGCGGGGGTACGCGGTGACTCTGGAGGAGCTCGAGATCGGACTGCACGCCGTCGCCGCCCCGATCCGGGCCCGCGACGGCGAGGTCGTCGCCGCCCTGAGCGCCTCCGGCCCCGCGTACCGCTTCATCGAGGAACGCATCCACGAGCTCGCGCCCGTGCTGCTCAAGAGCGCGGCGGAGGTCAGCCGCCGGATGGGCTGTCCGGGCTGAGCCTCGAACGATCCGAGGGACCGTACCGACGCCGCCGCCTCGGCGCCCCAGCGGGCCGTCACCCGCACCGCGTCGAGCGTCGAGGGGACATCGTGCACCCGCAGACACCAGGCGCCCTGTGCGGCGGCGAGAACGGATACGGCCGTGGTCGCGGCGTCCCGCAGCCGTGCCGGGCGGGGTTGTCCCGTCACCGGGTCCGCCAGCAGCCGCCCCAGGAACGATTTGCGTGACGCGCCCACGAGGACGGGACGGCCCAGCGCGACGATGTCCCCGAGGCGGCCCAGCAGCTCCCCGTTGTGCCCGGACTCCTTGGCGAAGCCCAGCCCGGGGGCGATGATCAGGCGACCGGGCCGGATGCCCGCCTGCGACGCGGCCTCGATCCGCAGGCGCGGTTCGTCGACCACGTCGGTGACCACGTCGTCATGGACGGCGTTCGCCTGCATGTCGGCGGCGTGTCCGCGCCAGTGCATCGCCACGTACGGCATGTCCGCCCGGGCCATGAGCGGCAGCATCGCGGGATAGGCGACCGGCGGGCGGACCGCGCCGAGCGAAGCGAGATGGGGTCCCCCCGGACGGAGTCTGGGGGAGGGTCGAACTTGCTGCACAAAGCCTTGTGGGAGCCCCGTCGAGGGGCTCCCACGAGGGCGACGGGGAGCAACCCCGCCGAGGTCGCTCAGACGTACTCCGTCGCCGCGTCCAGCAACCAGTCCGCCAGATAGCCGGCGAAGGACGAACGGACCAGTACCCAGAACCCGGCCCTGGGTTCGTCCCGGGGGACCAAAACCACCTGCGTGCGGCCCAGTGTCGTCTGGGCGCAGCGGCCGGAGCCGAAGGCCCTCGGATGCAGATCCAGCGCGCAGCCGTGCGCCAGCAGGTCGTGGGCGCGGGGACCCGTCACGAGGAGCGTGGTGCGCTGGGCGGAGACGTCCGTGACGGAGACGGGCTCGTCTCCCGCTGCCTCCCGGATCCGGCTCTCCAGGTCCCGTTCGCTGTCGGGCGTGCCGACCAGCAGCCATTCGTCCGGGCCGAGCCACAGCACGGTCAATTCCCCGGCGCGTACGACGGTGTTGGGTTCGAGGGGCAGTTGCAGGCCCAGCGCGAGCCCGACGGCGTCCGCCGCCGCTCCCTTGGCGTCGAGGCGCACGTTGATCTGGGCCAGGAAGGGCAGTTCGGCCAGCCGGATCGCGCCCCCTGACGTGCGGGTCACGGCGGCCAGGCGGTCCGCGACCTGGGACAAGGGGCTGCGGGGCGGGGCGGTCAGGGCGGTGTCAGCCATCGCGACGGGCTCCCTCGGGGTCGTAGAGGACGGGGCTTGTGACGGTCACCGGGACCAGCCGGTCGCCGACGGGGGCGTACAGCCGCTCGCCGATGCGGTCCCGGCCGCCCTTGATCAGGGCGAGCGCGAAGGTCCGGCCGAGGGCGGCACTGCGGTAGCTGGAGGTGACGTGGCCGAGCATCGGGACGGGCGGCGCGGGCAGCTCGCTGTCGGCGACCAGGTGGGTGCCCTCGGGAAGGAAGGTGCCGGGGTCCTCGGGGAGAAGGCCGACCAAGTGCTTGCGGTCGGGGCGGACGCTGTCGGCACGGGCGTAGGAGCGCTTGCCGATGAAGTCGGGCTTCTTCTTCGACACCACCCAGTTCATGCCGAGGTCCTGCGGCGTGACGGTGCCGTCGGTGTCCTGGCCGATGATGGGGTAGCCCTTCTCGGCGCGCAGGACGTGCATGGTCTCGGTGCCGTACGGGGTGATGCCGTACGGGGAACCGGCCTCATGCAGCGCCTGCCACAGGGTGAGTGCTGCCCAGGGTGACACGTTGATCTCGTAGGCGAGTTCGCCGGAGAAGCTGATCCGGCACACCCTGGCCTCGATGCCCGCGACGGTCGTCTCCCGCCATGCCATGAACGGGAAGTCGTCGTTGGCCACGGCCAGTTGGGGTGCCAGCGCGCCGAGAACGTCGCGGGAGCGGGGGCCGACGAGGGCGACGGTGGCCCACTGTTCGGTCACGGACGTGCAGTGGACCCTCAGTTCGGGCCACTCGGTCTGCAGCCATTCCTCCATCCAGTCCAGTACGGCGGCGGCGTTGCCGGTCGTGGTGGTGACCAGGAAGCGGTCCTGGGCGAGGCGGATGACGGTGCCGTCGTCGAAGACCATGCCGTCCGGGCGGCACATCACGCCGTAGCGGATCATGCCGACCTTCAGGGTGCTCATCATGTTGGTGTAGAGCCGGTCGAGGAAGACACCGGCGTCGGGGCCCTGGACGTCGATCTTGCCGAGGGTCGAGGCGTCCATGAAGGCGACACTGTCGCGGGCGGCGGCGCACTCGCGCAGGACCGCGGCCTCCATGTCCTCGCCGTCGTGCGGGTAGTACCAGGGGCGCTTCCACTGGCCGACGTTCTCGAACAGGGCGCCGTGCGCGACATGCCACTCGTGGATGGCGGTCGTACGGACCGGGTCGCTCAGGGCGCCGCGGTCACGGCCGGCGAGCGCCGCGAAGGAGACCGGCGTGTACGGCGGCCGGAACGTGGTCGTGCCGAGCGCGGAGATGTCCACGCCGAGCAGTTCGGCGACGACGCCGCTGGCCAGGACCCCGGAGGTCTTGCCCTGGTCGTTGGCGGTGCCGGCCGTCGTGTAGCGCTTGGTGTGCTCGACCGAGCGCAGACCGGCGCCGGCCGCCCGGGCCAGGTCGTCGACGGTGACGTCGCGTTGGAGGTCGACGAAGCGGGGGGCGTCCGAAGCACCGGGGACGACGTACACGTGCATCGCCGGCGTCTGCCGCGGCCGTGCGGCCACCGCCGGCAGGCGGGGCGCCTGCGGGGTGTAGCCCTCGGCCTCGATCGCGCGGGCACCGGCGGCGGCGCCCTGGGCCAGGACCTCGGCCGGATCCAGGACGCCGCTCGCGCTGCCCACGACCTCGACCGCCTGCCGGCAGGTGTCCGGCACGAAGGAGCCCAGTGCGTCGTCGTAGCGCAGCTTGCCACCCGACTGGCTGAACAGGTGAGCCACCGGGTTCCAGCCGCCGGAGACCAACAGCAGGTCGGCCGTGAACTCCCGCTGTCCCACGGACTCTCCGTACGGGGCGACGGTCACCGCGGTGAGCCGCGCGTCGCCCTTCGTGCCGGTGACGGCGTACCCGGCCACCACCTCGATACCCGCCTGCCGAGCGCGCTCCGCCCACTCTCCCGGTGTGGGGCGGGTGTCGACGATCGCCGCGATGTCCACGCCCGCCGCGGTGAGGTCCAGCGCTGCCGCGTAGGCACTGTCGTTGGTGGTGAGGACGACCGCGTGGCGGCCGGGCAGCACACCGTGGCGGTTGACGTAGGTGCGGGCCGAGGCGGCGAGCATCACGCCGGGGCGGTCGTTGTCCGCGAACGCCAGCGAGCGCTCGTGGGCGCCGGTGGCCAGGACGACGCGACGCGCGCGGATGCGCCAGACGCGCTCGCGGGAGACGTGCTCGGGGGCGTCGGCACCGAGGTGGTTGGTACGGCGCTCGACGGCGAGGAGGTGGTTGTCGTCGTAGTAGCCGAAGACGGTGGTACGGCGCAGGACGCGCACCTCGGGGGCGTTGTCGAGCTGCCCGGTGACGTCCGCCACCCAGTCGAGGTGTTCGGCCGTGCCCAGGAGGCTGCCGCCCAGCTCCGGTTGGTCGTCGGCGAGGATGACACGGGCTCCGCTGCGGGCGGCGGCGGCCGCAGCGGCGAGGCCGGCCGGTCCCGCGCCGACGACCAGCAGGTCGCAGTGGGCGTGTACGGCGTCGTAGCGGGCGGGGTCCGGTTCGGTGGCGAGGCGTCCCTGGCCGGAGAGGCTGCTCGCGACCAGGCCGTCGTAGAGCTCGACGGTGGTCGCGGGGAGCATCGGCTCGGGGAAGGGCGCCTCGATCTGGACGACCGCGTTGGGCTCCTCCACACCGGCCGAGAAGATGCCTCGGGGGCGGCCGAGCTTGATGCTGGTGCCGGCCTCGATGACGCCGTTGGCGAGGAGGGCGGAGGCGAGGGTGTCGCCTCGGTGGCCCTGGTACTCGGTGCCGTCGAAGGTGAAGGTGAGGGGGGTGCCGCGGTGGATTCGGCCGCGGGTGGGGTGGCGGAACGGCTGGCCCGCGACGGAGCCGCTGATGGATGCGGCGCCCCCTCCACCCCTACTCGTCCCGTCCTGAAGGGGCTTCGCCTCCTGCACCCCCGTCGGCCCTGAAGGGGCCTTGTCCTCGAACTCCCCCAGAGGGGGTACCCCCGGACAGGCCGAGTGCACCGGGCGCGGCTCAAGCGTTGCCGGGCGTTCCTCACCCGCCCGGTACACCGCCAGGATCTCGTTCGTCGCCGTGTCCCGTACCGCGTTGAACCACCTGCGGCAGCCCGCCGCGTGGCTCCAGCGCTCGGCGAAGGGGCCCTTCGGGTTGTCGCGGAAGAACAGGTAGCGGGCCCACTCCTGGTCGGTGAGGGCCGACGGGTCGTCGGGGTACGGCACGTGGGCCTGGCCGCCGTAGTGGAACTCGGCCTCGTCGCGGGGCCCGCACCACGGGCAGGGGATGAGCAGCATGGTTGGGCTCCCTAGTGGGCCACCGCGGCAGCGCCGTGCTCGTCGACGAGCGCGCCGGTGGTGAAACGGTCGAGCGAGAAGGGGGCGTTGAGGGCGTGCGGGGTGTCGTGGGCGATGGTGTGGGCGTAGACCCAGCCCACGCCCGGCGTGGCCTTGAAGCCACCCGTGCCCCAGCCGCAGTTGAGGTAGAGATGGTCGACGGGGCTGAGCCCGATGATCGGCGAGGCGTCGGGGCTGACGTCCACGATGCCGCCCCAGGTGCGCAGCACATGGGCGCGGGCGAAGACCGGGAAGAGCTCCAGGGCCGCGGACATCTGTTCTTCGATGATGTGGAAGGCACCGCGCTGGGTGTAGGAGTTGTACGAGTCGATGCCCGCGCCCATCACCAGCTCGCCCTTGTGCGCCTGGCTGACGTACACGTGGACCGCGTTGGACATGACGACCGTCGGGTGCGCGGGCTCCAGCAGCTCCGACACGAGCGCCTGCAACGGATGGCTCTGGACGGGGAGTTCGATGCCGGCCATGGCGGCCAGGACCGAGGTGTGGCCCGCCGAGCAGAGTGCCACCTTGCCCGCCGCGATGGGGCCGAGGTTCGTCTGGACTCCGACCACGCGGTTGCCGACCACGTCCAGGCCGGTGACCTCGCAGTTCTGAATGATGTCGATGCCGGCGGCGTCCGCCGAGCGGGCCAGGCCCCACGCCACGTAGTCGTGCTTGGCGATGCCGGCGCGCGGCTGGTAGGTGGCGCCCAGGACCGGATAGCGCACGTCCGGCGAGATGTTGACGATCGGGCAGACTTCCTTGACGCCGTCCGCGTCGAGCCACTCCGCGTCCACGCCGTTGAGGCGGTTCGCCTCGACGCGGCGCACGCTGTCGCGGACGTCCTGGAGGCTGTGGGCGAGGTTCAGCACACCACGCTGGGAGAAGAGGATCGGGTAGTCGAGCTCCTCTCCGAGTCCCTCCCACAGCTTGAGCGCGTGCTCGTAGATGCCGGCGCTCTCGTCCCACAGGTAGTTGGAGCGGATGATGGTGGTGTTGCGGGCCATGTTGCCGCCCGCCAGCCAGCCCTTCTCCAGCACGGCGACATTGGTGATGCCGTGGTTCTTCGCCAGGTAGTGGGCGGTGGCGAGGCCGTGGCCGCCGCCGCCCACGATGACCACGTCGTACGAACGCTTCGGCTCGGGCGTGCGCCAGAGGAAATCCGGGTGGTCCGGGAGGTCGGCGCCTGGGGTACGGGGGCTCATCGGACGTCTCCGTCTTCTCAAAGGTACTGATGCAGCTGGTGCTTGGGGGCCGTCACGTTCATACGGCGTTCGCGTTCCTCTCGGCGGCCTCGACGACGTTGGCGAGCAGCATGGCCCGCGTCATGGGTCCTACGCCCCCGGGCATCGGCGCGACCCACCCGGCGACCGAGGCCGCGTCCGGGTGTACGTCGCCGACCAGCCCGTGGTCGGTACGGGTGATGCCGACGTCCAGGACCGCGGCGCCGGGGCGCAGCATGTCCTTGGTGATCAGCTCGGGCGAGCCGGCGGCCGCGATGACGATGTCCGCCTCGTGTACGTGCCAGGCCAGGCCCTTGGTGCCGGTGTGGCACAGGGTCACGGTGGCGTTCTCGGACCTGCGGGTGAGGAGCAGACCGAGGGGTCGTCCGACCGTGATGCCCCGGCCGATCACACACACCCGTGCTCCGTTGATCGGCACGTCGTACCGGCGGAGCAGTTCGACGATGCCGCGCGGGGTGCAGGGCAGCGGGGCTTCGACGCCGAGGGTGAGCCGGCCGAGGCTGACGGGGTGCAGGCCGTCGGCGTCCTTGGCCGGGTCCATGCGTTCCAGGACGGCGCCTGCGTCCAGGTGGCGCGGGAGCGGGAGTTGGACGATGTAGCCGGTGCAGGCCGGGTCGGCGTTGAGCTCGTCGATGACGGCCTCGACCTGCGCCTGCGTGGCGTCGGCGGGCAGTTCACGGCGGATGGAGGCGACGCCGATCTGCGCGCAGTCCCGGTGCTTGCCGCCGACGTAGGCGCGGCTACTGGGGTCGTCGCCGACCAGGACTGTGCCGAGCCCCGGCGGACGGGCGCCCGTGGCGGTCAACTTGGCCACGCGCTCGGCGAGTTCGCGGCGGACCGCGGCAGCGGTCGCCTTGCCGTCCAGCAACTGAGCGGTCACCGGCAGTGCTCCTTCTCTCGAAGTCGACGCTGGGTACTATCCACGGAGGCGGGACATGGTCGGGTCGAACAGGGGCTCCTCGGCGACGACCGCCTCGACGCGCCGGTCGAAGTACCCGATGTGCACGGTGGTGCCCGGGGCGGCGAGTTCCGCCGGGAGCCAGGCGTAGGCGATGCCCTTGCCGATCGTGTAGCCGTAGGCGGCGCTGGTGACGTAGCCGACGGCGCGCTCACCGTCGTACACCGGCTCCTTGCCCATGACGACGGACTGCGGGTCGTCGATGGTGAGGCAGGTCAGCTTGCGTCGCACGTCGGTCTTACGGCGCTCAAGGGCCGCCTTGCCGATGAAGTCGCCCTTGTCGAGCTTGACGGCGAAGCCGACGCCGGCCTCGTAGGGGTCGTGCTCGTAGGTCATGTCGGTGCCGAAGGAGCGGTAGCCCTTCTCCAGGCGGAGGCTGTTGAAGGCACCGCGGCCGGCGATGACGCCGCCCAGCGGCTCGGCCGCCTGCCACAGGGTGTCCCACAGTTTCTGGCCCAGGTCGGCCGTGGTGTACAGCTCCCAGCCGAGCTCACCGACGTACGAGAGACGCATCGCGGTGACGGGGACGGAGCCGATGTGGGCGCGCTTGGCGCGGAAGTACTTCAGGCCGTCGTTCGAGAAGTCCGCGTCGGCGAGGGGCTGCAGGACCTTGCGGGCGAGCGGGCCCCACAGGCCGATGCAGCAGGTGCCCGGGGTGATGTCACGAACCTGCACCGTGCCGTCGGTGGGGAGGTGGCGCGTGAACCAGTCGAGGTCCAGGTTGCCGTTGGCGCCGACCTGGAAGAGGTCGCGGGCCAGCCGGGCAACGGTGACGTCACTGCGGATACCACCGTCCTCGTCCAGCAGGAGGGTGTACGTGACGGAGCCGACGGACTTGTCGATCTTGCCGGTGGACAGGCTCTCCAGGAAGGCGGCGGCGCCGGGACCGCCGACCTCAAGGCGCTTGAGGGCCGTCATGTCGTACATCGCGACGGTCTCGCGGGTGGCCTGTGCCTCCGCGCCGACGATCGGGGACCAGTGGCGCGCGGCCCAGTCGTTCGGGGTCGGGATGGAACGGCCTTCCAGCAGGCTTGCGTTGGCCTCGTACCACTGGGGGCGCTCCCAGCCGTTCGCCTCCAGGAAGAAGGCGCCCAGCTCCTGCTGGCGGGCGTGGAAGGGGCTCGTGCGGATCGGCCGCGGGGCCCCGGACGGCTGGAGCGGGTGGAGAATGTCGTAGACCTCGACGAAGTTCTGGCAGTCACGGGCCAGGACGTACTCGGGGGCGAGCTGGTGCGGTTCGAAGCGATTGACGTCGCACTCGTGCAGGTCGAAGGACGAGCAGTATCCGTCGACCAGCCATTCGGCCATGGCCCGGCCGACGCCGGCGGAGTGGGTGACCCAGACGGCCTCGGCGACCCAGAAGCCCTTGACGTCCGGGGATTCACCGAGGAGCGGCTGACCGTCGGTGGTGAAGGAGAACAGGCCGTTGATGCCCTCCTCGACCTTGGCCTCGCGCGTCGCGGGGAGCAGGGACTGGGTCTCGGTCCAGGCGTCCTCGAAGTCGTCCTCGGTGAACTTCAGGACCGACGGCATCTCGTCGGCCTCGTCCACGGAGAGGATGTCGTCGGCGGAGATGGGCATCGGGCGGTGGCCGTAGTAACCGATGCCGATGCCGTCGAAGCGGTCGCGGTAGTAGAGGTCGGCGTCCTGGTGGCGCAGGATCGGGCGCACGGCCTCCTCGGTCTGGCCCGCGAGCGCCGGTACCGGGCCGGTCCAGGCGAGTTGGTGGCCGAGCGGGGTGAGCGGGAGGTTCATGCCGACCATGCGGGCGATCTTCGGGCCCCAGATGCCGGCGCAGCACACGACGATGTCGGCGGGGATCTCGCCCTTGTCGGTGAGGACCCCGGTGACGCGGCCCTCGCTCTGCTGGACGTCGAGGACCTCGTGGCGGGCGAGGAAGCGTACGCCGCGCTCGGTGGCCCGGCGGATCTGCGCCTCTACGGCGAGGACAGCCTTGGCGAGGCCGTCGGTCGGGACGAGGAGGCCGCCGAGGACCTTGTCCGGGTTGACGAGCGGGTGCTGCTCGACGCACTCCTCGGGGCTCAGCAGCCGGGCCTCGATGCCCCAGGCGGTGATCCAGCCGTGGCGGCGGTGCAGTTCGGCGACGCGCTCGGGAGTGGTCGCCACTTCGAGGCCGCCGACCTGCAGGAAGCAGGGCTTGCCGTCGACGTCGAGGGAACAGAACTTCTCGACCGTGTAGCGGGCCAACTCGGTCATGGTCTTGGAGGAGTTCGTCTGGAAGACCAGGCCCGGGGCGTGCGACGACGATCCCCCGGTGGCCGGCAGCGGGCCCTGGTCGACCACGGTCACTTCGGTCCAGCCGCGCGCGGAGATCTCGTCAGCGAGGGCCGCTCCCACGACGCCTGCTCCGATGATCACCACTCGGGGTCCCGCCATCGCCGCACCTCCGAAATCAAAACCGTAGAGTTGCTGTCTGCGCAACATGATTCAGGTTGCGCAACTCAATGTGCCTGTCGCAGGGAGGGGGTGTCAAGGGGTCCGTGACGTCGGAGAACAGGCCGAAACACCGCCCTGAACACGGCAATGCCCGGCGGGCGGCGCGCACCTGCACGCACCGCCCGCCGGGCATGTCCGACCGGGTCGGACCTCGGCCTACTTGAGCCAGGCGTCCACCTTGTCCTTGTTGGCGTCGACCCACTTCTTCGCCGCCGCCTCGTCGGTCATCTTGTCCTGGGCGATGTACTTGGCGACGGTGTTCTGGTCGTCGTTCGTCCAGTTGAAGTTCTTCACCAGGTTGTAGGCGGGGCTGCCCGACTTGGCGAACTTGGCGCTGACGATCTTGTTGAGGTCGTACACGGGATAGTCGCAGGCGATCTTCGCGGCATCGGCGTCACAGCCCGTCGTGTACGTGGGCAGGGAGACCTTCTTCAGCGGGACCTCGGACAGGAACCACTGCGGCTCGTAGAAGTAGCCGATCACCCACTGCTTGTTCTTCTCGGCGGTGCGGAAGGCCTGGATGAGGGCGGTCTCGCTGCCCGCGTACACCACCTTGAAGTCCAGCTTCAGGTTCTTCACCAGCGCCGCGTCGTTCGTGACATACGACGGGTCGCCGTCCAGGAGCTGGCCCTTGCCGCCCGACTCCGACGTCTTGAACTTCGACGCGTACTTGTTGAGGTTCTTCGAGTCGAGGATGTCGGGGTGCGCCTTGGCCAGCCACGGCGGCACGTACCAGCCGATGATGCCTTTGTTGCCGGTCTGGCCGGCGTCGACGGCGGTCTTCTGGCCGCTGATGTACTTCTTCGTCAGGTCGGCGTGGCCCCAGTTCTCCAGGATGGCGTCGACCTCGCCGGTGCCGAAGCCCTGCCAGGCGATCTCTTCCTTCAGGTTCTTCTTGGTGACCGTACAGCCGAGGTTGTGTTGAGCGACGTATGCGACGACCGCCGCGTCGGCCTCGTAGCCCACCCACGGGTTGACCGCGAGGTTGAACGTGCCGCACTTGCCGGAGCTGCCCGCGTTGTTCGAACCCGAGGAGGAGTCGCCGACTTTCGCCCCTCCGCACGCGGTGAGGGTGAGGCCGAGGACGGCCAGGCCGGCCGCGCCGGCTCGCCAGTGTCTTGCCATGGTGTCGTGCTCCTTAAGCGCTCGCGCGTCGCGCCGCTGCCTGAGTGATCCGGTCGAACATGACTCCGAGAAGGACGATGGCGAGACCCGCCGCGAGTCCCTTCCCGTACAGCTGCCCCTGCGAGAATCCGGCCACGACGTCGTAGCCGAGGGCGCCCGCTCCTACCAGGCCGCCCACCACAACCATCGACAGCACGTAGATCAGGCCCTGGTTGGTCGCGAGCGTCAGGGCACTGCGTGACATCGGCAGTTGGACCTTGGTGATGATCTGCCAGGTGTTGCACCCGGCGGAGGTGGCCGCTTCCACGGTGGTCTCGGGCACGGCCCGGATCCCGTCCGCGATGATCTTCATCGTGACGGGCGCCCCGTAGACGATCGCCGCGACGATGGCCGTGAAGCGGGTGGCGCCGAACAGCGCGAGGAACGGTACGAGGTAGACGAACGGCGGCATGACCTGGGCCGCGTCCAGGGTGGGCCGGATCAGCCTGTCCACGAGCATGCTGCGCCCCATCCACACGCCGAAGACGATGCCGAGCACCATCACCAGCACCGTGGCGACGAGCGTCGAGGCCAGCGTCGTCATGCCGTCCGACCACACACCCGTGCCGACCAGCAGACCCACGCACACGGCCGTGGTGACGCCGGCCTTCCAGCCGCCGAACACCACGCCCAGCGCGACCAGCACCGCGCCGACGAGCCACCACGGGGAGTCGGTGAGCAGCGTCTGGAACGGATTGAGCAGGCCGTTGGTGATGATGTCGCGGATCGTGTTGGTCAGACCCGACAGGTTGTCCTGCGCCCAGTTGGTCGCGGTGTCCGCCGCGCTCGCGATGTGGCTGCCGATGGTGCCGTCGCCGGGGAAGTCCGCCGCCCACAGATAGGTGTGCGACAGGTAGATCAGGACCGCCGTGACCACCGCGCCTGCGCCCAGCAGTGGCCGCCGCCACTTCACGAAGGTGTTCTTGGAGCGCCGCGCGTTCTCCTCACGGGCGCTGGCCGCGGTCGTGACCCGGTCCAGGACGATCGCCATGACCACGATGGCGAGACCCGCGTTGAAGGCCGTGCCGACGTCGAGCGACTGCAGTGCCTGGATGACGTTCGCGCCGAGGCCGGGCGCATTGATCAGGGCGGCGATGGTCACCATGGCCAGGGCGGCCATGATGGTCTGGTTGACGCCCATCACCACGGTCCGCTTGGACATCGGCAGCAGGACCTTCAGCAGGGACTGACGGCGGGTGGCGCCCAGGGAGTCGGCCGCCTCGACGGTCGTCTTCGACACGTTGCGGATGGCGTGCGCGGTGATGCGGATCGTCGGCGGGGCCGCGTAGATCACGGTGGCGATGGTGGCGGACGCTCCGCCGATGAGGAAGAACAGGGTCAGCGGTGCCAGGTAGACGAAGGTCGGCATCGTCTGCATGAAGTCCAGGAAGGGCGTCATGATCCGGTTGAACCGGTCCGAGAGCCCGGCCCACACCCCGAGCGGGATCGCGAACAGCAGGGCCACGAACACCGCGGAGAGGGTGAGGGCGAGGGTGTCCATGCTCTCCTGCCACAGCCCCTGCAGCCCGAAGAAGGTGAAGCCCGCCACGGCCAGCAGCGCGACCCGCCAGTTCCCCACGGCCCAGGAGACGTACCCGGCGATGCCGACGACGCCGAGCCAGCCGACCTGTGGGACCGGGCGGCCCCCGGACGGCTGGGAGATCAGGTGCTGGATGAAGGTCACCAGGTTGTCGATGACCAGCCGGATCTCGTTGAAGAAGTACAGGAAGAGCGGGTTGGAGTTGCGGTTGGCGCCGATGGAGTCGTTGAAGTCGTTGATCGACCGGTGCAGATCGGTCAGGTCCGCCGCCGCCAGGGACAGGGTCTGCTTTCCGCGCAGGATGAAGAACAGCACCAGCCAGACGACGAGGATCGCGCCGATCATCATGGGCCGGCTGACCCTGCGCGCGCCCTTGGCGGGCGCGGCCGGTTCTACAGCCTCTGCTGTGTCAGGTTTCTCGATGGCGACGGTCATCACGCGCCGCCTTCCTGCCCGGCGACCACCGCGAGGATCTCCTCGTCGCCGACGATGCCGAGCAGCTTGCCGTTCTCGACGACCTTGACGGGCTTGTCGGCCGCGAGCACCGCCCGGGTGGCCTCCTTCACCACGACATCCGGGCCCAGCTCGGGGCCGTCCAGTTCGTCGCCGTCCTCCGGCGCGCGCATGATCCAGCGCAGGGTGAGTACGTCGCCACGCGGCACGTCCTTGACGAACTCGCGTACGTAGTCGTCGGCGGGGGCGCCGACCAGCTCGTCACCGGTGCCGCACTGGACCGTCTTGCCGTCGCGCATGATGAGGATGCGGTCACCCAGCTTGAGCGCCTCGGAGAGGTCGTGGGTGATGAACACCATCGTCTTGCCGACCTCGTGGTGCAGCCGGATGACCTCGTTCTGCATGTCCCGGCGGATCAGCGGGTCGAGCGCCGAGAACGGTTCGTCGAAGAGGAGCACGTCCGGGTCGCCTGCCAGCGCCCGGGCGAGGCCGACGCGCTGCTGCATACCGCCGGAGAGCTGGTCGGGGTAGGAGTTCTCGTAGCCGGAGAGGCCGACCAGTTCGACGACCTCGAGCGCCCGCTTGGTGCGCTCGGCCTTGCTCATGCCGCGGATCTCCAGGCCGAACGACACGTTGTCGACGACCCTTCGGTGCGGCAGCAGCCCGAAGTGCTGGAAGACCATGGAGAACTTGCGGCGACGCAGTTCGCGCAGGCGCTTGTCGTCCGCCTGTCGGATGTCCTCGCCCTCGAAGACGATCTCCCCCGCGGTGGGTTCGATCAGCCGGGTCAGACATCGCACCAGCGTGGACTTCCCGGAGCCGGACAGGCCCATGACGACGAAGACCTCGCCGGGCGAGACCTCGAAGTTCACATCGCGTACGGCGGCGGTGCATCCGGTGCGGTCCATCAGCTCGCGACGGGTGAGCCCGCACAGCTCCTCGGAGTCCGGTACCTGGTCTGCCTTCGGCCCGAACACCTTCCACAGCTTGCGCACGGATATGACCGGGGTGGGAGCCGAGTCCTGGGACGTGCCGCGCCGCTGCGGCACCTCAGTCTGTGCTGGGGTCACGATCGACCTCTCTTCGGCGTTCAGCCGCGGAACCAGTGCTGCGGCCGGGGTTGGATGTTCTGCCAGATGTGCTTGGGCTCTCGGTACTCGTCCAGGCCGGTCGGTCCCAGCTCCCTGCCCACGCCCGAGTGCCCGAAGCCACCCCATTCCGCTTGCGGCACGTAGGGGTGGTAGTCGTTGATCCACACCGTGCCGTGGCGCAGTCGCCGGGCGACCCGCTGGGCCTTCCCGGCATCCTGGGTCCAGACGGCTCCGGCGAGTCCGTACTCGGTGTCGTTGGCGATGCGTACGGCGTCGTCCTCGTCGGTGAAGCGCTCGACGGTCAGCACGGGTCCGAAGGACTCCTCGTGCACCACCCGCATGTCCTGCGTGCACGCGTCGAGCACGGTCGGCGGGTAGTAGTAGCCGTCCGCGAGGGCGGGATCGCCCGGCCGTTCGCCGCCGCAGCGCAGTACGGCGCCCTCGGCGAGGCCGGCCGCGACATACGCCTCGACCTTCTCCCGGTGCTGCGCGGAAATCAGCGCGCCGGTCTCGGCCCCGGGGTCGAAGGGCCCGCCCAGCCGGATCTGCCGGGCGCGACGGACGACCTCGTCGACCAGGGCGTCATGGATCGAGTCCTCGACGATCAGCCGGGCGCCGGCCGAGCAGACCTGGCCCGAGTGCAGGAAGACGGCCGTGAGGGCGAAGTCGACGGCCGTGTCGAAGTCGGCGTCGGCGAAGATCACGTTGGGGTTCTTGCCGCCGAGCTCCAGCGCGACCTTCTTCACGGTCGCGGCGGCGGTGGCCATGATGCGCTTGCCGGTCTCCAGGCCTCCGGTGAAGGAGACCATGTCGACGGCCGGGTCCTCGGAGAGCGGTGCGCCCACCTCGGGGCCCGTGCCCAGGACGAGATTGGCGGCACCGGCCGGGAGCCCGGCCTCCTCCAGCGCCCGCATCAGCAGGATGGAGGTGGAGGGGGTGAGCTCACTGGGCTTGAGGACGATCGTGTTGCCCGCGAGAAGCGCCGGGGCGACCTTCCAACTGGCCTGCAGCAGCGGGTAGTTCCAGGGGGTGATGAGCCCGCACACGCCGATCGGTTCATAGACGACACGGCTGACGGCGTCATCACGACCGGTGTCGATCACCCGGCCGGCATCCGTGCCCCCGATCCCGCCGTAGTAGCGAAAACAGGAGACAACGTCGGCGATGTCGTACTCGCTCTCCACCAGCCGCTTGCCGGTGTCCAACGACTCGGCGCGGGCGAACTCCTTGGCGTCGCGCTCGATGAGATCGGCGGTGCGCAGCAGCAGCGCGCCGCGCTCCCGCTCGGGGGTGTGCGGCCAGGGACCTTCGTCGAAGGCCCGGCGGGCCGCCGCGATCGCCGCCTCGGTATCCGGACGCGTCCCCTCGGACACGGTCGCGGCGAGCGCGCCATCAGCGGGACAGCGGATCTCCCGGCGCCCACCGGCCGCCGCATCGCGCCATTCCCCAGCCACATACAGGTCTGCCACGCGCCAAGCCCTTCAGCCGTTATGCGTTGCGCATCGTGCATTCAATTGCTTGTGGTGGAACACCATGACGAACGCCACAGACCTACGTCAAGGGGTTGGCGGATGACGATTTCGCAAGGGGCCCATCGACCCTTCTCTCTTGACCGATGACCCCATCGAGTCCAACCAGGTTGCGTATTACTCACCGAGTTGTGTAATACGCACCAACACAGTTGCGGATGTTCATGAGGGTTCACTTCGACGTCTCCGACCCTGCCGCGAACGTGAAAACTCTGCGTTACCGATTCGGCGTCGACCTCGCCCCGGACGCTGATCATGGTGTCCAAGTTCGGCCACTGCCTGAACGATCTGCTCCTCCGCCGGCGCACCGGCGCCCTCAACATCGAGATCCCGGCGATCGTCTCCGACCACCGGGACTTCGAGAGCCCGGCAGAGACGTACGGCGTCGAGGGCCACGCAGCAGTACGGCATGACGGGGGCGGGGCCGGATTCCGGCCCCGCCCCCGTCGTATACGAACCCGGGCGTCCTCCTGGACGAGGTGCCCCGCTCCGGCGACCGGTTCGAATTGCGCGCCGGAGACGAGAGCGGCGCGGCCCTCGCCCTGGTGGATCCGGTCGCGCCGGCACCGTGTGGGTCCCCGTTCTGGGCGACCACGAGCGGTTCCGTGAGGCCGTGCAGCAGGACGACCGGTGGCCGGCCGGGGTGGCCCAGCCGGTCCCGGCGGACGTCACCGGAGGCGCTGGTAAAGGTTCGGGGCAGTCGCCGGTCGGTTTCGGGTGCCATGCCCCTGCTGGTTCAGTCGCCCAACCGGTCCAGCAGGGCGCGGCGCCACCGTTCGGTCTCGGCGATCTGGTTGAACGTGAACACGTGCAGGCCCGCCACCCCGGCCGAGGGCCCGGTGAGCGCCTCGGCACTGCGGGCGAGCAGCCGGTCGGGCGAGTAACCGCCGGGGGTCGCGAACCGCAGGAACCACGAGGCGTGCTTGGTGAGGAAGCGCGTCGACTCCCCCACCCCGATCTTCGTCGCCATGGCCAGCAGCTTCGCCCGCTGCACGGGCCCCGCCACGCCCACATGGACGGGCAGGGTGACGTCGCGGCGCCGTATGCGTCCGACCCAGTCACCCAGCACGCGCGGATCGAAGCAGAGGTTGCTCACGATGTACGTGGCGTGCGCATGTTTGTCCCACATGGCCTGGATGGTGAGGTCGTCGTGGATGAGCGGATGGCTCTCGGGATAGCCGGTGATACCGACGCGCGCGAACGGGCTGCCCAGCTCGCTCAGCCTGCGCAGCACCGGTAGCGCCCCGTCGTAGGCCCCGGCCGGCGGATCGGCGTCGCCGGCCGGGACGAAGACGTCGTCGACACCCGTCTCCCGGAGCCGGTCGACGACATCCTTCAGATGCGCGTCGTCCCGCAGCAGTCGCGCGGGCACGTGCGGAACGACACGGTAACCGTGCGCCGCCAGCCGGCCGACGAGGTCGAGCGTCGGCTCCAGGCCCTTGACCGGCGACGCCGTCACGGTGACGACGACGTCGCGCGGTACATGTGCGAGGACCTTGTCCTCGGCCGCCTTCGCGGGCAGCACCTCGTAGCGGACGCCCGACAACAGCGCCCGGAACCCTTCGGCGTCCAACGTCTACCCGGCCTGCTTCTGGGCGTCCCGGTGTCGGTAGTACGCGGCCTTGGAGGCGGGCAGCGGCTCCTTGCCGAGGATGAGGTCGGCCGCCTTCTCCGCGATCATCATCACCGGCGCGTAGATGTTGCCGTTGGTGACGTAGGGCATCACCGACGCGTCGACGACGCGCAGCCCCTCCACACCGTGCACGCGCATGCTGGTGGGGTCGACGACCGACATCTCGTCGGTGCCCATCTTGCAGGTGCAGGATGGATGCAGGGCGGTTTCGCCCTCCTTGGCGACCCAGGCGAGGATCTCCTCCTCGCTCGCCACGGACGGGCCGGGGGAGATCTCCCCGTCGTTGTACGGGGCCAAGGCGGGCTGGTTGAGGAGCTCGCGGGCGACCCGGATCGACTCGACCCACTCGCGGCGGTCCTGCTCGGTGGACAGGTAGTTGAAGCGCAGCGCCGGGTGTTCCTGCGGGTCCTTGCTCTTGATCTTCACCGAGCCGATGGCGTCGGAGTACATGGGCCCGACGTGCACCTGGTAGCCATGGCCGCCGGCGGGCGAGGAGCCGTCGTAGCGGACCGCGATCGGCAGGAAGTGGAACATCAGGTTGGGGTAGTCCACGTCCTCGTTGCTGCGGGCGAAGCCGCCGGCCTCGAAGTGGTTGGTCGAGGCGGGGCCCCTGCGGAAGAGCCATTGCAGGCCGATGAAGGGCGCGCGCCACTTCGCCATGTACGGCTGCATGGAGACGGGCTGCTTGCAGGCGTACTGGATGTACACCTCCAGGTGGTCCTGCATGTTCTCGCCGACGCCCGGAAGGTCGTGGACGACGTCGATGCCGAGCGCGCTCAGTTCCTCGGCGTTGCCGACGCCGGAGAGCTGGAGCAGCTGAGGGGAGTTGATCGCGCCGCCGCAGAGGATGACCTCGCGGGCGCGCACCTGCTGGACCTTGCCGCGGCGCCGGTACTCGACACCGACGGCCTTCTTGCCCTCGAAGAGGACGCGGGTGACCTGGGCGCGGGTGGTGACGGTGAGGTTGGGCCGCTTCTTCACGGGCTTGAGGTACGCCTTCGAGGCCGACAGCCGGCGGCCGCGGCTGACGTTGCGGTCGAAGGGGGCGAAGCCCTCCTGCTGGTACCCGTTGACGTCGTCGGTGCGGGGGTAACCCGCCTCCTGGACGGCCTCGAGGAAGGCGGTGAACAGCGGGTTGGAGGCGGGGCCGCGTTCGAGGACGAGCGGGCCGTCGTGGCCGCGGAACTCGTCGTCGGGGTCGGCCGCGAGACAGTTCTCCATCCGCTTGAAGTACGGCAGACAGTGCGCGTAGTCCCAGGTCTCCATACCGGCGTCGGCGGCCCAGCGCTCGTAGTCCATGGGGTTGCCGCGCTGGAAGATCATGCCGTTGATGCTGCTGGAACCGCCCAGCACCTTGCCGCGCGCGTGATAGATGCGCCGATTGCCCATGTGGGGCTCTGGTTCGGACTCGTACTTCCAGTCGTAGAACCGGCTGCCGATCGGGTAGGTCAGCGCCGCGGGCATGTGGATGAAGACGTCCCACGGGTAGTCGGGCCGGCCGGCCTCCAGGACCAGCACCTGGTTGCCCGGGTCGGCGGAGAGCCGGTTCGCCAGTGCACTGCCGGCGGATCCACCACCGACGATGACGAAGTCGTATTGCAGGGGAGCCATGGTGCCTCGTCTCGCTCGCGCCGTAGATACGCGTGGCATGCTAGTACGGGTATCGCTATACGCACTAGGTTGCGTGCCACGCAACTTGCACGGTCTACGTTTCGGCGCCGTTACTTGCGCCGGCGTTGTTTACTGCGCGTATAGTTTCGCTATGAGCAACTACAGTCCAGATACTGAAACGACAGGTTCGCAGTCCGGCGGGGTGCAGTCCGTCGACCGCGCCATCAGCGTGCTGGAGATCCTGGCCCAGCGCGGCGAGGCCGGCGTCAGCGAGGTGGCCGCCGAGATCGATGTTCACAAGTCGACCGCGTTCCGGCTGCTCGGCGCCCTGGAGGCGCGCGGTCTGGTGGAGCAGGCGGGCGAGCGCGGCAAGTACCGCCTCGGTTTCGGCATCGTACGCCTGGCCGGCGCGGTCACGGGACGCATCGACATCACCCAGCAGGGCCGCCCGGTCTGCGAGCGCCTCGCCGAGGAGATCGGCGAGACCGTCAACATCGCCGTCATGCAGGAGCACTACGCGATCAACCTCTACGAGGTGCGCGGCCCCGGCGCCGTCACCGCGCACAACTGGGTCGGCGAGCTGACCCCGTTGCACGCCACCTCCAGCGGCAAGGTCCTGCTGGCCCACATGCCCGCCAAGGAGCGCGCCGCGCTGCTGTCGGAGGCCGGCCTGAAGAAGGTGACCCCGCACACGCTGACCTCGAAGACGAAGCTCGAGAAGAATCTCGCCGAGGCCCGGGAGCGCGGCTACGCCTGGACTGTGGAGGAGCTGGAGCTGGGGCTCCACGCCATGGCCGCGCCGGTCCGCGACCGGAACGGAGAGGTCATCGCGGCACTCAGCGCCTCCGGGCCCTCGTACCGGTTCACCGAGGAGCGCATGCACGAACTCGCCCCGGTGCTGGTCAAGGGCGCGGAGGAGATCAGCCATCGCATGGGCTACCTGGGCTGACCCGCCCACCTACGGCCGGGAAGTTCCGAGGCGCTCGTTCACCCAGTCGTGGAAGGCACCGATGTGGTGTTCGCTGGGCACCAGCACCCCGCCCTTGGCGTACATCCGGGAGCTCATCCCGGGCTGCGTGCGCTCGCACGCGTCGAAGTCCTGGCGGTTGACCCGGTCGAAGAGTTCCACGGACCGGCTGACGTCCTTGCCGCTCTCGACGACGTGCGGAAGATAGAGCCAGTCGCACTCGACGATCGTGCGGTCGACGGCCACCGGGTACATCCGGTGGAAGATCACGTGATCGGGGACGAGGTTGATGAAGACCTGCGGTTTGATGGTGATCGCGTAGTAGCGGCGGTCCTGGTCGTCGGACACGCCGGGTATGCGGTCCAGCCCCTCGGAGCCGTCGACGGTGAAGCCCTGGACCTCCTCACCGAACTCGGCGCCGTGGCCGACGTAGTACTGGGCCGCGTAGCCGTCGGCGAACTCGGGTAGCACCTCGGTGAGTTCGGGGTGGATCGTGGCGCAGTGGTAGCACTCCATGAAGTTCTCGATGATGAGCTTCCAGTTCGCCTTGACGTCGTAGACGATCCGCTTGCCGACCGAGAGGTTGTCGATGTCGTAGTGCTCGATCGACTCCACGTCGCCGAGCCGGCCGACGACCTCGCCGAGGACGTCGTCCTCGAAGGAGGGCGGGTTCTCCGCCAGGCAGACCCAGACGTAGCCGAGCCATTCGCGGGTGGCCACGCCCACCAGGCCGAACTCGGTGCGGCCGACGTCGGGCATCTTCGTGAGGTTGGGCGCCGCGACGAGCTTGCCGTTCAGGTCGTACGTCCAGGCGTGGTACGGACACTGGAAGGCACGCTTGACCTCGCCGGCCTCCTCGGTGCAGAGCTTGGCACCGCGGTGCCGGCAGACGTTGAAGAAGGCGCGTACGGAGTTGTCCCGCGCACGCGTGATCAGGATGCTCTCGCGGCCCACCTCTACGGTCCGGAAGGCACCGGGCTTGGCCAGGTCCGAGGAACGCACGGCGCAGAACCACATCGTTTCGAAGATGCGCTCCTGCTCTTGGGCGAAGATCCCCGGATCCGTGTAAGAGGAGCCGGGGAGGGTGGCGATCAGACTGTCCGGCAGGCTGGTCGAGGTCACGGTGCACTCCTCGGGAAACGTCGTGGAGGGGCCATTCACGCGCCGGGAAGAACGACTCCGGACGGCGTTGTGCATGGAGCAACGCTGCGTGCCATGTGCAACCGCAGCATGAAATGACGCAGAGGCCGTGTCAAGAGCTCGTGGCGGCGAGCTGCTTGCGCCAGCGGGTGAACAGCCGAGGCTGGTTCATCCCGAGCACGGCGACCGGAACTCCGGCACGCCGGTAGACGGCCAGGACGTCGCGGTCGTCCGCGGCGCCCGCCTCGATGGTCACACTGTCGGCGGCTGCCGCGTGACCGGCGAACTGGATCTTCACGCCGTACTGGTCGGACCAGAAGTACGGCGGCCGGGGCACACCCGGTTCCACCGCGCCGCCCGCCAGCAGTGTGGCGATCGCGGCGTCGGGACGCTCGCGCGCCCCGGTCCAGTGTTCGACGCGGCGATGGGCACCCGCGCGGGGGTCGTACCAGTTGGCGCAGTCGCCGACCGCGACCACGCCGGCCAGGCTGGTGCGGCCGTCGGCGCCGCACTTGACGCCGTTGTCGAGTTCGACACCGGAGCCTTCCAGCCACTCGACGCACGGCCGTGCGCCCACACCGACGACGACGATGTCGCCGGGGATGCTGCGGCCGTCCTCGAGCAGGACGGCGTCCACCCGCCGCTCCCCGCTCAGCCCCTTGACCCCCACGCCGCACAACAGCCTTACGCCGTGGTCCACATGGAGGGCGGAGACGACGTCGCCCATTGTCGCGCCGAGCGGTCCGGCCAGCGGCGTCGGGGCCGCCTCGACGACCGTCACGTCCAGCCCGAGGGCGTATGCGGTGGAGGCGACCTCGGCACCGATGAAGCCGCCGCCGATCACCACCAGCCGTCCGCCCCCGGCCAGTTCGTCCCGCAGGGCGCGGGCGTCGTCCAGGGTGCGCAGGGTGTGCACTCCGGCCAGACCTTCGGACCCCGGCAGAGTACGCGCCACGGCGCCGGTCGCGATGACGATGCCGTCGGCGCGGACCTCGCGCCCGTCGGCGAGCCGGAC
>LRTP01000843.1 GCA_001550305.1 Streptomyces diastatochromogenes
CCGGCGGGGCGGCCGGCCGGTCGGCGGCGCCGGCCACCGCGCGGACGAACTCGTGGTCGAGCGGGGTGGACAGGGTCAGTCCTTCAGTCCGGCGTTGATGTCGGCGCCCATGACGTAGCGCTGGAAGACCAGGAAGATGACGATCAGCGGGATCATGGAGATGACCGATGCGCCGAGCAGGACCGACCAGTTGATGTTCTGCGCGCCGACGATGCTCTGGATGCCGATCTGCACGGTGAACTTGTTGGGGTCGTTCAGCATCAGAAGTGGCCAGATGTAGTCGTTCCACCGCCACTGGAAGGACAGGATGGCGAGGGTCAGCATGATGGGCCGGGAGAGCGGCACCATGATCCGCAGGAAGATCGACAGTTCGCGGGCGCCGTCGATGCGTGCGGCTTCCACGAGTTCGTCGGGAACCGTCAGGAAGAACTGCCGGAACATGAAGCATCCGGTCGCGGTGAGCACGGCCGGGAGGATGATGCCGGCGAACGAGTTGTAGAGGCCGAGGTTGCGGACCACCAGGAACTCGGGGGCGAGCATGACCTCGCCCGGCAGCATCGTGGTGGCCAGGATGCAGATGAAGAACGCCTTGAGCCATTTGTTGTCGTACTTGGCCAGCGCGTACCCGGTGCAGCAGCTGGCTCCCACCGTGAGGATCGTCGTGATCACACACACGAGGGTCGTGTTGATGAAGTACTGCGAGAAGTTGGCACTGCGCCACGCCGTCAGGTAACCCGACAGGGTGGGGTGGTGCGGAACCAGCGTCAGTGGATAGGAGAACAGATCCCCGGCGGGTTTGAAGGAGCTGAGGATGAACCACAGCACCGGCAACCCGTAGAGGCACGCGAGGATCCACAGCAGTGTCGTCGCGGGTACCGCCCGCCGGAGCCCACCGCTGCTCGCACCGCGGGGCCGCTTTTTGGAGACGGACCGTCCGGGACCGGCGTCGGCCTTGCGTGGCATGTCTGTGGTTGTCATCGGTTCTCCACCCGCCGGTTGACGACCAGCTGGATGATCGCGACGGCCATCAGGATGAGCATGAGCACGAACGACGCGGCGCTCGCGTAGCCGATCTGGCCCCGTTGGAAGCCGGTCTGATAGATGTACTGGACAAGCAGGTTGTTCGACGTTCCGGGTCCGCCGTTGTTGAGGGAGACGAACAGCGGGTATTCCTTCATCGCGTTGATCGTGTTGAGCAGGATCACGATGAACGAGGTGGGCGCGATGCTCGGCAGGGTGATGCTGATGAACTGGCGCCATGGACCGGCGCCGTCGAGCGAGGCCGCCTCGTAGTACGACACCGGTACGTTCTTGATCGCCGCGATGAACAGCAGCATCGAGAAGCCCGTCCAGGCCCAGGACGCCGCCACCACTACCACCACCAGCGACAGGTCCGCGTTCGACTGCCACGGAACGGCGGACCCGCCGAACTTCTCGACGACGTAGTTGACCAGTCCGAAGTTCTCACCGAACAGCCACCGCCACAGGACACCCACGACGATGGGCGACAGCAGCCACGGGATGAAGAAGACGACGCGGGCGACCGACGCACCCTTGGCATGCTTGCTCACCAGCACGTTGGCGATGAGCAGCGACAGCGCGAAGTTCAGCGGAACGAAGAGGACGGTGTACAACAGCGTCCGGGTCAGCGCGTCGTAGAAGGCGGAGTCCCCGAACAGGTTGTGGTAGTTGTCCAGTCCGACGAACTGGAACGCCCCCACGCCCGTGTAGTTCGTGAAGGAGTAGACGAGCCCGATCACCGCCGGCCACACGAAGAACAGCGCGAAGAGCACGACATTGGCCGCGATGAGGACGAGCGGCGCGAGGGTGTAGGTGCTGCGTCGTCGCCTGGGCGGGCTCACGGACACGTCCGCGGCGCGTTTTGTCATCTTCCTGACTTCCGTGCTGGTGGAATGGATTGCTGTGGGCTCACTTCATGGGCCCGGCATCACGTGAGCGCCCAGGGCCGGGCGGCGGTGTCTCGATCCCGCCGCCCGGCCCTTTGGCCTACGATCCGCCGCCGACCTGCTGGTTGTAGCCGGCCACGATGTTCTCCAGGGCCTTGTCGACCGACTGCTGGCCGTTGATCGCCTTGCCGAGCTCTGTCTTGGTCGGGTCGGTGGTGAGGCTCTTGCCCTTCAGCACCCAGTTGGTCTGCGCGCCGTTGAAGTAGCCCGAGATCGGGGCGTAGAGCGGGATCTCCTCGTTGTACAGCTTGAACGCCGCCTGCGCCGCCTCGGAGGTGAAGGGGTACTTCGGGTTCAGACCGCTCTCGACGGGCAGGAACCCGGACGCCTCGCACAACTCGCGGTAGTGGTCCGGCTCGTACACCCAGGACAGGAACTTCTGCGCGGCGGTGGCCGCGGCACCGTTGTTGTTGAAGCCCACCATCATGCCGCCGCTGTTGACGTCGCTGGCCTGCACCGGCTCGGCGGGAGTCGGGACGCTCGCCCAGTCGAACTTCTTGATGCTCGTCGCGAAGGCGGGCACCTGCCACACGCCGGACCAGTAGGCGACCACGTCACCGCTCTGGAACATGGCCGACGGGTCGGCGCCGCTGGTCCACACCGACTTCGGCATGGTCTTGTCGTCGTTGAGTCCGACGAAGTACTCCACGGCCTTCTTGGTCGCGGCGTCCACCGAGAACTTGCCGGAGGAGTCCGCGTGGACGTACTGCCCGCCCATCTCGTACACCATGGCGCGCAGCCGGGACGGCGACTGGTCGAACGTGAGGGAGTACTTGGCGCCGGTCTTCTCCCGGACCTTGTTCGCCGCCTTGATGAAGTCGGTCCAGGTCCAGGTGTTCTGGGGCGAGGTCGGGACGGCGACGCCGGCCTTCTTGAACAGCGTCTCGTTGATGAACAGGCCGGACGCGGTGACGTCCGAGGGGATGGACAGCACCTTCCCGGACGAGTCCTTGGCGAGGAAGTTGGCGTTGATGTTGTTCGTCTTGTTCTTGGCGATGGAGCTGAGGTCGATCAGCTTGCTCGACCAGATCGGGTCAAGGGCTGGCACGTCGGCAACATCCGGCAGGGAGTTCGCCTGCGCGGCGTTGTGCAGCTTCGTCGGGTAGCCGTCGTAGGGGATGTTGACGAGCTTGACGTCGACGCCGGCTTCCTTCTTGTACTGCGCCACCAGCTTCTTCCAGCCCGCGTCCTGCCCCGGAACCGTGGAGATCCAGAACGTCAGCGACTTGGAGGTCCCGCCCGAGCCGGATCCCGACCCGCAGGCGGAGAGCAGCAGGGCTCCTGCCGTGGCCACGGCAGCGAGAGGAACCAGACGGCGTATGCCGCCGCGGCCGAGTCGGCGAGAGCGCCGCACACCCACACTGGTCATCTTCAATCCCTTTTCGTCGTAGCGGAAGAAGCACGGCGCCAGCCGAGGCGGCACGGGTGCATTTCGCGGGAGATTTCGCTTTCCGGGGGCACGGCCTCGCCCGGCCGTGTCGCCTTGACGGGTGGGGTCCCCGGCCTCGACGGCCGCCGCCCGCGAGCACGCCCTCGCCGGGCTGCCGTACGTCTGGGTACGGCCGGGACGCTCACCCCAAGTCGACGTCCCGGCCGACTTAGAAAGCGCTTGTCCGGACATTGGCAGACCGATAAGTAAGCCGTCAATCCTTCGCCTGCGCGCCTTCGGTCACGTTTTGGACTCCCCTGGCCACGGCGAGCCGGGCGGCACCCACGACGGTACCGAGATCCCCGATCTGGCTGCTGACCACCTCGGTGGGCCAGCTGAGCCGGCCCAGTTCGGCCCGCACCCCCGGCAGGAGCTGCGGATCGGCGCCCGTGCTGCCGCCCAGCACGATCAGCCCAGGGTCCAGTACGGCGGTCACGGCGGCGGCCAGCCGGCCCACGTCGGCG
>LRTP01000844.1 GCA_001550305.1 Streptomyces diastatochromogenes
TGCACGTGGTGCTGCGCCTGCCGCCCGGCACCGAGCAGGAGACGCTGCGGGCGGCGGCCTGGCAGGGGCTCGCGGTGCACGGGCTCGACCGCTACCGCCACCCGGAGTCGCCCGCCGAGCGGACCGACGCACTGGTGGTGGGGTACGGGACACCGCCGGACCACGGGTGGTCCGGGGCGCTGGACGCATTGTGCGCGGCACTGCCTTTCAACGGCACTTTCAACGGAACCTTCCACAGCACTTTCAACGGAACTTTCCGCAACGAGGGAGACGACGGCCTTTTTCGTGGAATAGAGTCGCCTCATGAGCAATAGTGAAGCCCTGTCCCGTGTGGCCCTGAAGAAGATTACCCCCGAGGTGTCCGGTGCCATGGGCGCCTTGCACGGTGCCGCCGTTTCCGCGGCCCGGGACGCCAAGGTCGAACCGGAACTCCTGGAGCTGATCAGGATTCGCGCCTCGCAGCTCAACGGCTGTGCGTTCTGCCTCGACATGCACACCAAGGACGCCCGCGCCGGGGGCGAGACCGAGCAGCGGATCTACGCCCTGAACGCCTGGCGGGAGACCCCGTTCTTCACCGAACGGGAGCGTGCCGCACTGGCGTTGACCGAGGCCGTGACGCTGGTCCACGACGGACACGTGCCGGACGCGGTCTACGCCGCGGCGGCGGAGGTCTTCGACGAGGCCCAGATCGCGGCGCTGATCTGGGCGGCCACCGTCATCAACGCGTACAACCGGATCGCGATCGCGACCCGTATGGTGCCGGGTTCCCATCAGCCCGCCCAGAAGAAAAGCTGAATTCGGGAACGAGGGCACGAGAGGGAGCGCCGGGGCGAATTGAATTCGTCCCGGCGCTGCTTTTCGGTCGTCGGTCCGTCTTCGGTTTTTGTGTCCGGAATTCAGTCGGCCGGCAGCGGTTCCATGACGTCGTCCAGCCACTGCCGCCATTCCGGTGCGCGCACGGCCGGCCCCGGGCTCATCGGCCGCGCCGTCCAGGCGGTCACCGGCCGAATTCCGTGCAGCGCGTTCACGAGCCACACCTCACGGCCGTCGAGCTCGGCCACGGTCCGTTCGCGGTGGGCGACACGGATCCCGGACCCGTGGGCCCGCTCCTGGATGAGGCCGGCCGTCACTCCGGCCAGGACGGGCAGCTGCGGCGAGGGCAGGCACAGGGTGTCGTCCTCCCACCACAGCACGCTGGCCGTGGCCGCCTCAAGGACCACACCGGAGGACGCGATCAGCACCGCCTCTTCCGCGCCCTCCCCGGACGCCCGCCGCCTCACCCGGGCCAGGGTGTCCAGGTCGGGCCCCTTGCGGCGGGGGACGGTCCGTGGATCGCTCTGCCCCGCCGCCCAGACCCGTACGCCCGTGCCGAGCGGCGGCGCGTGCCGCAGCAGCAGCCGCAACTCCATCGAGCCCGAGGCCAGTTCGACCCGGGGGAACCACTCCCCGGTGCGCGGCAGCGCGGCCGTCATGTCCCGCCAGAACGCGACGAGCCGGTCCAGCGGTGGGCCGCCGCAGTCGCCGCAGGCCCGCAGGAAGCGTTCCCGGTGCCGGTCGAAGCCGCGCATCCGGCCGTCGCGCAGCAGCCACGAGTCCGCGACGAGCAGCCGGCCGCCCGGCAACGTACCGGGGGCCGGACCGGAGGTCAGCCCACGGCCTGGCGCCCACGCCAACAACTCCTCCGCGATGGCCGGTTGTGTCACTGCGTACCCCTCTCGGTCTCAGTACGTGCGGCCCGCGACAGCGGGCGAACCGTTCCGTGGCCCGTACGGCGCGTGCTCCAGCCAGGAACCGCACCACGGCAGCACGGGCGCGAGCGCCGCCGCCGCCCGCTGCTTGACGCGGACGATCCGGCGGTGCGGTCGCAGATGGTCCAGCGCGCTGCCGGCGGCCGCGCTGTTGAACAGGGCC
>LRTP01000845.1 GCA_001550305.1 Streptomyces diastatochromogenes
GCCGTGCCGTCGGCGATCGCCCGCGCGGCGGCCGCCGCGTCCGCGATCCCGCTGTTCATCCCGCGCGCGCCGAACGGCGGGAACAGATGGGCGGCCTCGCCGACCAACAGCACCCGCCGGTGCGGGTCGCTGAACGAGGCGGCGACCTTGCGCAGGAAACGGTACGTCGACACCCACAGGATCCGCTCGGCGTACCCGTCGCCCACCACCGCGGGCAGCCATTCCCGTACGGCCTCCTCGGTCCCGTACGCCTCCTGCGCGTCGTCGTCCCGGCACTGCAGGTCGACCTGGAAGCCCCCGGTGAACGGCACCCGCATCACACTGCGGCCGCCCACCCCCGGGTGCTCGTAGTGGAAGACCCGCTCCAACGGCAGCTCGGCGCCCGGCAGGTCGGCGACGTCCACGACGACATGGAAGCCGTCCGCGCGCGTCCCCTCCATCGGGATGCCCAGCTCGCCCCGGACCGCCGAGCGCGCCCCGTCGGCGGCGACGGCGTGCGTGCCGGTCCACACGCGGCCGTCCTCGCCGGTGAGCACGACCTCCGTCGGTGCGACGCGCACGTTCGTCACCCGCGCCCCCCACGCGAACTCCACTCCGGCCGCCTCGCACGCGGTGCGCAGGAAACGCTCGGTGTCCACCTGACGCAGGCTGGTGAAGGGCGGGAGGCCGGGCGCGGACGGTGGCGGGAAGGTGCGGGCGTACACCTCGCGGCCCCGGTACAGGGTCCGTCGGGTGTGCCAGGTGCGCCCGTACGCCGTGATCTCGGCGGCCAGCCCCGGGCGCATCCCGTCGAGCAGCCGCAGGGTCTCCCGGTGGACGAACAGGGCGCGGCTGCCCGGGCGTTCGCGCTCCTCGGGGTCCGCCTCCAGGAGCACGACCGGCAGCCCGTGCGCGCGCAGCG
>LRTP01000846.1 GCA_001550305.1 Streptomyces diastatochromogenes
CAGCCCGACGGGCCCGGCACCCACCACGAGGACCGGTCGGGCGGAGGCGTCGCCGCTCACGTGCGCGCGCCCTCGGCCAGCATGCGGGTGATCTCCACCCGCTTCACCTTCCAGGTCGCGGTCATCGGCAGTTCCTCGAAGCGCCACTGCCGGGGCTCGGCCAGGGGCGGCAGATCGGCCGTGGCCTCCCGCCAGCGCGCCGGGTCCAGCGGCCGCTCGCCGCGCACGCACACCACCGGCACCGGTTCGCGGTCCGCGCCGGGCACGATGACCACCTCTCGCAGTTCCTCCAGCCGGTCCATCAGCGCGTCCTCGACCTCCAGATTGCTGTGCACCGAGTCGATCCGATCGATCTCACGGTCGATCAGATACAGCCCGCCCAGCCGGCCCTGGTACCCCATGTCGCCCATCTGCCACCAGCCGCCGCCGTCCAGTTGGCGCAGGTACTGCTCCCGGGCGCCGAGATAGGTGAGGATCCGCCCTCTGGTGCGGGCCTCGATGCGGCCGGGCGTGCCGGGCCTGGCCCGCCCGCCGGAGTCGTCCGTGACCCGGACCCGGGTGAAGCCGGGGATCCCGATCCCGACCCGGCGCCCGTCCGCGCGGGCGGCGCTGCGCCGGGTGAACCACTGGAAGGCCACCGGACCCGTCTCGCTCTGCCCGTACAGCTGGATCAGCCAGGGCGCGCGCCGCTTCGAGGCGTCGAGCAGCCGCCGTACGGTGCGCGGATGGATCGCGTCGAACGTGGAGCCGTACGAGCGGACCCGGGACAGCGGCGCTCCGGGCGCGTCGGCCAGCTCCTCCCACAGCACGAAGGTGTTGGGGTGGGTCTCGACGATGCCGGGTCGGTGCCGGGTCAGCAGCGGTCCCACCGTGGCGGGGTCCGGGTCGGTGATGAGCACGAGCGGGCTGCCGAAGTGCAGCAGGACGCCGAGCAGGTGGTAGAAGCGCGAGTGCACGAACGACATGTGCAGCGCGGCGGTCTCGCCGCGGGTGGGCCAGCCCATCGCCTTCTGCGGGACCAGCCGGTTCCACATGGTGTTCGCGCAGTGCACGGCGAGCTTGGGCAGGCCGGTGGTGCCCGAGCTGTGGGTGATCAGGGCGGGCTCGCGCGGATGCAGCCGGACGGGAGAGGGGGGTTCCACCCCGGCGTACTTCTCCAGGGGTTCGGCCCCGGGCGCGTCGTCCACGGAGAGCGTCCGTCGTACGAGGGTGGAGAGGCCGACGTCCGCCAGCGGGCCTTCCAGCTTGGCTCTGTCGGTGATCAGCCAGGGTTGGTGGAGCCGTTCGAGGAGCCGGCCCACCACCGGGCCCGAGAGCGCGGGGGACAGGAGGACGGGAACGGCCCCGATACGGGAGACGGCGCAGGTCAGCAGGACGATGTCGACGTTGTCCGTCTTGTGGACGACCACCTCCTCCGAGGGCCGGACCCCGGCCTCCCACAGCCGTCCGGAGAGCTCCTCGACCACCTCGGCCAGTACCGGATAGCTGAGGTCGACCCCGAGGCCGGGACGGACGTCGAGCGGCCGGTCCAGGGTGACGAACACGGCTCCGTGGCGGTCCGCCGCGTGGCGGAACATCGGGCCCAGGTAGAAACCGCGGTCGGCGAGCAGGGGCTGCTGCTGTCGCATGGGTCCGTTCCCTTCTGTCCTGTCTGTCCTGTGGCTGTGGCTGTGGTCCGGGTCTGTGGTCGTGGTGCCGCGGGGGTCACCAGGCGCCCTGGCGGACGAGGTGGCGGCGGAGTTTTCCGGTCGAGGTGCGGGGCAGGGACGGGACGAAGCTGATGGCTCTGGGGACCTTGAACGCGGCGAGGTGCTCGCGTGCCAGGCCCACGAGTTCGGTCTCGAGACCCGACGGCCCGGACAGTCCGGAGAGGCCGTGCGGCAGGGGCGAGACGGGGACGACGAAGGCCCGCAGCCGGCTGAAGCCGCGCCAGTCGGTCATGGCCGCGACCGCGACCTCCTTCACCGCAGGATGGCTCCGCAGTACGGCCTCGACCTCCAGCGGGGAGATGGTGATCCCGCCGACCATCTCCAGGTCGTCGGTGCGTCCCAGGTGCCGGTAGCTGCCGTCCGGCTCCCGGCGCGCCCGGTCGTGGGTGGCCAGCCAGCCGCCGACCAGGGTGCGTTCCGTCTCCTCGGGCCGGTTCAGATAGCCGGGCGTCAGCGTCGGCCCGCGCACCCAGAGTTCGCCCTCCGCGCCGTCCTCCACCGGCACACCGGCGCCGTCGCGCAGCTCCACCTCGAAACCGGGGACCGGGCGGCCGACCGTGCCCGGGTGGTTGTGCTCGAAGCTGTTGGCGCAGAACGCGTGACCGGCCTCGGTGGAGCCGATCTGCTCCAGGACCGGCGCGCCCAGCAGATCGGCGACCTGCTTCTCGAGTCCCTCGGGCAGGCCCTCCCCGGCCGACACGGCGGCGCGTACGGAGGCGAAGCAGGTCGCGTGGCCGCTGCCCCGGTCGGCGACGAGGGCGGCGTACGCGGAGGGCACGGAGTAGAGCAGGGTGACCCGGTGCCGGGCGACCAGCTCGTCCACGGCGGCCGGGTTCGGACGCCGGTCCACCAGGACGGCGGAGGAGCCGGAGAAGAGCGGGAAGACGAAGGCGTTGCCGAAGCCGTACGCGAAGTACAGCTTCGACACCGACAGGGTGACGTCGTCCGGGGTGATCCGCAGCAGCCGTCGGCCGATGAGGTCGTGGTACGTCTTCGGGTCGCCGTGACAGTGCACGACACCCTTGGGCCGGCCGGTGGTGCCGGAGGTGTACTGGACGTAGAGCGGGGTGTGCGCGTCGACCGGGTGCGCGGCGGCCGGCTCGGCGTCGGCGGTGAGCGCCATCAGCTGATCGGCGCCGAGGCGCACACGGTCGGTGAAGCGGTCCTCCAGGCCCGGTCCGGTCACGCAGAGCACGGCCTTGGCGTCCTCGGCCATGAACGCGTGCTCGGCCGGGGGCAGTTCGGGGTTGACCAGGACCGCGACGGCGCCCAGCCGGGCGGTGGCGAGGAAGGCCGCCACCCAGGCGATGCCGTCGGGCAGCGCGAGCAGTACCCGGTCTCCCGCGCCCACGCCGTGCCCGCGGAGCACACCG
>LRTP01000847.1 GCA_001550305.1 Streptomyces diastatochromogenes
CTACGCGACGCCCGTCGCCGACGCCCCGCACTCCGGCGGCGAGGCCCAACGCCTGGGCCTCGCCCGGGCGTTCGCCCAGCGCGGTCGTCTGCTCGTCCTCGACGACGCGCTCTCCAGCCTCGATACGGTGACCGAGCACCAGGTCACCGAGGCCGTCCTGGGCAGGGCCGCGACCGGCACCCGGCTGGTGGTGGCCCACCGGGCCGCGACGGCCGCCCGTGCCGACACGGTGGCATGGCTGGACGGGGGGCGGGTCCGGGCGGTGGGCACGCATGCACAGCTGTGGCGGCGGCTGCCTGGCTACCGGGCGGTGTTCGGGGCCGCAGAGGAGGAGGCAGGAGCGTGACCCACCGGGACGGACTCCACCGGCTGCACGGACTCCTGGGCCACCGCGCCCTGCGCGCCCTGCGTTTTTTGTACGTCGGCCGACGGGCGATGGTGCGGCTCGCCGGCTGGTCGGTGCTGGAGACGGGTCAGACGTTCCTCCTCGGCTACGCCCTCGCGCGCGCACTGGACGACGGGTTCCTGGCCGGACGGGCCGCCGTGGGGCTCGGCTGGCTCGCGGCAGCCGGGCTCGGCGTACTCGTCGGCGCGTACGGCACCGGGCGGGTGTACGGGGCGGTCGCCGCGCTGGTGGAGCCGCTCAGGGACAGGCTCGTCACCGGCGTGGTGCGGCGCGGGGTGCGGGAGGGGGACCGCGGGGCGCTGTCCGGCCTGACCCAGCAGGTCGAGATCGCCCGGGACACCTTCGCGGGCCTGGTGATGGTCTCGCGCTCGTTCGTGTTCACGTCCGTCGGCGCGCTGGCGGGCCTGTGCTCGCTCGCCCCGCTGTTGCTGCTGCCCGTCGTGCCGCCGCTCGTCGCCGGAGTGGCTCTGTTCGCAGCGACCCTGCGTCCGCTGGCGCGACGGCAGGAGGCGTACCTCGCCGCCGACGAGGCCCTGGCGGAGAACCTGGGCGCCGTCTGCCCGGGGCTGCGGGACGTCACGGCGGCCGGCGCGGAGGACCGGATCGCCGCGGACGCCGGCGCGATCGCCGACGCCGA
>LRTP01000848.1 GCA_001550305.1 Streptomyces diastatochromogenes
CACCGAGCGTCGCGCCGGTCGCCTGGAGGGCGGCGGTCACGGGCTGGAAGAAGGTCTCGCCGCCGGCGGTGCAGTCGCCGCTGCCGCCGGAGGTCAGGCCGATCGCGCTGCCGTCCGCGGTGAACAGGGAGCCGCCACTGTCGCCCGCCTCGGCGCAGACGTTGGTCTGTATGAGACCGGTGACGGTGTCGACACCGCCGGGAACGGTTTCACTCTGGAAGTTGACGGTGGCGTCGAGACCGGTGACCGAGCCGTCGTGCAGACCGGTGGTGCTGCCCATACGGAGGACCTGCTGACCGACCGTGGCGTCCGCCGCCTGGGTGATCTGGACGGTCTTCCCGTTGCCTTCGTTCACCTCGCTCACCGTCTGGGTGGCGGGGTCGTCGTACTTCACGAGCGAGAAGTCGCCGGCGCCGGGGAAGGTGGCCTGGTCGACGGTCGCGATCGGCTGGCCGTTCTGCGAGTCCGACCACTGCTTGGCCGCGACACCGCAGTGCCCGGCGGTCAGGAAGGCGGGGGCGCCGTCGCTCGCTGTGACGTTGAAGCCGAGGGAGCAGCGGACGCCGCCGCCGTTCGCCTGGGCGAAGATGGCGTCACCGCCCGACACGAACGTCTTGAACGCACCGGCGGACTTCTTGACCGTGGCCACGCCGGAGCCGAGCGAGTCGACGGTCGACGTCAGCTTGGCCCACTTCGCACCCGTGACGGTGCTGTCGGCGGTGACCTGGACCTGGTTCGTCTTGGGGTCGATCGACCAGGCGGTGCCGGGGATGGTCGCGTCGGACTTCAGTGTCTTGGCAGCCGTCTTGAGCGCGGACAGGCTGTTGTTGACGCTGCGGGGAACGGCGCCGGCCTTCTCGACGGTGTTGACGACATTGCTGTTGTTGCCGACGACATTGACGATGACCTGCTGCTTCGAGGCGTCCCAGTACGCGCCGCCGAAGGCGTCACCGAGCTGGGAGGCGAGGAGCGAGGCCAGGTTCGAGGCGTCCGCGGACTTCAGCGTCTTAGGAGCGGCGCCCTTCGCGTCGGTCTGCGAGGCGTTGGCGTGGGGCAGCAGCAGAGCCGCCGCTCCGAGCGCCGCGACGCCTCCGACAGCGATGGCGGCCTTGCGCTTGGGAATCCTTTTGTGACTCAACTCTTTGACCTCCTGGGGACGGGGTCGAGGCCACCGTCCGGCGGCTGACTAGGGGGCGCCTGGATGCCTGTTGATACGCGTGGGCCGCGGGGGCTGTTCAACTGTGTTTAAAAAAGAGCTGAGTTGGCTCGACCAAACCCACGAAATACCAGGCAATCGGGCCATTACACCGAGTGAGCGGCGGATCCGACACGTTGCGCTACCGATCGGTAACGGTCCGTCTTCCGGCAGGAACGGAATCCTGGCTTCAGGGAATCTGCACATCGAATACGCAGGCGCGTCACGGTGGACAGCAGATCTGCACACTCGCGCGCCCCCCTCCGCGCCATTGCGGTGGGACTGTCCCTTTCGAGCACGGGGCGACAAGCGCGGGGACGGAACAATGCCGTGCAGCATGTGAAGAACTGACTGCCGAGACGTGCGCACACCTGCACGGTTGGGCCCTGGCCACGCTCAAGTTCCCAGGTGAGAGCCCCGGTTGATTGGATGCGCGCACCGCGAGCGTGCTTTGATCCGTTGCACCGCGGAGGTCGCAGCCAGGCATCCGGGAACGGGCGCCGCACAGCGCCCGGAATCGGGTGCCGCACCCCCGCGGTGGCGGCCGTCATCTGTCCCCCAGAGGGGGGCCGCTCTCCCCCTTATGAATATCCATACGAAGGGAAGTTCCCTCATGAACTCCACCCCCCAGGTTGCCACCGCCGAGATCTCGGACGCCGACCTCGACAACGTCTCCGGCGGTCTGTCGCTGAACGCCGTCGGCACCGTCACCGGCCTGGTCGACGGTGTTGCCCCGGTCTCCGGCCTGGTCAACACGGTTGTCGGCACCGTCGAGGGTGTCACCGGCCTCAACACCGCCCCGGTCACGGGCCTGGTCGCCGGTCTCTGATCGCGTTTCAGTGCCGTTGAGTCCCGGAACCACTCCCCGGTTCCGGGACTTCTCGGATGCCGTAAACCTCTCGAACAGGTGAGGGAAGTCCCGTGCAGTTCCGCCAACAGGCCCTCGCCAAGCTGCAGTCACCCGAAGAGCTCGACCTTCCGGTGCGCTTCGCCCGCCCCCAGGGCTGGCTCGCCCTGTCCGTGACGGTGGTCGTCATGGCGGCGGCGTCCGTCTGGGCCGTGACGGGCACGGTGGCGTCCACCGTGAGCGCGCCCGCCGTCCTCACCCACGGCGAGGGCAGCTACATCCTGCAGAGCCCCGTCGCGGGGCAGGTCACCGAGGTCGTCGCCCAGGAGGGCGAACGGCTCGCCGCGAACGCGCCGGTGCTCAAGGTCCGTACGACCCAGGGCGGTACGACCGTCGTCCGCACGGTCGCCGCGGGACGCGTCACCGCGCTCGCCGCCACCATCGGCGCGATCATCTCGACCGGCGCGAACGTCGCCGCCGTGGAGAAGGTCGCCCACACCGACGATCCGCTCTACGCGACGGTGTACGTCCCCGCCGAGAGCGCCGCCACCATCCCCGCGAACGCCGCGGTCGACCTCACCGTGCAGTCGGTGCCGACCCAGCAGTACGGGGTACTGCGCGGCCATGTGAAGGCGGTCGGCCGGAGCGTGCAGACCCCCCAGCAGATCTCCTCCTTCCTCGGTGACAGCCAACTCGGCGAACAGTTCACCAAGAAGGGCAGGCCGGTGGCCGTCCTGGTCCGCCTCGACCGCTCCGCCGCGACGAGGAGCGGCCTGAAGTGGTCCTCGGCCGACGGGCCGCCGTTCGCGCTCACCTCCATGACCCTGGCCACGGGTTCGATCCGCCTGGCCGATCAGCGCCCCGTCGATTGGCTCCTGCCGTGACCACCGCACCAGACACCCGGAGCAGACGCCGCACCGCACCGCCCAAGCGCACGGTCCCCAAGGCGAAGGGGAAGACGGTCCGCACCCCTACCGTCCTCCAGATGGAGGCCGTGGAGTGCGGCGCCGCCTCCCTGGCCATGGTGCTCGGCCACTACGGCCGCCACCTCCCCCTCGAAGAGCTGCGCATCGCCTGCGGTGTCTCCCGGGACGGCTCGCGCGCCAGCAACCTGCTCAAGGCGGCGCGCAGTTACGGCCTCACGGCCAAGGGCATGCAGATGGACACGGCCGCGCTCGCCGAGGTGAAGGCGCCCGCGATCCTGTTCTGGGAGTTCAACCACTACGTCGTCTACGACGGCATGGGCCGCCGCTTCGGACGGCGCGGCGTCCACATCAACGACCCCGGCAAGGGCCGCCGTTTCGTGCCGATGGAGGACTTCGACACCAGCTTCACGGGTGTGGTGCTCGTCATGGAGCCGGGGCCCGACTTCCACAAGGGCGGTCGCAAGCCGGGCGTCCTGGGCGCCATGCCGGCCCGGCTGCGCGGCACCTCGGGCACGATGCCCGCGGCCGTGCTGGCGAGCCTGCTGCTGGTCGCGGTCGGCGCGGCGGTCCCCGCGCTGAGCCGGACGTACATCGACACGTATCTCATCGGCGGCCGGACCTCGTTGCTGGGCGTGCTGTTCGCGTCGATGGGCGCCTGTGTGGCGCTGACCGTCGTGCTGACCTGGCTCCAGCAGGCGAACCTGCTGCACGGCCGGATCATCTCCTCCACCCTCTCCAGCGCCCGCTTCCTGCGCCATCTGCTGCGGCTGCCCGTCACCTTCTTCTCCCAGCGCAGCCCGGCCGACCTGGTGCAGCGGCTCCAGTCGAACGACGCGGTGGCCGAGACCCTGGCCCGCGACCTCGCGGCGGCCGGCGTGGACGCGATCGTGGTCGTCCTGTACGCGGTGCTCCTCTACACCTACGACCCGCAGCTCACGGCCGTGGGCATCGGCGTCGCGCTGCTCAACGTGATCGCGATGCGCGTGGTGATCCGGCTGCGCGCCACCCGTACGGCGAAGCTGCGCGCCGACAGCGCGCGCCTCACCAACACCGCCTACACCGGGCTCCAGTTGATCGAGACGATGAAGGCGACCGGCGGGGAGGACGGCTACTTCCGCAAGTGGGCCGGGCAGCACGCGACCACCCTGGAGGAGCAGCAGCGCCTCGGGGTGCCGAGCGCCTGGCTGGGCGTGGTCGCACCAACGCTCGCGACGCTCAATTCCGCGCTGATCCTGTGGATCGGCGGTCTGCGAGCGGTCGAGGGGCACATCTCCGTCGGTCTGCTCGTCGCCTTCCAGGCCCTGGTCACCCGCTTCACCGCGCCCCTCACCCGGCTCAACGGCGTCGCGGGCCGCATCCAGGACTTCGCCGCCGACGTGGCCCGGCTCAAGGACGTCGAGAACTTCCAGACCGACCCGCTCTACGCCCGCTCCGGCAGCGGCGAGTCCACCCGCCGGCTCCAGGGTCATGTCGAGCTGGAGAACATCACGTTCGGCTACAGCCCGCTCGACAAACCCCTGCTCACCGGCTTCTCCCTGACGGTGGGCCCCGGCCAGCAGGTGGCCCTGGTGGGCGGCTCGGGCAGCGGCAAGTCCACGGTCTCCAGGCTCATATCGGGCCTGTACGCCCCGTGGGAGGGCACGATCCGCATCGACGGGCAGCGGCTGGAGGACATCCCGCGCGGCGCGCTCGCCGCCTCCGTCTCCTTCGTCGACCAGGACGTGTTCCTCTTCGAGGGGACGGTCCGCGACAACGTGGCCCTGTGGGATCCGTCCATCCCCGACGAGGCCGTGGTCGCGGCGTTGGAGGACGCCGCGCTGTACGACGTCGTCACGCGCCGCCCCGGTGGCATCCACAGCCGGGTCGAGCAGGACGGCCGCAACTTCTCCGGTGGCCAGCGTCAACGCCTGGAGATCGCACGGGCGTTGGTGCGTCGGCCCAGCATCCTGGTGCTCGACGAGGTGACCAGCGCGCTGGACGCCGAGACCGAGCAGACGGTCATCGACAACCTGCGCAAGCGCGGCTGTGCCTGTGTGGTGATCGCGCACCGGCTCAGCACCGTGCGCGACAGCGACGAGATCGTCGTGCTGCAGCACGGCACGATCGTGGAACGCGGGCGGCACGACGCCCTGGTGGCGGCCGGCGGTCCGTACGCCGAGCTGGTCAAGGAGCGATGAGATGACCACGGTTCACGAGGGCGCACGCGAGGGAGACCTCGTCCTCGGCGCGCTCGGCGGCATGGGAACGCCGGTCGACTGCTCCGGCCTCGGCCGCCTCGATCTGGAAGGACCGCAGGTCCTGTGGCTGGTGGCGGCGGGCGCCATGGACCTGTTCGCGGTCGACGCCGTCCAGCAGGGCCACTGGCACCACCTCGGCCGCCTCGAAGCGGGCACCCTGCTGCTCGGCCCCGTCGCCGGCCCGCAACACACCCTCGTGGGGCGGCCGTTGCGGGACTGTGTGGTGCGCCGGATCGTGCTGCGCGAGCTGTACCAGCCGGTGGACACCCAGACCTGGTCCTACGACGACTACGGCAACCCCCAGTACGTACCGCCGACGTCGAGCCCGCTGGAGTACGCCCTCGCCCTCGGCGTCGGCCGCAGCCTGTCCATTCTCTTCCAGGCGCCGATGGCCACGGAGAACGCCGCCGCGCTGACCGACGACGACGTCTTCTGGATGCAGGTGCCGCCCGGGAGTGTCCAGTACGGCTCCCTGTACGGCGCCGAGGCGGCGGCCGATCTGCTGATGGACTCCGGTGTCTGGCAGGGCATGGTCGACCAGCAGTACCGGCTGCTGTCCACGCTCGACCGCTGGATCGAGCAGTTGGAGGCCAGCCACGAGGACCGCACGGCGGCGGGCATCAAGGCGGGTGAGGCCGTCCGCGCCCAGGCCGACCGGACCCTGCTGGCGTCGATCGGCAAGTCGTCCAAACGCCCGACGGCGGCCGACGCGGACGCCACGTACGCCGCCTGCAAGCTGGTCGCCCGCGCGTCCGGGATCACCCTCGCCGAGTCCGCGCACAGCGGCACGGAGAGCGACCGGCTCGACCCGGTGGAGCGGATCGCGCTCGCCTCACGCGTCCGCACCCGTGCCGTACGCCTCGACGGGCGCTGGTGGCGCGACAACATCGGCCCGTTGGTGGGCCACCGCGCCGTGTCGGGCTCCCCGGTCGCGCTGCTGTGGCGGCGCGGCGGGTACGTGGCCGTACAGCCGTCTTCGGGGCGGGAGACCCCGGTCGAGAAGGCCAACGCGCCGGAGTTCGGGGCGCGGGCCGTGATGTTCTACCGGCCGCTGCCCGAGCGGAAGCTGAGCCCGCTGCGGCTGCTGCGCTTCTGCCTCCAGGGCACCGGCGGCGACCTGCGCAACCTCGCGATCAGCGGTCTCGTCACCGTCGCGATCGGCGCGCTGGTGCCGATCGCCACCGGCCAGGTGCTCGGCGAGTACGTGCCCAAGGCCCAGCACGGCCTGATCGTGCAGGTCTGTCTGGCCATCATGGTCACCAGCATCGTGTCAGCCGCGTTCATGCTGCTCCAGAACCTCACGATGCTGCGGATGGAGGGGCGGATCGAGGCGACGCTCCAACCCGCCGTGTGGGACCGGCTGCTGCGGCTGCCCACGAAGTTCTTCACGTCCCGCTCGACCGGTGAGCTGGCCAGCGCCGCCATGGGCATCAGCGCGATCCGCCGCCTCCTCGCGGGCGTCGGACCGACGCTCGCGCAGGCGGGCACGGTCGGCGCGATGAACCTGGGGCTGCTCCTTTGGTACAGCGTGCCCCTGGCGCTCGCCGCGATCGGCATGCTCGTCGTCATCGCGGCCATGTTCCTCGGGCTCGGACTGTGGCAGGTGCGCTGGCAGCGCCGCCTGGTCGTGCTCAGCAACAAGCTGAACAACCAGGCGTTCCAGACCCTGCGCGGTCTGCCCAAGCTGCGGGTCGCGGCGGCCGAGAACTACGCGTACGCCGCCTGGGCGGGCGAGTTCGCGCGCAGCCGTGAGCTCCAGCAGAAGGTCGGCCGCATCAAGAACCTCACGACGGTGATGGGCGCGGTGTACCTGCCGCTGTGCTCGCTGCTGATGTTCATGCTGCTCGCGGGTCCGGCGCGCGGCTCGCTGTCGGCCGCCGACTTCCTGACCTTCAGCACGTCGATGACGATGCTGCTGACCTCGGTCACCCAGGTGACCGGCGCGTTCGTGTCGGCGGCGGCCGCGCTGCCGATGTTCGAGGAGATCAAGCCGGTGCTCGACGCCACGCCGGAGGTGCGGGTGGCGAGCACCCGCCCCGGGGTGCTGTCCGGTGCGATCGAGGCCCGGCGGCTGTCCTTCCGGTACGCCGACGACGGCCCGCTGGTCCTGGACGACGTGTCGTTCGACATCAAGCCCGGAGAGTTCGTGGCGATCGTCGGCCCCAGCGGCTGCGGGAAGTCCACGCTGCTGCGGCTGCTGATCGGCTTCGACAAGCCGGTCTCGGGCAGTGTGCTCTACGACGGGCAGGACCTGGGCGCGCTCGACCAGTCCGCCGTACGCCGTCAGTGCGGTGTGGTGCTCCAGCACGCCCAGCCGTTCACCGGCTCGATCCTGGACTGCATCTGCGGCACCGAGCCGTACACGCCCGAGGAGGCGATGGCGGCGGCCGAGATGGCCGGTCTGGCCGAGGACATCAAGCGGATGCCGATGGGGTTGCACACCATCGTCTCCGGCAGCGGCGCGATCTCGGGCGGCCAGCGGCAGCGCCTGATGATCGCCCAGGCGCTGATCCGCCGGCCCCGCATCCTCTTCTTCGACGAGGCGACCAGCGCGCTCGACAACGAGACCCAGCGCACGGTCATCGAGAGCACCCGGGCGCTCAACGCCACCCGGATCGTGATCGCGCACCGGCTGTCCACGGTGCTGGACGCGGACCGTGTCATCGTGATGGAGAACGGCCGGGTCGCCCAGCAGGGCCCGCCCGCGCATCTGCTCGCGGACACGGGCGGGCGGCTGCACGAGCTGGTGCGACGGCAGCTGGCCTGAGTCGGCGCCGTCGGTCCCTCCCGGCACCGGGGCGCCGTCAGTCCGTGCCCGGTACCGGAACGCCGTCAGTCCATGCCCGGCACCGGGGCACCGGACGGGACCCCGGCCTCGACGTAACGGGCGTAGATCTCCTTCCAGGGCGCGGTGGCCCCGGCGTGCGGGCCCTCGAAACGCTCGCCCCGGGCCTTCGCGTCCAGAGCGGCGAGGCACACCTCCCAGCCGGCGCCGTTGCGGGCGGCGGTGTTCTCGGCCGCGAGGACGTGGGTGAGGGTGAAGTGGGTGCGCTTCTCGTCCAGGGCGTCGAGGTCGAAGCGGAGCTCGTCGCCGCCCCAGTCGAAGGAGAGGTGCCGGGGCGGGTCGACGGCGAGGACCCGGCCCGTGGACTCGGGCATGTTCGGATCGCCGCTGAACCTGATCGTGCCGCCGGGGCGCAGCTCGATCTCGGCCCGGGACGGGAACCACTCGACCAGTTCGTCCGGGTCGGTCACGAACCGCCAGACGCGGTCGACGGGGTGGTCGTAGGTGCGGCTGAAGCGGACGGCGGGGCGGCCGTCGTCGAGGGTGAGGTAGGTGCCGGTGAGCGCGGTGGGTTCGGCGGACATGTGGCTCAGTCCTTAGGAGTGGGGTCTTCCGGGGGGGTCCGACGGCTCCCCCGCCGCCCTGTCCAGGCGGCGGCCGAGTGCGTCAAGGCTCTCGTTCCACAGCTTCCGGTACGGGGTCAGCCAGGCGTCGAGTGCGGCGATCGGGGCCGGGTCGAGGGCGTAGACACGGCGTTGCGCGTCCTGTCGTACGCGCACCAGGCCCGCGTCCCGGAGCACCCGCAGATGCTTCGACGTGCTCGGCTGGCTCAGACCGCACGCCTCCACGATCTCTCCGACCGGCCGCGGGCGCTCAAGGAGCAGCGCGACGATCGCACGACGGTGGGGGTCGGCGAGAGCGGTCCAGAGGGTGGCGTCGGACATGGCCTCCAATATGCCTCGACGGTTATATTCCTGTCAAGGCATACACATCGGTAGCCGGCCGACTCCGACCACCACTGTGACGGCCGCCTCACCCGGCACCCCCAGCGAAACGTTGCCGTCTCGCTGGGGGTGTTCTAGTCTCGAGGTGTACGAAACAGTTTCGTTTATGTTCCTGTCATTCCTGAGCGACTTCCCTGGAGTGGTTCTCCCATGTCCCAGACCCTGACCGAAGGTGCCCGCAAGGGCACCGTGGACGGCTCGTCCACTCCATCGTCGAAGCGGTGGTGGATCCTCTCGATCATCGGCATCGCCCAGCTGATGGTGGTCCTCGACGCCACCATCGTGAACATCGCCCTCCCCTCCGCCCAGGCGGACCTCGGCTTCTCCGACGGCAACCGGCAGTGGATCGTCACGGCGTACTCGCTGGCCTTCGCCTCCCTGTTGCTGCTCGGCGGACGCATCGCCGACCTCTTCGGACGCAAGCCCGCCTTCCTCATCGGTATCGCCGGATTCGCCGGAGCCTCGGTGCTCGGCGGCGCCTCCACCAGCTTCGGGATGCTGGTCACCGCGCGCGCCCTGCAGGGTGTCTTCGGCGCGCTGCTCGCGCCCGCCGCGCTCTCGCTGCTGAACACGACGTTCACCGACGCCAAGGAACGCGCCAAGGCGTTCAGTGTCTACGGGGCGATCGCCGGTGCCGGTGGCGCGGTGGGCCTCCTGCTCGGCGGTGTGCTGACCGACGCGCTCGACTGGCGCTGGACGCTGTTCGTCAACCTCGTCTTCGCGGTCGTCGCCTTCGCCGGTGGCTGGGTGCTGCTGAGCAATCACCGTGACGCGGCGAACTCCAAGCTCGACCTGCCGGGCACGCTGCTGGTCTCCTCCGGTCTCTTCGCCCTGGTCTACGGCTTCTCCAACGCCGAGACACACGACTGGAGTTCACCCCTGACCTGGGGCTTCCTCATCGCCGGTGGTGTCCTGCTCAGCGCGTTCGCCTGGTGGCAGACGCGCGCCGAGCACCCGCTGCTGCCGATGCGCGTACTGCTCGACCGCAACCGTGCCGCGTCCTTCGTCACCGTTCTGATCACCGGTGCGGGCATGTTCGGCGTCTTCCTCTTCCTCACCTACTACCTGCAGCTGAACCTGGGCTTCAGCCCCACCAAGACGGGTGTGGCGTTCCTGCCGATGATGGCGGCCCTGATGGTCATGGCCCAGGTCTCCACCACCGTCCTGGTGCCGCGGATCGGACCGAAGGTCGTCATCCCGGCGGGCTTCGCGATCGCGGTGGGCGGCATGGCCTGGCTGACCGGCATCGGAGTCGCCTCCGACTTCTCGACCGCCGTGCTGCCGCCGCTGCTTCTGATCGGCGCGGGCCTCGGCATCGTGATGCCCCCCGCCATGTCGCTGGCCACCAGCGGGATCGCGGCGGAGGACGCGGGTGTCGCCTCCGCGACGGTCAACACCATGCAGCAGGTGGGCGGTTCGATCGGTACGGCGCTGCTGAACACGCTGGCCGCGAGCGCCGCGACGAGCTACCTCGCCGGCAAGGACGCGACCAGCAAGCTGGTGCAGGCGCAGGCGACGATCGAGAGCTACACCACCGCCTTCTGGTGGTCGGCCGGCTTCTTCGCCGCGGGCGCGGTGATCGCCTTCCTGCTCTACCGCCGCGGAACCCTGGACGCGGACCCGGACGCCGTGCGGGCCGTCCACATGTAAGTCCCGTGTGATCACCCTGTAGGTCAGGTGTGATCACCCACAGGCCGAGGGGCCGCCGTCTGCAGGGAGACGGCGGCCCCTCTCATGTCTGCGGCGGCGGGCGGTCGCGGCCGCCGGCCGGGGACGCCGGGCGGGTTCGTTCCGCTGTACGGAGGGCCGGTACACCACGAGCGTCCGCCGCTCCTTCTCCAGCCTCAACCCGGTTGGCGCTGGCGCGACTTCACCGTCGTACGCAAGTGTGTCCGTACCGCCGAGGTCCGCCAGCTCGACCCACGGAACCACCTCCGCTCCATAGACCCGGGACCGGCCGAGCGTGCCGGCGAGCGCGGAGACGATCACCCGGGTGCGGGCGAGCCGGTGTTCGCCGTCGATCAGGCGCAGGTCGATCAGCCCGTCGTCCAGGCGGGGCCGGTAGGCGGGAGCGAAGCCCTGGGGTTCGTAGCGGCCGTTGCCCGCGAAGAGCAGCCACAGCCGGCGGCGGTGCCCATTGACGCTCAGTTCCACCGGCGTCGCGGTGCGCAGCACCCGGACGAGGGCGACGGCCGCCGCCGGCCACTTGCCCATGTGCTGCTCCAAGTGCTCCCGTATCCGGACGAGTTCGGGGTACAGCCCGATGCTGAAGGTGTTGAGGAACCGCACCTCGTGACCCGCCCCCGACCGTGCCACGCCGAGGTCCACGGCCACCGCCTCACCCCGCCCCACCGCGACGGCGGTGTCCTCGACATCCCGTACGCCGACGTCCTGGGCGAAGTGGTCGAGGGTGCCGCCGGGGAACACCGCGAGGGCGAGCCCCCGCCCGGCCGCCGCACGGGCCGCCGCGTTGACACTGCCGTCGCCCCCGCACACACCGAGCGCACCGCGCGCC
>LRTP01000085.1 GCA_001550305.1 Streptomyces diastatochromogenes
CGTGCGGCCAGCGGGTTGGCGGCCGCGGTGCGCGCGCTTGCCCGGCCGACGAACCAGGCGAGCGCCGGGCAGCCGAGCAGGCAGATGGCGATCGTGGACGCGGACAGGGCTCCGTCCGCCGGGTACCACTTCAGGTCGGGCAGCCCGGTCCTGGCCATCACCTGGTTGAGGACCCAGTACTCGCCGAGCCCGAGCAGCGCGCCGAACAGGGCCGCGACGACGGTCTCCGCGGCGTTCACACGCTGGGTGCCCTTGGCGCTCAGGCCCAGCAGCCGCAGGGCGGCGAGACGCCGGGTGCGGCTGGCGGCGGAGAGCCGGGCGCAGACGGAGAGGAAGACGCCCAGGGGGAGCAGGACCAGGGTGGCGAGGGCGAAGCGAAGGATGGTGAGGGTGGAGGGGTCGACGGCGGGGGTCGGCGCGTAGCCGAGGTCGAAGCCGGTCAACGCCCGCCCTTTGTGGGCCAGTTCGGCGCGGGTGGTGCCGACATACGCGTACAGCTCGTCGGGGTCGGTGAGGCCCGCGCCGCCGATCAGGCCTTTCTCGGTGCCCGGGAGCAGTCCTTTGAGGGCGGATTCGGCACGCAGCAGGTCGTGGACGCGGGGGGAGACGAACACCTCGCCGGGGGCGGGGAGCCGGGGCAGCCCCGGAGGAGCCTCTGCCGCCGTGTCCTTCCCGGTGCCGGGAGCGACGAAGATGCGGGTGAACGCCTTGGAGCCGTGAGGGTCCGAGCGTTCCAGGACGAGGGGCGCGCTCGTCGTGCGGGCGGCGGAGGTCCGCAGGGCCCGAGCGGCGGCCCTTCCGTCGTGGGCGTCGAGGATCGCCGGGATGGTGAGGACCAGGGCCAGGCAGCACACGCCGAGGGAGCCGCCGGCCGCCATCAGCAGAAAACGTACGCGGTTGCCGCGACCGGCGCCGAGCAGCAGCCGCAGTCCGAGCAGGAACTCCCTCACACCGCGCTCCGGGGGGTGAGGACGCCGTCGGACATCGTGTAGTGGCTGTCTGCCTGCGCCGCGACCGCGGGGTCGTGCGTCACCAGGACAACCGCGGTGCCCTGGGAGCGGGCCAGGTCGAGGAACTCCTTGAGGACGGCGGAGGCGTTGGCGCTGTCCAGGGAGCCGGTCGGCTCGTCCGCGAAGACGACGGCGGGGCGGTGGACCAGGGCCCGCGCGACGGCGACGCGCTGGCTCTGGCCGCCGGAGACCTGCGAGGGGCG
>LRTP01000849.1 GCA_001550305.1 Streptomyces diastatochromogenes
TCGTCGCGAGCAGCCGGCCGAGGCAGCCCAGGGCCGCGGCCGCCGACCGAAGTCCGCGCGCGGTGAAGCCGTCGCATTCGCTGCCCCAGGGGGCGCGCGGGGCAACCTGAAGCGCCGCGTGACTTCCTGGACAGTTGTCCAGCTATAGTGGACACCTGTCCAGGAAATATCTGTCCAGGGACACAGTGGACAGCCGTGTACGAGGGAGCTTGCCGACGATGCAGACGGTCGCGAACGTGCTGGTGGGCCTGGTGGCCGCGCTGCACGCGTACATACTCGTGATGGAGATGTTCCTCTGGGAGAAGAAGCCGGGGCGCGGCCTGCACGGCTTCGACCCTGAGATGGCCCGGGCGACCGCGCCGATGGCCGCCAACCAGGGGCTCTACAACGGGTTTCTCGCGGCGGGCCTGGTGTGGGGGCTGATCGCCGCCGATCCGACCGGGTTCCGCGTCCAGGTCTTCTTCCTGGCGTGCGTCGTGGTCGCCGGGGTGTACGGGGCGCTCACCGCCAACCGCCGCATCCTCTTCGCGCAGGCCCTGCCCGGCGCGCTCGCCCTGGCCGCCGTCCTGCTCGCGCGGTGACGCCCGAGGACCCGCGGGCCGCC
>LRTP01000850.1 GCA_001550305.1 Streptomyces diastatochromogenes
CCCTGCGCTGGACGGCCGAGCGTCCCGGACCCGCGGCCCTCGCGACCGTGGCCCGGGACGCCGTCCTGCTCGTCGGCGGCCCGCTCCTCGCCAGGGTCAAGGAGTGCGAGAACCCCGAGTGCTCGCTGCTCTTCCTGGACGACTCCCAGGCCCGTCGGCGCCGCTGGTGCTCCATGGACCGCTGCGGCAACCTCGCGAAGGTGGCCGGCTACCGGTCCCGCAGCCGCACCGGCTCCAGCCGGTGACAGTGGACCGCGCCGTCCGCGCCTGCTCCAACCGGTGACGGTGGGCCCCGCCGTCCGCGCCCGTGGCGTCGACCGGTCGACCGCGCCGTGGTGTCCACCGTCAATCGGTCCGCGGGTCAGGACAAGGCGGGCGTCCAGTGCGGGTCCCGGCCGAGGAAGGCGAGCAGCGCCTCCGCCCGGCCGGCGGTCGCCGGCACCGCGCGGGCGGTGGCGAACACCCCGTACGCGTCGCGCAGATGATCGGCGAGCCGATCCGCCGCAAGCCTGATCCCCTCCGCCAGCTCCTCCTCCAGCGGCGCGTCCTGGCCGGTGGCGACGGCGATGTCCCAGGCGTGCACGGCGGCGTCCATGGCGGCAGCGGCGGCGGCCAGCGGGAAGGGCAGCGGTCCGAGCGGGGTCGCGACCTCCGGGGAGTCGGCCAGCAGCTGCGCGTAGGCGTCCGCCACGCCCCGCAGCACCTTCTCCAGGGCCGTCTGCGCGTCGGCGTCCAGCGCGTCGGCGGGCCGGAAAGGGTCGGAGTCGGGCCATCCGGTGCCGGTGATCGCGGCGCCGTACGCCTGCTGATCCAGTCGCGCGTGGTTGAGGACCTGGCGCACCGTCCACTCGCTGCACGGCGTGGGCGACCCCCACGCCCGCTCCGGTACGGCGGCGGCCACCTCGCTCAGGTAGGTGTGTGCCCTGGTCAGCAGTTCGAAGCCCGCGAGATCGCGCATTCCTGGTCCCCTCCTGGATGCCTTCCGGCCGGTGAGAACAAACTAGGCTCCCTTGCGGACAGTTACGGTCCTCTATCAGCACGTTCGGTACGCCTGCGAAAAGGGAAAAGGCCAAGGATGCGAGACGTACGTGGTGCGTGGGCCGTGGCGGGCGCACAGCTCCGGAAGTGGCACGAGGAACCCGTGGTCGTCCAGTCGGTGCGGTCGGCGGGGGCCGCGACCGTCGCGTACGTGATCGCGCTGCGGCTCAGTCCGGAGCCCGCCCCGCTCACCGCCCCGCTCACCGCGCTCCTGGTCGTGCAGGTCACGCTCTACGCCACCCTCACCACCGGCATCCGCCGGGTGAACTCCGTGGTGGCGGGTGTCGTCGTCGCCATCGCCTTCAGCGTCCTCGTGGGTCTGACCTGGTGGAGTCTGGCCCTGCTCATCCTCGCCTCGCTGGCCGTCGGCCATCTCGTCCGGGTCAGCGAGTTCGTGCCCGAGGTGGCGATCAGCGCCATGCTCGTGCTCGGCGTGACCAGGGTCGGGGACACGGCCTGGGCCAGGGTGCTGGAGACCCTGATCGGCGCGGTGGTCGGACTCGGCTGCAATCTGCTCTTCGCTCCGCCGGTGTGGGTGGGCGCGGCCGGCGAGTCCATCGAGGATCTGGCACGGCGGGTACGCCAGTTGATGCTGCGCATGGGCGAGGAGGCGGCCGGCCGCACCCCCGTCGAGCACGCCACCGCCCGGCTGCACGAGGCGCGCCGCCTGGACCACGACATCGTCCAGGTGGACGCGGCGCTCCGGCAGGCCGAGGACAGCCTCAAGCTCAATCCGCGCGTACGGGAGGGCCTGCTGCACCGGATCGTGCTGCGCACCGGCCTCGACACGCTGGAGATCTGCACGGTGGTGCTGCGGGTGCTCGCCCGCACCCTCACCGACCTCGCCAAGGAGCGCGATCCCGAGCCGCTGTTCGAGCCCCAGGTGGGGGCGACGCTGGAGCAGCTGCTGTCCGAAGTGGGCGACGCCGTGGTGAGTTTCGCCGTCCTGGTGACCACGGACATCAGTCAGAACGCCGAGTCGGCCGAGGACCGGCTCGCCGCGGAGCTGTCCACAGCCACGGCGACCCGCGACAAGCTGGCCCAGCTGCTGCTCGACGAGGTGCAGCGGGACGCCCGGCAGTGGCAGCTGCACGGCGCCGTCCTCACCGAGATCAACCGCATCCTGGACGAGCTGGACACCGAGCACCGCTCACGGCGGCTCATGGAGGAGCTCGACCGCGGCACCCGCGAAGAGCGCAAGCGCCGTGACCACCTCGTCCGACTGCGGCAGCGCCTTCGGACGCTCCGCGGGCCGCGACAGCCGCGCTCGGACCGGAACCGTCCCCCCGTCTCCGGTCGTTCTCTCTGAGGACAGCCGTTCCGTTCTCGGGGGCGGGGGCGACGACGGGGGGAGCGGACGGATGGCCGACGACGCTGTGCGGATCGACGGGAACACATTGCGCCTGCCGGGCGGGGTGCGGGTCCGGTTCATGCGGACGCTGCGCCTGCCCGAGACGGGCACGCACGAACTGCCGCCCGGGCTCGGCGAGTTCCCCGTGCGCCGCGTCGAGGACCACGCGGACACCGTGCCCGCCGAGTGGCGTGCGCGCGGCGGTGTGATGCTGCCGGTGTATCTGCGCGAGGCCATGTGGCTGAGCTTCGCGGGCTCGACGGAGCCGGCCGCGCTCCAGGTCGGCGTGGGCAAGGTGTGCGCGGTCTCGGGCAGGCCGTGGAGCTCCCTGCTCGCCCAGGACCCGCAGAACTACGCGGTGCTCCCCCGCCAGCCCTGGCTCGACGGCATCAACTCCGGGAAGGGCACGGTCCGCCAGTTCGTGGCCGTGCCGCTGGGGCTCGGCGCCACGGTCGAGGGCCAGATCACCGGCGAGGAGGTGTGGGGCGGCCTGCAACTGCAGTCCTTCCGGCTCAATGACGCGGAGCTCGCGAAGTGGCGTGCGTGGGAGCGCCGCCGGTCCGTGAGCACGAGGTCGGTGAAGAGCGTGTCCGCCTTCGGCGCCGCCCCGCCGGCTCCCGGCGCCGCCATGGCCGCCGCGC
>LRTP01000851.1 GCA_001550305.1 Streptomyces diastatochromogenes
GCGCCCCGGCCATGGGACTCGGCGTGGGAGGCTCGATGCGCCAGGAGGTCTACGCCGACGAGCGGTCGCGCGGCGCCTGGGCCAGGGAGCCCGCCGGCCGGGTGTTCGTACATCTCGTGACGCCTCCCGAGTGGCGCCGCATCACGGGCGAGGCTCCCCCGCCGTCCCCCGTCGACCGCGCGGCGTACACACGGGCCGGGCTGCCCTGGTTCGAGTACTACGACGACGCGGCCCAGGACGTCGCCCCCACGGACACCCTGGGCTCGGTGCGGCCGGTCGGCGAGTGGCTCGGCGACGACCACGAGCCCTGGCAGGAGCCCGCGCCCCACCAGGTGAAACAGCTGGGCGACGCGCCGGGCGAGCCGGTCGAGGACGGTGACTGGTAGGCAGCCCCACCCGGTCGTCGGGCAACCCCGCCCGTCGTTGCACAGGGTGCAACGAGCATTGCCGTTCTTGCACTCCTCGGGTGTCGCACGCCAAGGTGGCTGTGACGACCGACGCAACCGACACCCGAGGTGCAGGCATGAACAGTGGCGCGGATCCGGCGCGGAACGCGGGCGGCGGCTGGGGCAGGCGCCGGTTCCTCGGGGCGCTGGCGGGGATCACCGCCGTGACGACGGTTCCGGCACCGGCCGCGCCGCGCACCCGCCCCGCGGCCGCCACGACCCCACCCGCCGAGGGCTCTCCCGCAACCTCGGCCCCCGGGCCGGCCTCTTCCTCCCCCGCCGTCCGCCGGCTGTTCCTCGGCACGTACACCTCGGTCCAGGGCGGTGGAAAGGGGATCGGTCTGGCCACGTACGACCCGGTGACGGGCAGCGTCACGGCCACCGGCACGCTCACCGGCATCGGCGACCCGTCGTACCTCGCCACGCATCCGAAGGGCCACACGCTGTACGCCGTCGACGAGCGGCCGGAGGGAGCCGTGACGGCCGTACGGCTCGCCGACGACCGGGTGCTGGGCACCCGGAGCACCGGCGGCTCGGGCCCCTGCCACCTCTCCGTGCATCCGAGCGGACGGTGGCTGCTGAGCGCCAACTACACCTCGGGCAGCGTGGCCGTGCACCCCGTCGACGCCTCGGGCGCGCTCGGCGAGCGCACCGACCTGGTCACCCACTCCAGTCCGGCACCGGGCCCCGGCCAGGACGGGCCGCACGCGCACCAGTTCGTGACCAGTCCGGACGGCGGGCACGTCCTCGCCGTCGACCTGGGCACCGACACGGTCTACACCTACCGCCTGGACCAGTCGAAGGGAACGCTCACCGAGGTCTCCCAGGCGCACACCCGGCCGGGCGCGGGGCCACGCCATCTCACCTTCCACCCCGACGGTCGTTTCGCCTATCTCGCCAACGAGGTCGACAACACGGTCGTGGTCTGCGCGTACGACCCGGCGAGCGGACGGCTCACCCCGGGCGACCCGCAGTCCACCGGCACGGGCGCGGGCACGAACTACCCGGCGCAGCTCCTGGTGACGTCGAACGGGTCGTACGCCTATCTCGCCAACCGCGGCCACAACAGCCTGACGCGGTACGGGGTCGAGGCGGCCGGTGCCCGGTTGAGGCTCCTGGACACCGTGCCGGTCGGCGGCGACTTCCCGCGCCACCTCGCCTTCTCACCGGACGAACGGCTGCTGTTCACGGCGAACCAGCGCTCGAGCACGGTCAGCGTCTTCCACGTCGAGGGCGCGAGCGGTGAACTCCGGCTCGCGGGCAAGCCGTTCGCCTCACCCGTCGCCGTCTGTGCGCTGCCGCTGTAGCGCGCGGGGGCAGTTCGCGGAGCTCGCCTGCGTGAGCAGCACATGCATCCGCTCGGTGAGCTGCGCGACGTCGTCGGCGGGCGAGTGGAAGGACAGGCGTACGTCGCCGTTGCCGCGAGCCCGTTCGATCCGCAGCGTCAGTCCGTGCCGGTCGACGGCGAGCGGCTGGACGCGGACCGCGCCGTGCAGGCTCTCGGGCTCGACGAGGCGGGTCAGCCGCTCGACGGCGTCCGGGTGCGCGTCGGCCAGATGGGTGAGCAGGCTCGCCTCGGCCGTCGCGAGCGGGTCGGGGACGGCGTCCGCGAACTCGTCGAGGTCCACCACGAGCGCGCCGGACGCCTCGCGCAGCACCACGCGTGAGGGCCGGAACTCCAGGTGCCCGTCCGCCAGGACGAACCGGCCGGCCATCCAGAGCCGGGCGCGGATCCGGTTGCGGACCGGCACGGGCGCGACGTCCGCGAACTCCAGGACGGCGGAGGGCTCTCCGCGCGGCGCGCAGACCGCCGCGGCCGTCAGCACGCTGTCGTCCGGCACGTGCAGGAGAACCCGGCCGTCCGCGGTGACGGCGTGCGCACCGACGAGTTCCTCCCTGCCGCCCTCCGCGGTCACCGCGCAGGACCATGCCGCGGCGAGCACCGAGCGGGCGCGCTCGGCAGCGGCGGGCGCGGCCGTCCAGGTATGACGGTCACCCATGCGGTCACCCATCCCAACCTCCCTTAGGTAAGCCTTGCCTAACCTATCGGAGATCCGGGTGTACGCCAACCACGCCACACCTGCGTCCCTCGCACGAGTTACGGGGCGATGGCGCCCAGAAGCGCCCGCGCGCACAGATCCCGCAGCTGCTCCCGGGTCAGCTCCGCCCCCCTGAGCCACTCCAGGCACACGGCCGTGGTGAAGGCGAGCCAGCCACGGACGGCGATCCGCAGCTCAGGCCGGTCCTCGATCCCCCCGGGAACATCGGGGTCCGCGTCGAGCGCCGCGAGGATCTGCTGCTCCTGCGCGGCCAGCGCCCTCTGATAGACCCTGCGCACCGCCTGGTCACCGGCCGCGTCGGCGCGATGGAAGGCGCGGAAGCCGTGCGCGTGGGCCTCGACGTACGCCAGGAAGGTGTCGAGTCCGGCGCTCAGCTGCTCGCGGACGGGAGTCCCCGGCACCGCCGCCGTCAGCCGCAGCATCCGCTCGCTCTCGCGCTCCACGACGGCCGCGAAGAAGTCCCGCTTGGTGGGGAAGTAGTGGTACAGGAGCCCGCGCGAGACCCCGGCGATCTCGGCGACCTGCTCGATCCACACCTCGTCGTACGGGCTCTCCGAGAACAGCCGCGCCCCGACGGACAGCAGCTGCTCCCTGCGCTCCTCGGTGCTCAGCCGACGGCGCGTCCGTTCCCCTCGCTCCCCCTGTGTGCCCATCATGGCCGCACCTTACTTGACGTCGGTTCAACAACAGGATCACACTGAAAACCGCTATTGAACCCGCGTACAACATGGTCAGGACAGCAGCGTCGACGTGCCGCAGGCACAAGGGAGATCGCGTCATGGCGGAGACGACAGGGGCCGTGCTGCCCAAGGGGTTCCGGAGCGCGGAGCTGGGCTGGCCCGAGCTGCACCGCATCCCCCGCCCGCCCTACCGGCTCCCCCTCGTCGGGGATGTGATCGGCGCGCACGTCCGCTCTCCGGTGCAGGACTCGATGCGATTCGGGCGCCGGCTCGGGCCGATCTTCCGGCGCAAGGGCTTCGGCAAGGAGATCGTCTTCGTGTGGGGCGCCGAGCTCGCGGCCGAGCTGGCGGACGAGACCCGGTTCGCCAAGCACGTCGGCCTCGGGGTCGCCAACCTCCGGCCGGTCGCCGGGGACGGTCTGTTCACGGCGTACAACCACGAACCGAACTGGCAGCTGGCCCACGACATCCTCGCTCCGGGCTTCAGCCGTGAGGCGATGGAGGGCTACCACCCGATGATGCTCGCCGTGGCCGAGCGGCTGATGGACCGCTGGGACGGGGAGCGCGCGGCGGGCCGGACGGTGGACGTACCCGGCGACATGACGAAACTGACGCTGGAGACGATCGCCCGCACCGGCTTCGGCCACGACTTCGGCTCCTTCGAGCGCTCCAGGCCGCACCCCTTCGTCACCGCGATGGTCGGCACCCTGACCTACGCGCAGCGCCTCAACGTGCTCCCCGCGCCGCTGGCCCCGATCCTGCTGCGCGGGGCCACCCGCCGCAACGTGGCGCACATGGCGTACCTGAACCAGACGGTCGACGCCGTCGTGGCCGCCCGTCAGCACTCCTCCGGCGAAGGGGACCTGCTCGACCGGATGCTGGAGACCGCCCATCCCGAGACCGGGGAGCGGCTGACGCCCGAGAACATCCGACGCCAGGTGATCACCTTCCTGATCGCCGGCCACGAGACGACCTCGGGCGCGCTCTCCTTCGCCCTGCACTACCTCGCCCAGCACCCGGACGTCGCCGCCCGCGCACGGGCCGAGGTGGACCGGGTCTGGGGCGACACCCTCCTGCCCGCCTACGACCAGGTCGCCAAGTTGCGCTACGTCCGCCGGGTCCTCGACGAGTCGCTACGGCTGTGGCCGACGGCACCCGGCTTCGCGCGCGAGGCCCGCGAGGACACCGTGCTGGGCGGGGTCCACCCGATGCGGACGGGTGCCTGGACCCTGGTCCTGACGACGCTGCTGCAGCGCAACCCGGAGGTGTGGGGCCCGAACGCCGAGGAATTCGACCCGGACCGCTTCGACCCGGGGGCCGTACGGTCCCGAGCCGCCCACACCTTCAAGCCGTTCGGCACCGGGGCGCGGGCCTGCATCGGCCGGCAGTTCGCGCTGCACGAGGCGACGCTCGTCCTGGGGCTGCTGCTGCGCCGCTACGATCTGCGGCCCGAACCGGACTACCGGCTGCGGGTCGCCGAGCGACTGACGCTGATGCCGGAGGGGCTGCGGCTGCACCTCGAGGACCGGGCACCCGCGGCGGACCCGGTGTCACTGCGTCCAGTGGCCCGGGCGGGTGACTGACCGCGGCAGCCTGGTCCCGGCGCTGCCCCTGGCCGCGTTCAGCTGGGGCTGGGTCAGGAAGAACGCGTCGGTCAGATCCGCGTCCGTGAGATCCGTGTCGCGGAAGTCGGCGCCGATCAGGTCCGCGCCGCGCAGATCGGCGCCGGTGAGGTCGGCGGCGATGAGGTAGGCGCCGCGCAGGTTGGCACCCCGCAGGTCTGCGCCCCTGAGACGGGCGCCCATGAGGTCGGCGCCGCGCCGCTCCTTCTTCTTGCCGCGGCCGACTCCCGCGCGCACGAGTTCGCTGGTCCGCAGCAGGAGCGTGTTGACCTGCTGTCGGTGCGCGTTCACGTCCAACGCCCCGAGTTCCTCCGCGGATCGGTTCGTCAGTCGCTCCGTCTCGGCGAGGGCTCGGCGGAGGTCGACGTGGATCGGGCGGGCCGGGGCGAGGGTCAGGGCCTCGTTCAGGTACCAGAGCAGTTCGTGGAGCTGGCGGACGACCGGGAACACGTCGAACATCTGCCGGGCTCGTTCCCGCGGGCCTGTGCGCCAGTCCTGGCCGGCGAAGGTGACCTGGGAGACCTGCTGGCCGGCGCCGAAACAGCCGTACACCGTGCACCCGTTGAACCCCTTCTCCCTCAGCTGCGTGTGGATTCCGCACCGGGAGTCCGTCCGCAGGTTCTGGCAGGGTGTTCCCGCGTCCTTGTCGATCGCGAAGTCCGCCGAGCGGGTGAAGGGCAGGGCGACACAGCACAACCCGAAACACCGACCGCAGTCGGCCCGCAACTCGAGGAGCCGGTCATCGACTGCCGTCACGCTGTCTTCTCGCATGTCACCAGCGTACTGAGCCGGCAGGCGCCCTCCGTGAGGGGTTCTCTCGCCCCCGCCGCCCCTACCCGCCCCATCCCTGGGGGCTGCCGCCCCCAAACCCCCGCTTCGGCCTGAACGGCCTCGTCCTCAAACGCCGGACGGGCTGCAAGATGCGCGCCAGCGCTTCTGAGGGGCGCGGGGAACTGCGCGCCCAACCCCCACCGGCCCGCAGCCAAAGAACACACCCGGGGGCTGGGGGCGGAGCCCCCCAAGGATGGGACGGGTAGGGGCGGCGGGGGCGAGAGAACCCGGGATCAGCCCGGCAGGTCGGGGAGGGCCAGGTCGGACAGGCGGGCGGGGTCGGCGAGGATGTACATCTCGACGACGCGGCCGTCGGTGATGGTGACGCCCATGACGGACAAGGGGCGCCCTTCGGGGGCCGTGACGACACCGACCGCCCCGTTGACCAGCGCGAGCCGGGAGAACTCCGCGAACTGGCGGAACATGAGCGCCTGTTGGGCGACGCCGGTCGCACCGTGGACCACCTTGGACGCCGCCGCCCCACCGACGAGCACGCCGGAGTCGACACGGAGCACGACATCCGGATGGAGGACGGACACCAGCGCCTCGAAGTCCCCGGCACGCGAGGCCGCGAGGAAGGCGTCGAGGACCAGCTTCTGCCGGGCCGGATCGAGCTCGGGCTCCGGCGCGGCAGCGCCCCGTACCTGCCGCCGCGCCCGACTCGCCAGCTGCCGCGTCGCGGCCGACGAGCGGCCCACGACGGGCGCGATGTCGTCGAAGGGCACCGCGAACATGTCGTGCAGGACGAAGGCGAGGCGCTCGGCGGGTTCCAGTGTCTCCAGGACCACCAGCAGGGCCAGCCCCACCGAGTCGGCGAGCAGCACCTCCTGCTCGGGGTCGATCCGCTCCAGGGGGCTGACCAGCGGGTCGGGGACATAGGTGTCCAGCGGCTCCTCGCGGCGCGCGGCACGCGTACGCAGCAGGTCCAGACAGACCCGGCCGACCACCGTGGTCAGCCAACCCGCGAGGTTCCTGATCTCACCGACGTCCGTGCGGCCGAGCTTCAGCCACACCTCCTGGACCGCGTCGTCGGCCTCACTCAGCGAGCCGAGCATCCGGTACGCCACCGCCCTCAGGCGACCGCGGTGCTCCTGGAACCGGTCCGCGAGGTGTTCGAGGAGTTCGTCGTCGTCCATCGTGTTGCCTTCTCCCCCGAACGGCGCCCGGTCAGACCTCGTCGCGCGACAGCGCCAGCAACCGGTCCAGGACGCGCGACCCCCCGGCCCGTACACCGTCGTGCTCGAACTCGTCGGTCACCCAGGTCCGCAGACCACCGATGGCACGGGCCGTGCGCAGGGAGTGCTCCGGGTCGACGTACATGTCGTCGTGGTAGACCGCCGCGGCCACCGGCACCTCGTTGGCGGCGAGGCGGGCGGGGTCGTACAGCGGCCGCCAGTCGGTGCGCGCGGCGAGTTCCTCGGCGGTCTCGCGGAGGGGACGCAGCGCGGGGTCGGTGTCGAACACCCAGGGGTGCACGGACTCGCCGGTGAACAGCAGCGGTCCGTCGTCCGCGAGCGCCTTCGCCGCGTCGAACTGGGGGAACTCGGCGCGCACCCGCTCGGCGGACCAGGCGGTCGGCCGGTCGTCCTGGGCGTAGCAGGCCTCGTGGACGAGCGCGTACAGGGGGTGGCCGGCGTACGAGAGGAGTCCCTGTACCTCCTCCTGGAAGGCGTCGGAGAGGGCCGGGCCCTGCGGGGTGCGGACGAAGGCCTCCTCCAGGAGGTAGTGCAGACGGTGGCTGCCCTCGCCACCGCCGAGGAGGATGCCGAGGGACTGGAAGGCCTCGACGGTCAGGCGGTAGCCGTTGCTCAGGACGGTCTCGTGGCGGAGGAGGTGGTCGGCGATCTGCCGGGCCCGCTCCACGTCCTGGGGGTAACGCGCGTAGTGTGCCGCGACCTTGCGCTCGATACGGGGATACGCGGCCCGGTAGACGTCGTCCGCGTGCGCGTCGAGGGAGGGCAGGCCCCCGGTGATGAGGGCCGCGCGCAGACCTTCGGGGGCGGTCGAGAGGTAGTGCACGACGCAGAAGCCGCCGAAGCTCTGGCCCAGTACGGTCCAGGGGTCGCCGCCGGTGAGCCGGGGGCGGATGGCCTCGCAGTCGCGGACGATGGAGTCGGCGCGGAAGCGCGCGAGGTAGTCGGCCTGCGCGCCGGGGCCGCCGCGCAGCGGCAGCGTCTGGCGATTGGCGGGCGTGGAGTGGCCGGTGCCGCGCTGGTCGAGCAGCAGCACCCGGAACTCCTTCAGCGCGCGGCCGAGCCAGGCCTGCTTGCCGACGAAGCGGTTGGCGCCGAAGCCGGGACCGCCCTGGAGGTAGACCATCCAGGGGAGGTCCTGGTGCGCCTTGTCGCTCGCGACTGCCTCGCGGGCGAACAGCTCGATGCTCTCCCCCGCCGGGTCGTCGTGGTCGAGGGGCACGGTGAAACGGTGGTCGGTGAGGACGACACCGGGCTGGCGATAGCTGACGGTCAACAGGGCTCCCGAGACGTACGGATCCAGGCTGCGTCCCAGTTGAGCACATGATCCCCGACCGGCCGAGAGCGGGGATCAAGAAAGTCGTACTGAATGGTCGCTCAGCAGGCCAGGCGCGCGGACCGTGCCGCGCGTCAGCGCGCCGACAGGCTGGAGCGGCGCACGACCAGCTCCGGCTGGAGCACCACGCGCCGGTGTTCGTGCGGTGTGGGTGCCGTCTCGGCCTCCGTCTCCTCCAGCAGCAGTTCGGCGGCGAGAGCGCCCATGGTCATGGCGGGCTGCCGTACGGAGGTGAGCGGGACGGCCGCCGCGGCGGCGAACTCGATGTCGTCGTAGCCGACGATCGCGAGGTCGTCGGGGACGCCGACGCCCGCCGCGTACATGGCCTGCAGGACGCCGAGCGCGAGCAGGTCGTTGGCACAGAAGACGGCCGTCGGGCGCTCGGCGAGGCCCAGCAGCCGTGCGCCCGCGTC
>LRTP01000852.1 GCA_001550305.1 Streptomyces diastatochromogenes
GCGCTGGGCGACCCGGCGGTGGCGCCACAGGGTGCGCGCGCAGACCGCGAGGACCAGGACCAGGGCCGGGATCGCCGCCTTGCCCGCGATCTCGTCGTGCGGGACCGCCGCACGGACCTCCGCGTCGGACCAGCCGTCCGGGAGCGGGTTGCCGGGCAGCTGCGCGGTACCGACGACCATGAGCAGGGCCAGGCAGAGTGTGCTGCACAGGGCCATGACGGTGGCGACCGCCGTCAGCAGCCGGGTGGCCGTACGCGGATGCAGATGCAGTTCGGCGAGGCGTGCCACCGGCCAGGCACTGAGTGGCAGGACGAGCGGCAGAAAGACGAAGACCCCCATGAGACGTCAGTCTTCCGTACCGTCGGGCACCCCGTCGGCCCCATTCACGACATCGGCCCCGCCCACCACATCGGCCCCGTCCGTCGCCTCGGCCCCGCCCGTCGCGTGAGCCGTCTCCAGGAGCGCGCGCAGGACCTGTTCGTCGTCCGGCGGCAGCGCGGTGACGAAGCTGGCGAGGACGGCCTCGCGGTCGCTCTCGCCGTCGAGAAGCCGGCGCATCTTGAGCGCGGCCAGGCCCGCGACGTCGGCGGTGGGCCGCCACACGAAGGAGCGTCCGCGTCGTTCGCGGGCCACCGCGTCCTTGGCGAGCAGCCGGGTCAGGATGGTGACGACGGTGGTGTAGGCGAGGTCGCCGCCGAGCCGTTCCTGCACCCAGGCGGCGGTCACCGGGGCCTCCGCCTCGCGCAGCGCGCCGAGCACCTGGCTCTCCAACTCGCCCTGCCCGCGGCGCCTGGAAGGCCGGTGCGGGTCCTCGCGGTCGCGCTGCGCCATGTCCGTCTCCCTCCGGCGTTCCCCTACCCGATCACGCTACCTGGCCTCCCTGGGTGCGCTTGCCACGGCGGTACGCGATCTCGCCGAGGACGACGTCCACGGCGACGAACACCGCGAGCGGGATGCCGAGCAGCGGGACGAAGTAGCCGAGCACGGCGACGGCCGCCATGAGCGGGACGAGGATCTGCGGCGGGACCTGCTGCCAGGCGCCGCGCGGAATGGGGCGGCCGAACGCGGAGGCACGGCCGCGCTGCCACCACATGCGGTAGCCCCACACGATCAGCAGGACCAGGCAGAGGGCGAGCGCCATCAGGGCGATCTGGTTGACGAGGCCGAAGAGGACGCCGCTGTGGGCGTCGATGCCCCAGCGCGTCAGTTTGGCGAGCAGCGGGTAGTCGGCGAAGTGGAGTTCGTCGGTGACCTTGCCCGTCGTCGGGTCCACGGCGACGGAGTCCTGCTTCTCGGGCCAGCTGCGCTGGACCTGCTTGACCACGTACGCGGTGGAGGCGTCGGCGGGTACGACGATCTCGACGGGGTCGCCGAGGCCCTCGGCGCGGGCGGCCGCGAGGATCTTGTCGAGGTCCTGGGGCGTGGTCGAGGCCGTGGTGCCGCCGGACCCCGTGCCGGTGTGGCCCGCGTGCTCGCCGCCGGCCGCCACCGACGCGGACACCGAGGGGGTCGCCTGGCCGAGCGAGGTCCTGAGTTCGTCGATGTTGGCGCCGGCGTAGGTCGACCAGGTGAGTCCGGTCGCCGACAGGAAGAAGAACCCGGCCGCCGCCCACACACCGACGGTGCCGTGCAGCCCGAGGGTGCGACGGCGCCCTGACGTGCCCCGCACCTTGCGCTGGGCTCGCCGCCGGCCGAACCACAGCACCAGCCCGCCGGCTGCGATGACCCACAGCCAGCTCGCGGCGAGTTCGCTGTAGAGCCGGCCGTTCTCGCCGAGGTGCAGGTCACGGTGGAGCTCGTCGATCCAGGTGCGCAGCGGGAGCGCGCCGGTGGCGCCGTACTGCTCCAGCGATCCGCGCACCTTCGCCGTGTACGGGTCCACGAACACCGCGAGCGTGTGTCCCTCGCCGACGCCGGGGACGCCGGAGAGCAGCACCCTGGTCGTCGCGTCCGCCTCAGGCGACGGTCGTACGGCGGAGACCGCGCCCTGCGGGTGGGCCTTGCGGGCGGCGGCCACCTGCTCGGACAGCGGCAGCTTGCCGCCGCCGACCGGGACGGTCAGCTCATGCGCGTACACGATCTTCTCGGCCTGGTACGAGGCGGCGTACAGGAAGCCGGTCAGGGCCGCGACCAGCAGGAACGGGGCGACGAGTATGCCCGCGTAGAAGTGCAGGCGCAGGATCAGGGGGCGCAGGGCCGCCCTTCTGGTGGGGGTCGGGGCGACGGGTTTGGGGGACTCGTCCGTCGTGGTCGTGGGAGCGGTGGACATGGGCGGGCTTCTCCGGTCGGACGGTGATGGGAATGCGGACAGAAGCGGGGACAGGAGTGGGACAAGGACGGGGCAGGGACGGGGACGGGGACAGGACGGGTACGCGGACGGGACAGGGATGGACTCGGGTCGTGGGCCGGGGAGTTGGACTCTTGGCCCGGAGTGGTCCGTGGTGGTCCAGAAGTCGGGGCGCGGAGGCGTCGAGTTCCCGGGGCGCCCTGTGGTCTGAGTCACACGTACCGGCGCATGCGGACCCGGCAGACGCCCCTGGCGCCGCCTCGCTTGGCGCGATCGGTCTTGGCATCCTGGCGCGATGGCATCCGAACGTGACCCCAGCGCCTCCCGCCCCCTGAGCGAGCTGGTCGAGGAACTCCTCGACCATGAAGGCCCGTTGCCCATCGTCGCCGCCGGGGACCCGGTGCTGCGCCGCCCCGCCGAGCCCTTCGCCGGCCAGCTCGACCCGGGTCTCCTGACCCGCTTCGTCGCCGCCCTGCGCGCCACCATGCACGCGGCGCCGGGCGTCGGCCTCGCGGCACCGCAGGTCGGCGTGCCCCTGCGGATCGCGGTCATCGAGGATCCGGCGCCGGTCTCCGAGGAGGTGCGGGTGGCGCGCGGGCGGGTGCCGCAGCCGTTCCGGGCGCTGGTGAATCCGTCGTACGAGGGGGTGGGCGCGGGGCGGGCCGTGTTCTTCGAGGGGTGTCTGAGCGTGCCGGGGTGGCAGGCCGTGGTGGCCCGGCACGCCGAGGTGCGGCTGACGGCTCTGGACGAGCGGGGCCGGGCGATCGACGAGGTGTTCACGGGGTGGCCCGCGCGGATCGTCCAGCACGAGACGGATCATCTGGACGGCGTGCTCTACCTCGACCGTGCCGAGTTGCGCTCGCTGTCCTCCAACCAGGCGATGGCGGAGCGCTGGATGCAGCCGACTCCTGCGGAGGCCGCCGCCGCTCTGGGCTTCGCCCTGCCCGACTGAGGGTGCGCGCCGCGGGCGCCTCCGGCGACGGCTGTGCGGCAGCGCAGGCGACGCGA
>LRTP01000853.1 GCA_001550305.1 Streptomyces diastatochromogenes
TGCGGGCCGAGGCCGCTGCCGGGCACCAGCACGGCGACCGGTCGCAGCTCCGCCCAGGCGCGCGCGGCCTCGTCGCCGTGCAGGCCGACACTGCCGTACTGCACGACCGTGTAATCCAGACGGCCCAGCGCCCACTGAAGTTCGTTGAGGAACTGGCTGTAGAGCGGTCCCACGGGCACGCTCGGCGTGGGCATCAGGACCATACGGCTGTGTCCGGCGCGCAGGGAACGGGCGGCGGCGTGCGGAACGTACCCGAGTTCCTTGGCCGCCTCGTGGACGCGGCGGCGGGTGGGCTCGCTGATCCGGACGGCGCTGGTGTTGTTCAGTACGTACGAGACGGTGGCCCGGGAGACGCCCGCCAGGCGCGCCACATCGGCACTCGTCGGCACGGGGCGTTGTGCGGGCGTCGGCGGGACGGGCTGCTTCGGTATCTGCACCATGACGTCTCGCATCCTTGCAGAAACCCCGGGCGTTCCTTCGCGCCGGGGGAACCTCGTGGGCCCGGCATGCCGGAACACCCGCTTCCGCGAGGGAACTTCCGCATCTCGTGCGGGATGGCCCGTAGTGCCGTTACCGTGCGGTAGACGACGTGCTCCGGAGGTGGTCACGTATGACTCACGACCGTGCCGCAGGTCTGGCGGAGTGTGCGCGCGCCCTCGCCCACGGGGAGGTGAGCGCACGCGAGCTGGTCGAGCGTGCGCTGACCCGTATCGAGGCGACGCAGCACTCCCTGAACGCCTTCCGGGTGGTGCGCGCCGAAGCGGCGTTCGCCGAGGCCGACGCGGCGGACAGGGAACTCGCCGCCGGAGTGCGCAGGCCGCTGCTCGGTGTGCCGGTGGCGGTGAAGGACGACATGGACGTGGCGGGCGAGCCGACCGCGTTCGGCTGCCGGGGTGTGTTCCCGCCCGAGGCCGAGGACGGGGAGGCGGTACGGCGGCTGCGCGCGGCCGGCGCGATCGTCATCGGCAAGACCAACACCTGCGAGCTCGGCCAGTGGCCGTTCACCGAGGGGCCCGCCTTCGGCGCCACCCGCAACCCCTGGCACGCCGAGCACACTCCGGGTGGCTCGTCCGTCGGCTCGGCGGC
>LRTP01000854.1 GCA_001550305.1 Streptomyces diastatochromogenes
CTCGGCGGTGCGCCCCTGCGCGTGGCCCGGCGCGCCGAAGCGACGCTGCACCGGCGGATCGGCGCGCTCTTCGACACGTACGACGTCCTGCTCGCGCCGACCACGGCCGCTCCCCCGCCGCGCATCGGCTCGATGATGAACCTGAACGGGTTCGGCACCGACCGGGCCATGATCGCCGCCTGCCCCTACGCCTGGCCGTGGAACATCCTGGGCTGGCCGGGGGTGAACGTCCCCGCGGGGTTCGTCGACGGCGGCCTGCCGGTCGGCGCCCAGCTCCTCGGTCCGGCGAACAGCGAACCGCTGCTCGTCTCCCTGGCCGCCCAGTTGGAGGCCGACCAGCGCTGGCACGAACACTGGCCGCCGCACGGGGCGCCCGCGGACTCCCCCGCGGTGTAGACGAGTTGACCGGACGTGCCGGTGGGCGGGTTCGGGGCGCGTGCCGCGACCGAGTTCGCCGCGAAGGCACTGACCAGGGGATTCCGGCCGTACGCTGGGCCCATGGACGATGCGTCGATGGTCGGGTTGATGGGGCGGGTCACCGGCACGGTCGGACCCGGGCTCGTCGGTGAGGTGATCGTCCGGGTCCGCGGCGGCGCCGAGCATTTCCTCGCGTACCCGGCAGCCTCTAAGGAGCGGATCGAGCGCGGCACGGTGGTGATGGTGGTCGAGTACCTGCCGCCGCGCACGGTGTACGTATCGGCCGCGTACGACAGTTGACGGCTCGTCCGTGCACGCTCCGCCCCAGGTGAGAGCGGTGTGCGTCAAGATTGCAACAAGGATCCGTCAGCGTCTGTACCCCGGTCTTGCACAGGAGCACACTCCCTTCGTTCGGTGCCGATAGGGCACCATCCAAAGGGGGCGTATGCCGATGGTTGTCGGCGTCGTGGCGGGGGCGGTTGTCCTCGCACTGATCTTCATCGTTGTGGTCTTCAAGCTCATGTGGCGTGTCGCGGAGCCCAACGAAGCACTGATCATCTCCGGTTCGAAGCATCGGACCGAAGGCCTTGAAGAGGGCATGGGATTCCGTATCGTGACGGGGCGCGGCACGCTGGTGCTGCCGGGTGTGCAGGCGGTGCGGAAGATCTCGCTCGACCTCAACGAGACCGAGCTGCACGTGGACTGCGTGACCACCCAGGGCATTCCGCTGAAGGTGCGGGGCGTGGTCATCTTCAAGGTGGGCGACGACTTCGTGTCGATCGCCAACGCGGGGCGTCGTTTCCTCGACCAGCAGAAGATGATGTCGGAGCGGGTGCACAACGTGTTCGCCGGTCATCTGCGGTCCATCGTCGGCGGGTTGACCGTCGAGGACATGATCCGCGACCGGGAGAAGCTGACCGGCCAGACCCGGGCCGCGTGCGGTACGGAGATGGAGAAGCTCGGTCTGATCGTCGACTCGCTCCAGATCCACGAGATCGAGGACCCGACCGGGTACATCAAGAACCTCGCGATGCCGCACGCCGCCGCCGTACAGCGGGACGCGCGCATCGCGCAGGCGGAGGCGAATCGTCTCGCCACCGAGGCCGAACAGAAGGCCGCGGCCCGGATGTCGGAGGCGACCCGGGACAGCGAGATCCTCCAGGCCGGCTACCAGGCCGAGCGCGACAAGGCGGCGGCGAAGGCGCGGCAGGCAGGACCGCTCGCGGACGCCGCGGCCCGGCAGGACGTCGTCGTGCAGGAGACCCGGATCGCCGAGCTCGACGCCCTCCGTCGTGAGCAGCAGCTCCAGGCGGACGTCCGCAAGCCGGCGGACGCCCAGGCGTACGAGACGCGGGCCCGTGCCGAGGCCGAGCGTGACGCGCGTATCTCGGCGGCCGAGGCCAAGGCCAAGGAGACCGAGCTCGCGGCCGCGGCGGAGGCGAACCGGGTCAAGACGGCCGCCAACGCGGAGGCCGAGGCGACGAAGGCCCGGGGTGCGGCCGCCGCGACGGCGACGA
>LRTP01000855.1 GCA_001550305.1 Streptomyces diastatochromogenes
GGGAGCGCGGCGACCGCGCCGGAGCCGAAGGTGCCGATGACCTCGGCGGGCGGCAGCTCACCGGCGGGCAGCGGGCCGGACTCGGCGGCGAGCAGCTCGCTGTAGGCGCCCGGGGAACGGCGAACGGTCTGGGCCGCGTTGTTGATCAGGATGTCCAGCGGACCCTCGGCGGCGACCGAGTCGGCCAGGGCCACGACCTGCGCCGGGTCGCGCAGGTCGATGCCGACGATCTTCAGGCGGCCGATCCACTCGTCGCTGTCGGGCATGGCCTTGAAGCGCCGGATCGCGTCGTTCGGGAAGCGCGTGGTGATGGTGGTGTGCGCGCCGTCGCGCAGCAGCCGCAGCGCGATGTACATGCCGATCTTGGCGCGGCCGCCGGTGAGCAGCGCGCGCTTGCCGGTGAGGTCGGCGCGGGCGTCGCGGCGGGCGCGGTTCTCGGCGGCGCAGTCCTGGCAGAGCTGGTGGTAGAAGTAGTCGACCTCGACGTACCGCTTCTTGCAGATGTAGCAGGAGCGCGGGCGCTGGAGTATCCCCGCGATCTCGCCGGCGTCGGTGACGGACGAGGGCAGGATGCCCTCGGTCTCGTCGTCGATGCGCTGGGCGGAACCGGTCGCGGTGGACTCGGTGACGGCCTTGTCGTGGGCGGTCTTGGCTGCCCTGCGCTCCTGGCGGCGGCGCTGCTTGACCGTCCGGTAGATGCCCGCGGTGGCGCGGCGCACGGCGATGGCGTCCGGGTGGTCGACCTCGATCTTGTCGAGCTCGTCGAGCACGCTGAGGCAGACGGCCAGCCGCTCCGGATCGATGCCCGGCCCGTAGGAGACCGCCTCCCCGTCCACGGCGAAAGCCGCCCGGTCGTCCTCAGCCGTGTCCACGGCGAGAGCCGCCTGGCCGTCCTCTGTCACCGTCATCGCGTGTGCCGTTCCTCGGGTCTCGCGCCGCGCTCGAACCGCGCTCGCTTTCGAAGGCGGAATTTTACGGAGCAAGGGGGCAAGGCGCCAAACCCGAGATGATCAACGGTCCCCGCGGGCCGTTTCAGGGGCCGCAGGCGATGATCAGCGTCTCCACCTCCTCGGTCAGCGCGCGAGCCAGCCGGTTCAGGTCCGGCACGGCCTGTGCGTCGGCGACGAGCCCGTAGTGGACCCGCCCGCGGTACGTCGACACGGCCACCGCCAGCGCCTGGCCGCGGGCCAGCGGGGCGAGCGGATAGACCTCGGTGAGCGGGCAGCCGCCGAGCTTCAGACCGAGGCTGGGCAGCGGCACGCTGGTGACCAGGATGTCGAAGAGCAGGCGGGCCGCCTGTCCGACGACGGGACCACCGAGGCGGTGACCGAGCGGCGGCACATGGTCGGCGAGCAGCGCGACGGCGCCCGCTCCCCGGTTGGGACCCGCGTCCTTGTTGGCGTCCATCGCCGTACGCACCGAACGGAGTCGGCCGAGCGGGTCCGGGTCGTCGACGGGAAGCCGTATCAGGTAACCGGAGAGCCGGTTGCCCTGCGGATGCGCGGTGCGCGGGCGGCGCCTGGAGACGGGGATCAGGGCGCGGGGCGCGACTCCCTCACTGCTGTCGCCGCGTTCGTCGAGCCAGTTGCGCAGGGCGCCGGCGACGACGGCGATCAGGACGTCGTTGACGGTGCCGCCGACGCTCTTGCGGACGCGGTGCACATCGTCCAGGTCGAGGGCGACGCCCGCGATCCGGCGGGTGCCGGTGGGCTGCGAGGTGAGAGCGGGCGAGGAGCGGGCACCGAGGGTGGCACGGGCGACGGAGCTGCCGATGTCGAGGGCGCGGCCCAGGTCGGAGAGGGTTCCGCGGACCAGGTCGGGCAGTTTGCGCACGTCCGGGAGCAGTCCGCGGGGCGGCTCCGCGGGGCGCGGGCGGGGCTCGGGCAGGTCCAGCGGGTCCATGAGGGCGGCGGCGAGCATCAGTGCCCGCAGGCCGTCGGCCAGCGCGTGGTGGAACTTGAAGAACACGGCGAACGAGGTGCCGTCCTCGCCGGGCAGGACGTGCGCCTCCCACGGGGGCCGGCCGCGCTGGAGCGGGCGTTCCATGAGCCGGCCCGCGGCGGCGGGGAAGTCCGCGGTCGGCGCGTGCAGCCGGACGTGGTCGAGGGGTTCGAAGTCGGGCGCGGGTTCCCGGGCCGCGCTCCCGAAGTGGGGCGGGAAGGCGAGGGGCTGCCAGACGTCGCGGATCCGCATGCGCAGCCCGGGCACCCCGGCCGCGCGGACCGCGAGCAGTTCGGCGGCGTGCGCGCCCGCGGTCGGCGAGTGCGCGGAGAAGACACCGAGGGCGCCGAGGTGCATCGGGTGCTGGGCGGACTCGATGTTCCAGAACGCCAGGTCGAGTGGTGCGAGGAGATCAGGAGTCAAAGGCTTGCTCTCGCTTCGACGACAGGGTGAGCAAGCAGTCAAACCCCGATAGGCGATTACGGTCAAGTACGATCAAGCTACGCTCAGTTAACAGCAGATTAAGTCCCGCCCCCCGCGAAAGGGGCGGGACACAAGGGGCACGTGAGGTCGGATCAGGATAGGCGTCGCGAACGCGGCACGCGCGCCGACGCGCGGCCACGCGAAGGACCGGAAGCGCCGGGTCGCCCGAGGGACCGCGAAGGCCCTCGAAGGACCGGAGGCGTCAGGTTGCCGGGCAGCCCGTGGGGGTCGCCCGGGACGCGTCGGCGATCAGCGCCTCGTGCGCCGCTCTCAACCTCCCCACGTCCGGCTTCACGACCTTGCGGTCGTAGGTGAGGAGCCCGTTCAGCTCGCCCTCCACGTCCGAGATCTGGGTGTAGACGGCGCCGTTGCTCCCCCGGCACGCGAGTGCCCGTACCTCGGCGAGGCGGGCGAGGTAGTCGTCGGTGTACGTCGACGGGTCCACGTCCACGTACGACTGCTGGACCGACCAGGCGTGCCCGGGCACGGCGAGCCCCAGGCCCCCGTACTCGCCGCTGACGAGCGCGCGTCTGCCGTCGGGAGCCGGTGGCAGCGCGGGGCTCGGATAGCCGTGTTCGTCCATGATGTCGCCGGTGCCGCCGTCGGCCCCCAGGTTCAGCCCCGACATGCCGTTGACGAGCCGGGTCGGATCCCAGGCCTTGGCCTGGTCGGCGATGCGACCCTCGTCGTACTGGCCCCAGCCCTCGTTGAAGGTCACCCACATCACGACCGACGGACTGCTGATGTGCTGGTCGATCATCAGTTTCATCTCGCGCTCGTACTCGGCGCGGGCCGCCGCGCTCGGGTTCACCCCGGCGGTCATGGCGGGCATGTCCTGCCAGACCAGCAGGCCGAGCCGGTCCGCCCAGTAGAACCAGCGGTCGGGCTCCACCTTGATGTGCTTGCGCACCGCGTTGAAGCCCATCTCCTTGTGCATGCGCAGGTCGTACGCGAGGGCCTCGTCCGTCGGTGCCGTGTACAGGCCGTCGGGCCAGAACCCCTGGTCGAGCGTGGCCATCATGAAGACGGGCTTGCCGTTGAGGACGGTGCGCGGGGTGCCGTCGACCTTCTCGACGGAGATCGAGCGCATCCCGAAGTAACTGCCGACGCGGTCGCGCCCGACGCTCACCCTGAGGTCGTAGAGGAAGGGGTCGTCCGGCGACCAGAGGTGCGGATGGGCGATCTTCAGGGTCAGCGGCTGTCCGGTGCGGCCGGTGACGGTGGCGACCTTCCGCCCTCCCTCGTACGCCGTCGCCGTGACCGGCAGCCCGTCGCGCACGCCCTTCGGTTCCACGGTGAGCCGGCCGCCGGCGACGTCCGGAGTGAGCTTGAGCGAGTCGACGTGGTCCGGGGCGACCGGCTCCATCCACACCGTCTGCCAGATGCCGGAGGTCGGGGTGTACCAGATCCCGCTGGGGTCGAGGCGCTGCTTGCCGAGCGGCGGGTTCTCGCCGGACGCGGCGTCGGTCGGGTCGTACACACCTACGATCAGTTCCTGGCTGCGGCCGGGCTTCAGCGCGTCGGTCACGTCGACGCCGAACTTGTCGTAGCCGCCCCGGTGTTCGGCGACCCTGACCCCGTTGACGTACACCTCGGACTGCCAGTCGACGGCACCGAAGTTGAGCAGCAGCCGCCTGCCCGAGCCGATGTGCCAGTCGGCCGGGACGGTGAAGGTGCGGCGGTACCACATGCGGTCCTCGTGGCGTTCGACGCCGGACAGCTGGGACTCCACGGGGTACGGGACCAGGATGTGCTCACCGAGCGTCTTCCCGACCGGGGGCTGCTCCCCCGCGGTGGCGGCGGCGAACTGCCAGCGCCCGTTGAGGTTGCGCCAGGCGTCACGCGTGAGCTGGGGGCGGGGGTATTCCGGCAGGGCGTTGTCCGGCCCGACCTCGTCGGCCCACTTCGTGCGCAGTTCGTACGTGGAGTGGTTGGGGCCGCTGCTCCAGAAGGCGCCGATCGCCTTGCCGTCCCCGGCGGCGGCGAGGCCGCCCGTGCCGTCGTAGCGCAGGTCGGCGTTGCCGCGTGCGGTGCCGGTCTTGTCACCGACGACGGGTTCCTTGAGCGTGACGAGGAGGGATCTGGGGTCGGCGGGGTCCAACTCGGCCGCTCCCAGCGGCCACTTGGCGCCGCCGATCACGGCCTGGAGGTGGTCGACGACGGCGGCCGGGGGCGCGGACAGCTCCCGTGCGAAGTCGAGCCTGAGGGTGCGCCCGTCCGGCTGGACGGTGGTCGCGAGGGCGCCGTCGTAGTCGTAGCCGTCGGGCAGCAGGAACGCCGACTGCGGGATCGTCACCTTGGCGCCGCCGGGTTCGGTCCAGCGCAGATGGAGGTTGGAGCCGCCGTAGTGCTCGAAGTACTCGAGCTTGAAGTCATAGGCGTGGCCCGCCGTCAGATCGATGGACTCGGAGGTCTGTTCGCGATCCCAGTCGTCCACCCAGTGGTCGATGACGGGTCTGCCGTCGATCCAGAGGCGGAAACCGTTGTCGCCGATGATCGAGAAGGTGGTGGCTCCGCTCTTCTCCGGTACGAGTTTGCCGGTCCAGCGGACACTGACATCGTTGTCCTGGCCCGTCGTGAAGCGCAGCCGGGGTTCCAGGTCGTCGAAGTCGAGTCGTGGGTCGAAGCCGGTGGCCTTGAGTTCGTGGAAGTCGAAGGCGCCGGGGGCGGACTGGGTGTAGTAGTCGCCCTTCAGTCCGTGGACCGCGACGGGATCGTCGGCCGCGGCGGGCACGGAGGCGAGTCCCGCGGCGCCGAGGGCCGCGGCGAGCAGTAACGCGAGTCGGTCTCTCAGTCGTCCGAAACGCACGGATCCTCCTCTTTGAGGACGGATGGGGGGACGGTGGTGAGGGCGGTGGTGAGGACGGTTGCCGGACGGGCCCGGGATGGGCGTGGGGCGGGTGGCGCGGCTCTTGCTCGGACGGAACAACGTTGTCACCAACAGCAGTTGGCATGACAACACGGGGTTCCACTTTCTGTCCAGGGACATGACAACGGCCCCGGTGAGCACGGACGCACCGGGGCCGTCGTCGGTCACGGGCGGCGGCTACGGCACGATCCGGCCCTTGCCCAACGCGATCACCCCGCCCTTGGAGACCGTGTAGAGATCCGCGTCCCGCTCGGGGTTGACGCCGATCGTCGCGCCCGGCGGCACCTCGACGTTCTTGTCGAGAACCGCGCCGCGCACCACCGCGCCCCGGCCTATGTGGACGTTGTCGTGCAGGATCGAGCCCTGGACGACGGCTCCCGGGTCGACCACGACACCCGGCGAGAGCACGGACCGCGTGACCTGGCCCCGGATCAGAGAGCCCGCGCTGACGATCGACTCGCTCGCGATGCCCCCGGCGTTGAATCTCGCCGGGGAGAGCTGTCCGGAACTGGTGTAGATGGGCCAGCTGCGGTTGTAGAGGTTGAAGGCGGGGCGTTCGGCGATCAGGTCCATGTGGGCGTCGTAGTAGGCGTCGAGGGTGCCCACGTCACGCCAGTAGCCCTGGTCGCGGGTGGTCTCGCCGGGCACGTGGTTGTCGCTGAAGTCGTAGAGCTGCGCCTCGCCGCGGTCGGTGAGCATGGGCAGTATCGATCCGCCCATGTCGTGCACCGAGTGCACGTCCTCGGCGTCCCGCTGGAGCGCCTCCACCAGAGCCTTGGTGGTGAAGATGTAGTTGCCCATCGAGGCGAAGACGCACTCGGGGTCGTCGGGCAGGCCCGGCGGATCGGCGGGCTTCTCCAGGAAGCCCTCCACGGTCTGCCCGTCGGAGCCGGGGCTGATGACCCCGAAGGAGGACGACTCGGCGCGCGGCACCCGTATCCCGGCGACGGTCACACCCGCGCCGCCCTCGATGTGCTGGGCGAGCATCTGCCGGGGGTCCATGCGGTAGACGTGGTCGGCGCCGAACACCGCGATGTAGTCGGGTCGTTCGTCGTGCACGAGGTTGAGGGACTGCAGGATCGCGTCCGCGCTGCCCAGGTACCAGCGCGGGCCGAGCCGCTGCTGGGCCGGGACCGGTGTGACGTAGTTGCCGAGCAGGCTCGACATCCGCCAGGTCGTCGTCACATGGCGGTCCAGGGAGTGCGACTTGTACTGCGTCAGGACGCAGATGCGCAGGATGTCGGCGTTGACGAGATTGGAGAGTACGAAGTCCACCAGGCGGTACGTCCCGCCGAAGGTGACCGCGGGTTTCGCGCGGTCCGCGGTGAGGGGCATGAGCCGTTTGCCCTCTCCACCCGCAAGTACGATTCCCAGTACCGAAGGTCCACCGCGCCGCATGCCGCCGCCCCTCTGAGCCCGGTCGAGCCGCGCCCGCTGTGCCGGGCCGGCCCCGTTGCTTGAACTGCACCTGTCCGATGGTTACCCCGGTTTGAGGACTTCCTCGTAAAGCTGGACGGTCCGCCGGGCCACCGCGTCCCATCCGAACTCCCGCACCGCGCGCTCCCGTCCGGCCTCACCCATCCGCCGGGCGGCCCGGGGGTCGGCGAGCACGGAGTCGAGGGCGAGCGCCAGACCCGCCTCGAAGTTCTCCTCGACCGGCACCAGGACACCCGTCACGCCGTCCTCGACCACCTCGGGAATCCCTCCGACCCGCGACGCCACCACGGCCGTTCCACAGGCCATCGCCTCCAGGTTGACGATGCCGAGCGGCTCGTACACCGAGGGGCAGACGAAGACGGCCGCGTGCGTGAGGAGTTGGACGACGTCCGGGCGGGGCAGCATCTGCGGGATCCAGTGCAGGCCCTGGCGTACGGCACTCAGTTCCTGGAAGAGGTCACGGAACTCCTGGTCGATCTCGGGGGTGTCGGGGGCGCCCGCGCACAGCACCACCTGCACGGCCGGGTCGATGTCCCGTACCGCGCGCAGCAGGTGGGGCACGCCCTTCTGGCGGGTGATGCGGCCGACGAACAGGACGTAGGGGCGGGCGGTGTCGATGCCGATGCGCTCCAGGACGTCCGTGCCGTGGTCCGGCCGGTAGAGGGCGGTGTCGATGCCGTTGTGCACGACACGCACCTTGGCCGGGTCCAGGGCGGGGTAGCAGGTGAGGATGTCCTCGCGCATGGCGCCGGAGACGGCGATGACGGCGTCGGCGGCCTCGACGGCGGTGCGCTCGGCCCAGCTGGACAGGGCGTAGCCGCCGCCGAGCTGCTCGGCCTTCCAGGGGCGCAGCGGCTCCAGGGAGTGGGCGGTCATGACGTGCGGGATGCCGTACAGGAGCTTGCCGAAGTGGCCGGCGAGGTTGGCGTACCAGGTGTGCGAGTGGACGAGTTCGCGGCCTTCGAGGGCGGCGGCCATGGCGAGGTCCACGGAGAAGGTGCGCAGCGCGTCGTTGGCGCCGTCGAGCGAGGACCACGACCGGTGGCGCACGACGCCGCCCGCGGCGCCCTCGCCCCAGCAGTGCACGTCCAGGTCCGTGAGGGTCCGCAACTCCCGGGCGAGGAACTCGACATGGACGCCCGCGCCGCCGTACACGTCCGGCGGGTACTCCCGGGTCAGCAGTCCCACTCGCACGCAGAGCCCCCCGTCGTACCGGATACCGGCTGGTGCCTTTCATGGTCACCCAGAAGGGACGCTTGGGGAAGACCGCGATGCTCAGCGGCGGCCCGGAGTCCCGCCCCGCGTCCGGCCCGGCGGGCGGTCGAAGCAGCAGTCGCCGCAGAGGCCGCCGCCGGGGAGCCGGTAGTAGAGGCAGCAGCTGCGGCGGCGCAGGGTACGGGGGTCGACGGTCGCGGACAGGTCGGGATGCGTGAACAGGTCGGCGGCGAGGGCGCGGGCCCGATCGGCCACGTCCGTACGGCCGTTGGCCTCGGCCCAGCGGTGCAGCTGGCGCCAGGCACCCGCGAGCGCCGAGCCCGCGTTCCCCCACAACAGGCCCTCCGACATGCGGTGTCGGGTGCGCAGAGCCGCCGCCAGCGGGGCGAGGTGGCCGTCCCGTACGACCTCTCCGATCGCCGCCACCGGCAGGGCGCGTACCTCGGACAGCCACAGGTCGTCCGGAGCGCTGCCGTCCGGATCCCACCGCAGCAGCCCCGGGTCGAGGTCCGGCAGCTGCCCGTACAGCGCGGCGGCGCCGAGCGAGACCGACCACAGACGGGCCGCGAGGCCCTGCTGCGCCACCGAGACCGCGATCCGGGGCTCGGGCGCCCGCAGACTCGCCGCGACTTTCCGAACCCGAAAATTCAGAGGATCCGACCAGACATCTCTGGGATCATCGTCTCGGGGAGACGCGTACGCCTGTGCGAGCGTCGGCAGCGGGGCACGCGGCGGTACGCCGGTGCGTAGTACGAAGAAGCCGCCGAGCGAGCCGAGCGCCACGAGTTCCGGGTCGAGTTCCACGAACAGCAGTAGTACCAAGCCCCCTAGGGGTTCTCACCGGAGGGTCTCCCTCTCATGTCGCCCACCCAGGGGAGGACATGGGGCGAGTCGTACTCCATCGGCAGTACTACTCATTGCCTGCTCAGGTACGACGACGTGAACGGATGCGCGAGGCATCGTAGTGGGTATGAAGGCCGATCGTTCGCCGCGCCGGGCACAGCGTCCCCGCCGCACGCAGAGGAGGGACTCATGAGCGCGCTCGCGCTGTCCGTCCTGCTCTCGTTCGTCTCCGCCGTTGCGTACGCGGGCGGCGCGATCGTCCAGGAGCAGGTCGCCCTGACCTCTCCCGACCAGACGTACGCGCCGTTGCGCCGCCCCGGCTGGTGGGCGGCGGTCGCCCTGAGCGGCGTCGGCGGGGTGCTGCACGTGGTGGCGCTCGCCTACGGCCCGCTGAGCCTGGTGCAGCCGCTGGGCGCGCTGACCATCGTGTTCGCGCTCCCCATGGCGGCCGTCTTCGTCGGCCGCAAGGCCGGGGCGACCGCCTGGCGTGGCGCGATCATGGCCACGGTGGGCCTCGCGGTCCTGCTCGCCCTGGTCGGCTCGGCCGACTCGCAGTCCCTGAGTGACACCCAGATCGCGGTGCTGGCCGTGGTGTCGGGCGGCGCGGTGGCGGCCTTCATGGTGGCGGGCCGCGCCGCGCACCGGCACCCGGCCGTGCGCAGCGTGATGCTCGCGGTGGGGTCCGGCATAGCCTTCAGCATGTCCTCGGTGTTCACCAAGACCGTCGCGGTGGACTGGTCGCACCAGGTCTCGCTCTCCGACCTGCCGAGCCTCGTCCTCATAGGCGTCTTCGCGACGGCCGGGATGCTGCTGTCGCAGGCCTCGTACCGGGGCGGCGGTCTCGCAGCGCCGCTGGCCACGCTGACGGTCGTCAACCCCGTCGTGGCGGCCGCCGTCGGCATCACGATGTTCGGCGAGACCTTCCGCTACGGCGAGACGGGCACCGTGCTCGCGCTGGCCTGCGGAGTCGTGGCGGCGGGCGGGCTGATCCTGCTCACGACCGAGCAGATCGGCAGTGCGCGGAACACCGCGGAGGTCGCCGCATCCGCCGTCGTGGAGACCGAGCCCGCGCCGGAAGCGGCCACGTCGGACTCCGCGTTGGAGGCGCTGCTGCTCGCGGCGCTGCCCGAGCAGTCCACGGGACCGGACCCCGAGCACGAGCCGGCCACGGGCCACGGAGAGGCGTTCGGCGCGGGGTTCGGGGAGGGGTTCGACGCGGGGCTCGGGGAGTCGTTCGACGCCAAGCTCGGAGACGAATTCGACACGGGGCTCGGGAACGCACTCGACGCCGGGCTCGGGAACGGATTCGACCCCGGGCTCGGAAGCGGCCTCGACGCCGGGCTCGGAAGCGGCCTCGGAGCTGGGCTCGGGGAGGCGTTCGACGCCGGGCTCGCAAACGGATTCGGAGCCGCGCTCGGGAACGGACTCGGCGGGGATCGCGGCGAGGATGCCCTCGTACCGGCTCCGGCGATGGTGGGGGCCGCGGAGAGCGCGCCCGACCCGGCCGACTCACCCGAGTCGTCCGAGGAGGACGCGCCGCCCGTGCCGGCCTATTTCGGCCCCCTGTGCGGGCCCTACGTAGTGGCGACGCCGCTGCTGGACCACCACCACCGCACGCGCGTCAGATCCTGACGCCGCCCGCCCTCAGGTAGGCGACCGGGTCGACGTCCGTGCCGAAACCGGGCCCCGTCCGCACCTCGAAGTGCAGATGCGGGCCCGTGCTGTTGCCCGTGGAACCGGAGCGGCCGATGCGCTGGCCGCCCACCACGCTCTGCCCGTCCTTCACCGAGATCGCCGAGAGATGGGCGTACTGGGTGTAGCGGCCGTCGGCGTGCCGGATCACCACCTGGTAGCCGAACGAGCCGCCCCAGCCCGCGCTGACGACCTGCCCCGCGGCGACCGCCTTCACGGAGGTGCCGGTGGGCACCGGAAAGTCGACGCCCGTGTGGTAGCCCTTCGACCAGGAGGCACCGGCGGCGCGGTACGGCGTGCCGGTCGCGGCGTGCACGGGGGCGACGAGCGTGTCGGTCTTCTTGGCGGTGTCCGAGGACGTGTTGTGCGAGGACGGCTGGTGCGGGGACGTCTTGTGCGTGGACGGCTTGTCGGGGGTCTTCTGCTTCTTCGACGCGGACGAGGGGCTCTCGATGTGCGCCGGGGGCTGGCCCTTGCCCCGCAGGTTCAGCCGCTGGCCCGGGAGGATCAGGTCCGGGTCGGAGCCGACGGTGCTGCGGTTCGCTTCGTACAACCGCTGCCAACCGCCCTGGACGTGGCGGGATCCCGCGATGCCGGAGAGCGTGTCGCCGTGGACGACGGTGTACATCTCTGCGGTGCCGGCCCGCGACTGGGGTGTGGTCTGCGGCTGGACGTCGCGCACGGAGCGCTTGGTGGTCTGGGGCGAGGTAGCGGACCTGGTGCCGGTCCGCTCGGCGGCCGGGGTGACGTCGGGGGTGTCCCCGCCCCGGGTGAGACCGGCGCGCACCGAGCAGACCGGCCAGGCACCGGGTCCCTGGCCCTTGAGCACCTTCTCGGCGATGGCGATCTGCTGGTCCTTGGTGGCCTGATCCGCGCGCGGGGCGTAGACCTGCCCCCCGTACGCCTCCCAGGTGGACCGGGTGAACTGCAGCCCGCCGTAGTAGCCGTTGCCGGTGTTGATGCTCCAGTTGTCGGTGGACTCGCAGGCGGCGACCTTGTTCCAGGTGTCCACGTCGGCCGCGTGTGCGACGCCGGTGCCGATCAGCGGGAGTGCCATTCCGGCGCCGCCCGCCGTGACGGTGAGTGAGGCGCGGTTGATCCTGTTCGGCTGATACCGGCGGTGCCGGCCGCGTACGGCCATGTGGGAGCCCCCTCGACATGCGTCAGGAGCGGCAAAAGTAAGCGCTGCGAACAGGCCATGACAAGAGCGCAATCGGCCGTGCTGCGCGCCCCGGGCGCCGCTCCCTCGCTCGGGGAGGCAGCGGGTCGTTCTTCTGCGTACACGTCTGAGACACGTCAGGATGGCCGGAGGAGTACTGATGAACGGGAACGACAGGATCACCGGCAGCGGCGATACCGACTCATACCGACCAATACCAGGACCTCTCACCGGATCTCTTAGGAGCCAACCGCATGAGCAACTCAGCCCAGATCGGCGTCACGGGTCTCGCGGTCATGGGGCGCAATCTCGCCCGTAACTTCGCCCGCAACGGCTACACGGTCGCCCTGCACAACAGGACCGCGGCCCGGACGCACGCGCTGGTGGCGGACTTCGGCCACGAGGGCGACTTCGTGGCGACGGAGACCGCGAAGGAGTTCGTCGAGGCGCTGGAGCGACCGCGACGCCTGATGATCATGGTGAAGGCCGGTGAGCCGACCGACGCGGTGATTCAGGAGTTCGCCCCGCTCCTCGAGCCCGGCGACATGATCATCGACGGTGGCAACGCGCACTTCGAGGACACCCGGCGCCGGGAGCGCGACCTGCGGGGCCAGGGCATCCACTTCGTCGGCACGGGCGTGTCCGGCGGCGAGGAGGGCGCGCTGAACGGGCCGAGCATCATGCCGGGCGGCTCGAAGGAGTCGTACGCGTCGCTCGGTCCTATGCTGGAGAAGATCTCCGCGAAGGCGCCGGACGGCTCTCCCTGCGTGACCCACTGCGGTCCCGACGGGGCCGGGCACTTCGTGAAGATGGTGCACAACGGCATCGAGTACGCCGACATGCAGCTGATCGGCGAGGCCTACCAGCTGCTGCGCGATGTCGCCGGGTACTCGCCCGCGCAGATCGCCGACATCTTCCGCACCTGGAACACCGGCCGGCTCGACTCCTACCTGATCGAGATCACGGCGGAGGTCCTGTCGCACGTGGACGCGGCGACGGGCAAGCCGTTCGTCGACGTGGTCCAGGACCGCGCGGAGCAGAAGGGCACGGGCCGCTGGACCGTGCAGATCGCGCTGGACCTGGGCGTTCCGGTGTCCGGCATCGCGGAGGCGGTCTTCGCCCGCTCGTTGTCCGGACACGCCGACCTGCGCGCCGCCTCCCGGGAGCTCGTGGGCCCCCAGGCGAAGCCGCTCGGTGAGTCCGAGGCGGCGGCCTTCGCGGACCGCGTGGAGCAGGCGCTGTACGCCTCGAAGATCGTGTCCTACACGCAGGGCTTCCACGAGATCAGCGCGGGCAGCGACCAGTACGACTGGGACATCGACCTCGGCGCCGTCTCCGCGATCTGGCGCGGCGGCTGCATCATCCGGGCGGCGTTCCTGGACCGGATCCGCGCCGCGTACGACGCCCGGCCCGATCTGCCGAGCCTGCTGTCCGACGAGACGTTCGCGCAGGAAATCGCGGCGGCGCAGGACGACTGGCGTGAGGTCCTGGTGGCCGCCACCCGCCAGGGCGTGCCCGCACCCGGTTTCTCCGCGGCCCTCGCCTACTACGACGCGCTGCGCGCCGACCGGCTGCCCGCCGCCCTGACGCAGGGGCAGCGGGACTTCTTCGGGGCGCACACCTACCGGCGCGTCGACCGGGAGGGCTCGTTCCACACGCTGTGGGGCGGCGACCGGTCGGAGGTCGAGGCGTAGGCAGACGTAGGGGTACCAGAGGTACGGGTACACGGCGTACGGGTACACGGCGTACGGGTATTCCGCGCCACCGAGGCCGTCACCTCCCTGGAACCCGGGGCGTGACGGCCTCTGCCGTTCACCCGTTCACCCGGCTGCTTACGTGAGCGGGGGTCCCGGTTCGGGGTTCGGTACCGGCTCGGGGCCCGGCGGCACCGGGCTCGGGCCGGGCGGCACCGGGCCGGGGCTCGGCGGGGTCG
>LRTP01000856.1 GCA_001550305.1 Streptomyces diastatochromogenes
GCCGCATCTGGTCCCGCTGTCCCTGTCGCGGCACGGAGGCCACCGTCGTGCCGGCGGACGACACGGGCGCGGTCGGCCCCGCCTGTGGTCCGGCGGGCGGACGCGGGCCGCCGGCCTTGAGCTGCTGTGTCTGCTGGGACTGCTGGGACTGTGCTTGCGATACGTCGCCGATGGCGCCCGGCGGCGCACCCAACAGCGCCTGCGGTACGACGAGTACGGCCTGGACACCGCCGTAGATGTTGGTCTGGAGCCGTACATGGATGCCGTGCCGCCGGGCGAGCTGGGACACCACGAACAGACCGATCCGGCCGTCCTGGAGGAGGCTGGCCACATTCACCTGATCGGGGTCGGTGAGCAGCGCGTTCATCTTGTTCTGTTCGCCCAGGGGCATGCCCAGGCCCCGGTCCTCGACCTCGACCGCGAGGCCGGAGGTGACGAGGTTGACGCGCAGCAGGACTTGGGTGTGCGGGGCGGAGAACACCGTGGCGTTCTCGACGAGTTCGGCCAGCAGGTGGATGACGTCGGCGACGGCGTGCCCGCGCAGGGTGCCGTCGATCGGGGGCACCAGTTTGACCCGCGAGTACTGCTCGACCTCGGCGATCGCGGACCGCAGCACCTCGGTCATGGAGACGGGGTTGCTCCACTGGCGGCGCGAGACGGCGCCGCCGAGCACGGCGAGGTTCTCGGCGTGCCGGCGGATGCGGGTGGCGAGGTGGTCGACGTGGAAGAGGCCCTTCAGCAGGTCCGGGTCCTCGATCTCGTTCTCCAGCTCGTCGAGGATCGAGATCTCGCGGTGCACGAGGGACTGAAGCCGCCGCGCGAGATTGACGAAGACCTCGACCTTCTGCTCGCTGCCCGCCTGGCTGGAGAGTTGGGCCGCCTGCACGACGGCGGTGACGGCGCCGTCGTGCGCGCGGGAGAGGTCGGCGGCGAGCAGCTCGAACTCGTCGGCGTCCGGCTTGGGCCGTTGGCGCGGCTTGGGCGTGGGAGGGCTCTCGCCCCGGCGCAGGCCCTCGACGACGGCGCGCAGGTCGGCCTCGGTACGGGCGCTGCCGCGGCGCAGGGCGCCGATGCGTTC
>LRTP01000857.1 GCA_001550305.1 Streptomyces diastatochromogenes
TGCTCGGCGGTGGCGCGCGCGGCGCCGCGACCGCCTGTCTCGCTCTCGCGGAGGCGTGCGGCGCGCCCGTCGTGACGACCGCCAACGGCAAGGGCGTCGTACCCGAGCGGCATCCGCTCTCGCTCGGCGTCTCGCTGCACACTGAGTCGGTGCAGAAGTGGCTGGCGGGTCGCGATGTCGTCCTCGCCGTGGGCACGGAGCTGGCCGAGTCCGATTTCTGGTCGCCGCCGACCGCCCTCGGGGGCACGCTCGTGCGGGCCGACCTCGACCCGGACCAGATGCACTCCGGGCTGCCCACGGACATCGCGCTCGTCGGCGACGCGCGGGCCTCCCTGGAGGGACTGTTGTCGGACATGGGCCTCCACGCGCGCGTGCGACACGACATCCCCGACCCACGAAGCGGCATCGACGTCGACGAGGTCGCCGTGGTGCGGGACGCGCGGTACGCCGGGAGTGCCGCGCGCGACGCGCGCTGGATCCCGTACCTACGGGCGATCCGCGCCGTCCTGGCCGACGACGCGGTCATCACCTCGGACAGTGCGCAGTGCTGCTACTACGGCGCGCTGCCGCATCTCCCGCTGGGCCCGTCGGGACGCTATCTTCACCCGACCGGCTTCGGCACGCTCGGCTACGCGCTGCCCGCGGCGCTCGGCGCCAAGGTGGCGTGCCCGGAGCGCCAGGTGGTGGCGCTGAGCGGGGACGGCGGCCTCCAGTTCACGGTGCAGGAACTGGCGACCGCCGCTCAGCTGCGACTCCCGCTGCCCGTCGTGGTGTTCGACAACGGTGGCTACGGAGAGATCCGCGACGAGATGGCCGCCCGTGGCGACCGCCCGACCGCGGTGGACCTCGCTCCGGTCGATCTGCCCGCCCTGGCCCGCGCCTACGGAGGACAGGGCACACGCGTGTGCCACCCCGACGAGCTGGCCCTCGCCCTCACCGAGGCGCTGCGCACGCCTGGTCCCACCCTGATCGCCGTCCCCGAGGAGACCCCATGACCACGCCCCCGACCGCACCGTCGGCCGCGCCCCTCGCCCCGCCTTCGACCGCGCCTCTGATCACGCTCACCTGGACCGACCACGTCACGGGCAGACCGGGCTATCTCGTGGTCGACCGGCTCGTCCGGGGCGTCTCCAGCGGCGGCCTGCGGATGCGCGCCGGCTGCACCCTGGACGAGGTCGCCGGGCTCGCCCGCGGGATGACGATGAAGGAGGCCCTGCACTACAACCCCGAGGGCCGCTACATCCCGCTGGGCGGCGCCAAGGGCGGCATCGACTGCGATCCCCAGAACCCGGCGGCGTACGGCCTGCTGGTGCGTTACCTGCGCGCCATGCGCCCCTACATCGAGACCTTCTGGACCACGGGTGAGGACCTCGGGCTCACCCAGGACCTGGTCGACCGGGCCGCCGAGGAGGCGGGGCTCGTCTCGTCCATCCAGGCCGTGTACCCGCTGCTCGACGACGAGACGGCGGCCCGTCGGCGGCTCGCGGACGCCTTCGCGGTCGACGTGGACGGGATCGGGCTCGACGAACTGGTCGGTGGCTGCGGTGTCGCCGAGTCGGTGCTCGCGGCCCTGGACCGGGCCGGGGTGGCACACGCGGGGACGCGGGTGGCCGTGCAGGGCCTGGGCACCATGGGCGGAGCCACGGCCCGCTTCCTCTCCCGCGCGGGCCTCGCCATCGTGGCCGTCGCGGACGTCAAGGGCACGATCGCGAACCCGGACGGGCTGGACATCGACGCGCTGCTCTCGGCGCGGGACGCCTACGGGACGGTCGACCGCGGCGCGCTGCGCCCGGCCGACCAGGAACTCCCCGGCGACGCCTGGCTGTCCATGGACGCGGAGGTACTGGTTCCCGCGGCGGTCTCGTACGCCATCGACACCGAGAACCAGCGGCAGATCGGCGCCCGCTGGATCGTCGAGGCGGCCAACATGCCCGTACTGCCCGAGGCGGAGGAGCTGCTGGCCGCGCGCGGGGTCGTCGTGCTGCCGGACGTCGTGGTCAACTCCGGGACGAACGCCTGGTGGTGGTGGACGCTCTTCGGCGACATCGGCGCGGACGCGGACGAGGCGTTCGCGTACACCCGGCGTTCCATGCGCGACCTCATCGACCGGATGCTGGCCCGCGCGGAGGCCGACGGGACGACACCGCGGGCCGCGGCGCACGCCATCGTCGCCGACCGGCTGCCGGTGATCGCGGAGCGGTTCGGCTGGTACCGCTGACGGGCACCCGTCTCGCGGCCCTGCCGTCATTCCCCCTGGGGAATTGAGGCGCGGGGCCGGTGACAGCAGAGTCGGTGGAGCGAGGGCGCGTGAGCGCGAGTGACCGCCCCTCCCCACACGAAGTCCGACTCGTCACGGGAGTATCCATGCCCACCATCGACCCGCAGGACCTGATCGAGCGCTACATCGGCGTCTGGAACGAGCCCGATCCCGAGATCCGCCGCAAGACCGTGGACGAACTCTGGGCTCAGGACGGTCTGCACGTCCTCCAGCCGCCCCAGCAGATGCGGGACACGGCGGTGGACCTCGGCTTCACCACCGCCGTCCTGGAGGCCCGTGGCCACGACGAACTGCACACGCGCGTGACCCGCGCCCACGACGAATTCGTCGCCCCGGGGACCTATGTCTTCCGGATCCAGGAACCCGCCCAACAGCTGCGGGACGTCATCACGTTCCGCTGGGAGTCCTTCCACACCGGGGAGGGACGGGCCACGGGCGGTGGCAGGGAGTTCCTGGTCCTCGACGAGGACGGCCGCATCCGGTTTGACTACCAGTTCGTCGACTGACCCCGTCGAGCATTAGGGTGACCGCGTGGCGAGGGTGCGGTTGAGCGTGGCGGAACGGCGCGAGGAGTTGCTGCGCGCCGCCATCGAGCAGATCGAGGCGCGGGGCGTGGCGGCGGTGCGGATCGCCGACGTGGCCTCGGTGCTCGGGGTGAGCAACGCGTTGGTGCTGTACCACTTCTCCACCAAGGAGAAGCTGGTCGCCGCCGCGTTCACCTACGCGGCCGAGGACGACCTCGCCCATCTGCGCAAGCTGCTCGGCCGTCGTACGTCGGCGCTGCGCAGGCTGCGCGCCGCCGTGCGCTGGTACGCGCCGACCGGCCAGGCCAAGGGCTGGCGACTGTGGATCGAGGGCTGGGCGGCCGCCCTGCGCGAGCCCGCGCTTCAGGAGGTCACGCGTGATCTCGACAAGCAGTGGAAGGCCGCGATCACCGAGGTGATCGCGGAGGGAGTGGCGGCCGGCGAGTTCACGTGCCCGGATCCCACGGGTTCCGCCCTGCGACTGACGGCGCTGCTCGACGGGCTCGCCGTGCAGATGACCGCCTACACCGGAGCGGTGTCGCGGGCGCGGGCCCAGGAGTGGGTGGACGAAGCGCTCGCCCGGGAACTGGGGCTCGCGCGGGAGGCGTTGACGGCCGCGGTGCGCTGAGGGGCGCCCCGGGGCACACGCCCGGACGGCTCGGTTCGGCCGTCGCCGCCCCACCGCCCACCCACCGGATCGGTGCGGCTGCTGCCGGCCCGCCGCCGGGCCGTACCATCTCGTCGGCTGTCGGCTCACTGCCACCGAGTCGGCTCCGCCCACCGCCGAACCACTGGGGAGGCGTGTACGAGGCACGCCCGGCCCGACCCGGCGACAGCCGCCGCGCCTCAAGGCCGCAGGCGCGGC
>LRTP01000858.1 GCA_001550305.1 Streptomyces diastatochromogenes
TCGGCCCGTGCCCGCCTGGCGGGCACCCCGTCGAGGCGGGGGCGTCCACGCCACCGGCACGTCGGAGACCCGTCGTTCAGGCCACGGACTCGATCCGCATCTTGATGTCGTCCGGCGAGAGGCTGCCCTTGGCGGCCACGTGGTCACCGGAGGACTCCCCGCGCAGTCGGCGCCCGATCCACGGGGCGAGGTACTCGCGCGCCCAGTGGATGTCGTCGCGCCGGACCTCGAGCGTGCCGCGGGGCGGCAGCGGAGGCCAGGGCTGGTCGGGATCCGCGGGCACTTCGAGGCCGAGGACCTGACCCGCGCGCAGCGCGACCCGGGTGTGGCCCTCGGGCGAGAGGTGCAGGCGGTCACCGTCCCAGGCGCGGCGGTCCTGGATCGTCTTCAGGGACCACAGGTCGAGGACCGGACAGCCGTACCGGTCCGCGATGGCCCTTACGTGCCCGTTGTACGTGGCGATCTTGCCGCGCAGATGCTTCAGCACGGGGACGGTACGGGTGTCGAAGCCGGTCGTCACCATGACGGTGCCGACGACGGAGGTGAGGTCGGCGACCGCGCGCTCGAAGCGCTCGGCGACCTCGTCGGGGTCGGTGCCTGGCCGGATGATGTCGTTGCCGCCCGCGCAGAAGGAGACCAGGTCTGGGGCGAGTTCCTTGGCGTCCCGGAGCTGGTCCTCGATGATCTGGTCGAGCAGCTTTCCGCGTACGGCGAGATTGGTGTAGGTGAAGGAGCCTTCGGGCCGCCGGTCGGCGAGGAGCACCGCGAACCGGTCGGCCCACCCGACGAAGGCCCCGTCGGGGCCGGGGTCGCCGACGCCTTCGGTGAAGCTGTCCCCCACCGCCACGTACGACCCGATCACTGATCTGTTGTCACTCTTCGAATCGTCTGCCACATCGGCCCATGATTCACCGTTCGATGTGAGCTACGCGACCGTAGGAAGGGGTTGACGGGTGGTGAGATAAGCCACTCGTAAAGTGTGACCGAACCCGGAATAAGGCTCTTTCAGGAGTGGTTGAACAGCCGCCACACCTGGAAGCCCTCGATCCGGAAGTGGCTCCATGTGGTCCGGAACGCGAAGTGCCCGCTCGTGTACGGCTCCGGGTCGCCGTAGTCGAAAACGAGCCGTCCGTTGTTCCACCAGCGGACCGTGGAGCCGTCCGAGACGATCCGGACACGGTTCGGCTCGTTGGCCGTGAGCAGCGGCTCCGTGTAGTCGTAGACGAGCGGGCGGACGCCCGGCTCCCCCACGTACCGGCGCAGCCGCGTGGTCGTGTTGGTGTTGGCGCCGTATCCGACGTAGTACGTCTTCAGGTAGTCGTATTCGGCCAGGGCACCGCCCCGGGGCGTGGCGAAGAGGTCGTCCGGGGAACGGACGTCGACGGCGTTCCAGAAGTTGTTGAGGTCGGAGACCCGGTCGTTGACGCCGCCCTCGGCGACCGGTGTGGCGGTGTACTCGATGACGTAGGGCCCTTCGAGCCGCTGCTTGAACCAGACCGTCGCGCCACTCGGTACGTCGATCTCCAGGACGCCGTGCGTGGCGGTGACCGTGCCGCCGTCCTGCAGTTCGGTGACCCACTGGCCGAGGCCTCGGCGGAAGCCGTCGTGGGCGATGAGCCGGCCGCGACGGTGGCGCGGCGAGGCGCTCGCGGTGGTGGCCGGGACGAGCGTCGACAGCGCGGCACCGGCGGCGAGGGTCGCGAAGGCTCTGCGGGTGGTCATGAGGTTCCTTCCGTGCGTGCGGTGGTGGTGATGGCGGGCTTCGGCACCCGCCGGGTCTCGGTGCCCAGGCAGTAGTCCGTGTACGTCGACTGGAGACAGCCGCGCACGGTCCAGCCGAGGCGGTGGGCGGGGTTCCGGGCGAGCCTGTAGATGCGGGTCTTCGTCGGTTCGGTGGTGGTGTGCAGGCGCAGCGCGGTGTGGTCACCGGTCTCGGCGAGGATCTCCTCGCGCCGGTCACCGAGGAAGTCGCCGTAGAACGGGGTCGCCTTGCGGGCGCCGGAGGTCCAGTACTCGTAGCCGGGGTGGCCGGGCCGGTCGCCGTCGAGGTCGCCGGGCCAGGCGTGCTGCACGGTGTATCCGTCGGCGGCGGCCGGCGGAATCTCGGCGTAGCCCTGCGCGAAGTCGAGCGCCGCCGAACTCGGCTCCCGCTCATGGCCGTTGACGAGGACACGCACGGTGTGGGTGCCGGTGCCCCGGCTGTCGTCCTGGTAGGTGGTCGACCGGGTGGCCGGCGCCCCGTTGAGGCGCCGTCCGCCCTTGTACACGTCGAACGCGATCGCTTCCCCGGTGGGGATACCCCGTGTTCGAGCGGAGTCGAGAACCTGGGGGAGGGCGTACCCCGTGACGAGTAACCGCCGGCTCAGGAAGGTGCCCTCGCCCGAGGGGACGGCGACCAGGCCGCGGTCCAGGTGCTCCACGATCCGGCGCGGCGGCGGACGCCGTTCGGTGGCGTGCGAGGGCGCGGCGACCGGACCGGCCGGCAGCGCGGCGGCGGTGACGACGCCGAGTCTTCGAGGCCTCACGATGGCGTGCTCCTTGCGGGGGCGACGACGGCCGCGATGCCGTCGCCGAAGACGCAGAAAGCGCTTACGGAGATCACTGTGGAGCCACTCGCGCCCCGTGTCGAGACCCCGTGCGCCGGTGCCACAAGACCGCAATGTGCCGATCATGAAAGGACCGCGTCGGGACGCGCGGAGAAAAACCGAGGGCCGGACCCCGCGATCGCGGGGTCCGGCCCTCGAAGACGTGAGAGGCGCGGCGGGCGTCAGCCGACGGCGACACCGTGCGCGCGCAGGTACGCAACCGGGTCCACGTCCGAGCCGTAGTTCGGGGTGGTGCGGATCTCGAAGTGCAGGTGCGGACCGGTGACGTTGCCGGTCGCGCCGGAGAGGCCGATCTGCTGGCTCTCGGTCACGGTCTGGCCGGCCGAGACGGACAGGGCGGACAGGTGGGCGTACTGCGAGTACCTGCCGTCGGCGTGCTGGATGACGACCTGGTTGCCGTACGCGCCGCCCCAGCCGGCCGACACGACGGTGCCGGCGGCGACGGCCTTGACGGTGGTGCCGGTCGGGACCACGAAGTCCACGCCGGTGTGGTAACCGCTGGACCACATGCTGCCGGCGACCTTGTAGCCGGTGCCGATGGTGGCGCCCTCCACCGGCAGGGTGTAACCGGTGTTGTTGGCGGCGCCGGTGGCCCGGGGTGCGGCGGCCTGGGCCTTGGGCGCGTCCGCCGCGCCGGACGACCCGGTGGCCGACCGCGCCGACGATCGCGTGGACGTCTTGGCGGACGACTGCGTGAACGACTCGGTCGACGGCTTGGCGTCGTCGGTCGACACGGCCCTCTCGCCGATCGTGAGCTTCAGGCCGGGGTGGATCAGCGAGGGGTCGCTGCCGATGGCCTGGCGGTTGTCGGAGTAGAGCTTCTGCCAGCCGCCGCTGAGGTGCTGCCGCTCGGCGATCCTGGCGAGCCAGTCGCCGACCTTCACCGAATAGGTCTTCACCGAGGCCGTGGAGGTTGTCGCGGTCTTTTCCGAAACCGTCGCGGACTTTTGAGAAACCGTCGCAGCGGAAATCGTCGCGGTCTTTTCCGGAGTGGACGAAATCGCGGCCGTAGGCGTCACGGCATGGGCACCGGCGGCCCCCATCAGCGGCAGCGCGAGGGCGGCGCCACCGGTTCCGGCCACGGCGATCGAGCGGGAGAAGCGCTGGGACTTGGGTCGGCGGTGCTTACCCTTCGCGGGCATGAAGAATTCCTCTCCGGCGCCTGCGAGGTGAGCTGTCGGGTGCGGGCTGGAGATGCCCGGCCACGCGGCTGCGCGGCTTTACCCCTAGCCGTTCCGGAGACCGGAACAGGCGTGGTACCTGTGGGTCCCCCGCTCCTGCCGGTTACCGGTGGGTGTGCGGATACCGGGCGGCGGCAGGATTGGGCGTCCGTCCGGATTGAGGGCGAACGTAAGCGAGATGGGGGCGCATCGCCAACCATGTGGCTTTTCTGTGCGCGCGCCTTTCTTGATCCATGCCGGAATTCCGGTCACCCTCCGTGGACAATGATCTCCCCCGCCTCTCAACCCGCCTGGAAATTCAGGCGGATCGAGAAAGCGGGCCCGCAACGCATCGTCACGAATATGACGCTGCTCACGCACGCCACACCACGGTCCCTTATTCCAGGTCCAGTTGGAATTAAGGCATCAATAAGGACAGAACGCTCACATGCGACGCAGTCGGATGACTGCCGCATCGAAGTCCCCGCGCAGCCCCGTCCGCAACCCGTGATGCAACAGCACCGCACCTCGGTGCACTTCACCCGTTTCGCGGCATTCGTACGCGGCGCTCGGATCGAGCCCGCGCAACCGGAGCGGGGCGACCGGCTCGCCGTGACGCTGGGCCTGGAGCAGGGCGAGGACGACGGTCTCGTCGCCGTGGACGTACTGGACCGCACTCAGCCCGCCCTCCGGAGGCCGCAGCCGGTAGAGGTCGCCGCGCTGCACGACCGGCCGGATCTCCTTGTAGAGGTCCACCCACTCCCGCGCCTCGACGAGCTCCGCCTCGCTCCAGTCGGCCAGGTCACCGCCGACCCCGAGTACCCCGGCCATGGCGCTCACGAACCGGAAGCGCAGCGAGCTGATCCGACCGTTGAGCTGCGCGTTCGGACTGTCCGTGACCCAGGCGGCCATGATCCGGGCCGGGTGGATCTGGCTGAAGCCGTGCTGGATGGCGAGCCGGTCGAGCGGGTCGGTGTTGTCGGAGGTCCACACCTGGTCCGTACGCGCCATGACGCCGAGGTCGATCCGGCCGCCACCGCCCGAGCAGGACTCGAAGGCGACCCCGGGATGCTCCGCACGCAGCCGGTCCAGGAGCCCGTACAGAGCCTCCACGTGCTCGACCCACAGCTTCTGCGGGTACGCCTCACCGGGCCAACCGGCGTCCGTGAAGCAGCGGTTGAAGTCCCACTTCACATAGTCGATCGGGGCGCTCGAGAGCAGACTGTCGAGCTGCTCCCACAAGTACTCCTGGACATCCGGGCGGGCGAGGTTGAGTACGAGCTGGTTGCGGAACTCCGTCCTGGTCCGCCCCGGCTGGAACTGCACCCAGTCGGGGTGCGCGCGGTACAGCTCACTGTCCGGATTCACCATCTCCGGCTCGACCCAGATCCCGAACTGCATGCCGAGCGCATGGACGTCGTCGGCGAGCGGCTTGAGCCCCTGCGGGAAGCGGTCCGGGTTGGGGGTCCAGTCGCCGAGCCCGGCGCGGTCGCTCGTGCGTGCCCCGAACCAGCCGTCGTCGACGACGAAGAGCTCGACGCCCATCTCCGCGGCCCGCCGGGCCAGCCCCCGCTGCCGTTCCTCGGAGATGTCGAAGTGGGTGGCCTCCCAGGAGTTGAAGAGCACCGGCCGGTCCTGGTCCGCGTCCGGGATCACGAACGCCCGCTGGTACGCGTGCCAGGTCCGGCTCGCCGCGCCGAAGCCGCCGTCGCTCCACAGCCCCGCGAAGACGGGGGTGGTGAACGACTCCCCCGGCTCCAGACGCAACAGCCCGGAGTCGTCGTACCCCGCGCCGCCGGAGATCTGCACGCGCGCGTCGGGGAGTTGGGCCACGCAGATGCGCCACGAGCCCGACCAGCCGAGCGCGCACGCGTAGACCTCGCCGCTCTCCTCACTCGCCCCGCTGTCCAGCGCGACCCACGGCAGGTGCTGGTGCCCGGTGTGCCCGCGGCGGCTGCCGATGACCTTCTCACCGTAGGTGAGGGGGGAGCGCGCGAGCCGGGACTCGGCCGCCCACCGCCCGTGCAGCTGGGAGAGGCGCCATCCGTCGCGCTCGGGCAGCGTCCAGGTCGCGGAGTCCGCGCGCAGCAGCTCCAGGGAAGGTCCTTCGTTGGCCAGGGTCACCCAGCGCTCGACGACGTCGCCGCGCATCCGGTAGTGCAGGGTGATGCCGAGCCCGTCGTCCGCGAAGCGCAGCCGCAGTTCGTCGCCGTCGGCCTCGTACGCCCCGAAACGCCATTCGGTGCCGCGCCGCTCCTGCGTCCGCACGGACAGCGCCGGGCGTACGAAGCGGGGGCCGCCCTCGACGGGATACTCCTCGCGCCCGTCGAGCCGGGACTCGAAGGGTCGGTACGGCGGGCCGGGCAGGGCGGCCAGCGATTCGGCGTCCGCGAGGGTGATCCGTGGCCCCCAGTGGAGATGGAGCAGTTCGTCGAGGTCGGTCAGCCGTAGTGCGTAGCTGCTCGTGGGACCCGAAAGAAGCCACGTACGACCATCTTCGCCGATTTCGATCATCAAACCCTCACAGATTCGAACATCCGCACTCAATCACCAACATCATCAACGGCGTCTCACCCGGGAGGCAACGGCTGTGGACAACTTCATTGCCTGAGGAACCCATGTCGTATCGTCGAAAGCGCGATTCCCGTCGGCGAGCGTCGCCGAGCAGCGCCGGCGGTCCAATGGGAGGAGCCCCCGTGACGCAGCAGGTCCCGTCGACCGAGCCGGAGCTGGCCGGAGTGCGCAACTTCCGAGACGTGGGCGGCCTGCCCACCGTGGACGGTCGGCGAGTGCGCTACGGACGGCTGTTCCGCAGTGGCCATCTCGCGCACGCCACTGAGGAGGACGCCGCGTTCCTCTCCTCTCTCGGACTGCACACGATCTTCGACTTCCGCAATGCCGCGGACCAGAAGCTGGAGGGGCCGGACGTCGAGCTGCCGGGTGTACGGAACGTGAATCTTCCGCTCACCGACCCCGCCGACGGCAGCGAGTTCTGGAAGATGGTCCGCGACGGCGACGTCGAACAGCTGCGCGGGCACCTCGGCGACGGCAAGGCGGCGAACCGGATGATCGGTTCCTACCGCACGATCGTCAAGGAGCGCACGGCCGAGCACTCGCACGTGCTGCACGCCCTGGCCGAGGACAGCGTGCCCGCGCTGATGCACTGCGCGGCGGGCAAGGACCGCGCGGGCCTCTCCATAGCCGTGACGCTGCTCGCCCTCGACGTCGAGCGCGACGCGATCGTGGCCGACTACCTGGAGTCGAACGCGACCCACCGCCGCTACAAGGTGCGCCGCAACGGCTCCTCGGAAGCGGCCCGCTCCCCCGAGGTCATGGAGCTGCTCAGCCCTCTGTTCGACGCCCGCGCCGAGTATCTGACCGCGGCCTTCGAGACGATCGAGGCGACCTGGGGCGGCATCGACGCCTACCTGGAGCGGGGACTGGGAGTCACGCCCGAGCAGCGGGAGCGGCTGCGCGAGCGCCTGCTGGACTGAACCCTGGCGGCCTGAAGCCTGGGCTCCTGAACCCTGTGGGCTACTGGTTCTGCCCGCCCAGCTCGAACAGCAGATAGATGAAGGCCGCGAAGAGGTGGCCGACGGCGATGTAGATGAAGAGGCGTACCCACAGGGCGCGTGGGAACTTCTCGACCATGCGCCGTCGAGTGGCGGGGTCGGTGGATTCCGTCGGCTCCGGGGGTTGCGTGGATTCCGTCATGACAGCTCTCCCATGGTCGGGTGTCCTGCCGCCGGGCCGAGGCACAGCGCGGCGGTGGGGCTCTGCAGCAGGGTGTGTACGAAGAGGAGTTCGGCCCCCGACTGATCGGCGGCCGCGATGCGGTGCGGGGTCAGCGAGTCGAAGTGCGCGCTGTCCCCGGGCGCGAGCACCTGGGCGGTGTCCCCGAGGCGCAGCCGCAGCCGCCCCTGGAGGACGTAGAGCCACTCCTCGCCGGGGTGGACGCGCACGATGTCGCCCTGCGAGCCGTAGGGGACGTGCACCCGCAGGGCCTGCATTCCGCGGCCGGGGGCACCGGCCTGCCAGTAGGTCCAGCCGCCCGCCTTGGTCGGCTCCATGTCGGCGGCCCGGACAATCGCGTCCCGTTCGGCGACCGTCTCGCCCAGCAGCTCCGAGACCGTCGTACCGTAGATACGAGCAAGTGCGAGCAGCATCGGCAGCGAGGGCTGGCGCTGTCCCGTCTCCAGGCGGGAGAGGTGGGCGGCCGAAAGGCCGGCGGCGCGGGCCGCGGCCTCCAGGGTCAGCGAGGCCCGGCGGCGCAGCGCACGCAGCTGCGGTGCGACGGCGGGCAGCGCCTCGGCTGCTGCGGACTCGGGCGGCGTGTCGGCCGCCCCCGACTCGACAGGGCTCATGCCTCTATTGAGCCGCACCCTTGCCTCTCGGGCAAATTTCTTGCCCCAGAGGCAAAACCACCAGCCCTCGCGGACCGGGCCGAGGCGGGCCCGTACTCCGAGCCCGCACCGATCCAGGAGGGCCCTTGCTCCGAGCCCGCCCCGCCTCTTCGTGCCGCAGGGCTAGCGGTTCGCGACCGCCTGCTTGACCAGGGTCTTTCCGAAGTCCCACATCAGGCCCCCGCCGCTGTGCGCGTCGTCCATCACGGCGGTGAAGGCCTCCACGAACCGGTCCACGTCCCGTTCGCCGATGATCAGCGGCGGGATCAGCTTGATCACCTCCAGGTGGTCGCCGGAGACCTGGGTGAGGATGCGGTGCCGCTGGAGCAGCGGGACGACGACCATCTGCGCGAACAGGCCCTTGCGCGCGGCCTGCAGCATGGTCCAACGACTGCGCAGCTTGAGCGACTTGGGCCGACCGAACTCGATGCCGATCATCAGGCCCCGGCCGCGTACGTCGCTCAGCAGCTCGTACTTGTCGACGAGAGCCGCGAGCCGGGACCTGAGTTGTTCTCCCGTGGCCCGGGCGTTCGCGACGATCTGTTCGTTCTCCATCACGGAGAGCACGGCGAGGCCCGCCGCCATGGCCTGCGCGTTCGAGCCGAAGCTCGCCGAGTGCACGAGGACCCGGTCCATGGACGAGTAGACCTTCTTGAAGATCCAGTCCCTGCCGAGTGTCGCGCCGACCGGCACATAGCCGCCGGACAGCGCCTTCGCCACGCACACCAGGTCCGGTTCGACGCCCTCCTCGTGCTGGTAGGCGTAGAAGTCCCCGGTCCGCCCGAGGCCCGTCTGCACCTCGTCCGCGATGAGCAGCGCCTTGTGCCGGTGCAGCAGCTCCTGCGCGGCACGCAGATATCCGGGTGGGGCCTCGTGCACGCCCTTGCCCTGGATGGGCTCGACAATCAGCCCGGCGACATCCCCCTTCTTCAGCTCCCGGGCCAGAGCGTCCAGGTCACCGAGCGGAACGGCGGTGTCGGGCAGCAGCGGGGCGAAGCCGTCGCGGAAGCCGTCCTCTCCGTTGACGGACAGTGAGCCGGTGGTCAGCCCGTGGAAGGCGTGGGAGCAGTAGAGGATCCTCGGCCTCCCGGTCGCGTACCGGGCGAACTTGAGCGCGGTCTCCACCGCCTCCGTACCGCTGTTGCCGAAGAACACCCGCTCCAGGTGGGGACTGTGGGCGAGCAGTCTCTCGGCGAGGAGCCCGGGCAGCGGCTGGCAGTCGAAGCGGGTGAGGTCGGCGAGCGAGGCGTCCAGGACGTCGTGCAGCGCCTTGCGGACGACGGGGTGGTGGCGGCCCAGGCCCATCACCCCGAACCCGGCGAGCATGTCCAGGTAGTCGTTGCCGTCCGCGTCCCAGAAGTGCGCGCCCTCGGCCCGCTCGTACACCTTGTCGAAGCCGATGGTGTGCAGCATGCGCGGGAGCTGGTGGTTCAGGTACTTGGTGTGCAGCTCGTAGCGCTCGGCTCCGCGCTCGGCGAGGAGCGCGCCGAGGTCGAACTCCCCCTTCTCCGCAGGGTCGGTCATTCCTGTTTCTCCTTGGACAACTCATCCTCGAACGGCGCGTCCTTCGACAGCGCGTCCTTGACGGCCAGACCGGCGCTGATCCGCCCGGCGATCTCGACGGGCGTGAGACCTATGTCGGCCAGCACCTCCCCGCGCTTGGCGTGCGCGAGGAACTGCTCGGGGATGCCGAAGCGCCGTACGGGCACGTCGACCTCGGCGTCCCCGAGCGCCAGCGCGACCGCCGCGCCGACGCCGGCCGCCCGGCTGTTGTCCTCGACGACCGCGACGAGCCGGTGCTCTGCGGCGAGGCCGGGCAGCGCCGGGTCGACGGGTTTGACCCAGCGCGGGTCGACGACCGTGCAGCCGACCCCACGGGCCTCCAGCAGCTCGGCCGCCTGGAGGCAGACCGGCGCCATCACGCCGACGGCGACCAGGAGGACCTGCGGGGTGTCGTCGGAGCGGTGCAGGACGTCGAGCCCGCCCAGGTGGTCGACCGCCGGGATCGCGGGGCCCACCGACTCCTTCGGGAAGCGGATCAGCGTCGACGCGTCGTCGACGGCGACCGCCTCCCGCAGCTGGGCCCGCAACTGGTCGGCGTCGCGCGGCGCGGCGATCCTCAGGCCCGGCACGACCTGGAGGATCGACATGTCCCACATGCCGTTGTGCGAGGCCCCGTCGACGCCGGTGACCCCCGCCCGGTCGAGCACGAAGGTCACTCCGCAGCGGTGCAGCGCGACGTCCATGAGGAGCTGGTCGAAGGCCCGGTTGAGGAAGGTCGCGTAGACGGCGACGACCGGATGGAGACCGCCGGTGGCGAGCCCGGCCGCCGACACCGTGGCGTGCTGTTCGGCGATCCCGACGTCCCACACCCGGTCGGGGAACCGTTCGGCGAACTTCCCGAGCCCCACCGGGTGCAGCATGGCCGCCGTGATCGCCACGACGTCGTCCCGCTCCTCGCCGATCCGGAGGATCTCGTCCCCGAACACCGAGGTCCAGGACGGCCCGCCCGAGGGCGCGAGCGGCTCGCACGTCAGCGGATCCATCACACCGACCGTGTGGAAGTGGTCCTCCTCGTGCGCGAGCGCGGGCTCGTAACCGCGCCCCTTCTCGGTCAGGCAGTGCACCAGCACCGGCCCGTGGAACCGTTTCGCCCGGCGCAGCGCGGACTCCACGGCCCCGACGTCGTGCCCGTCGATCGGCCCGACGTACTTGAGCCCGAGGTCCTCGAACATGCCCTGCGGCGCGAAGGCGTCCTTGAACCCCTTCTTCGCGCCGTGCAGCGACTCGTAGAGGGTGTGTCCGACGACGGGGGTGCGCAGCAGTACGTCCTTGCCCCAGGCGAGGACCTTCTCGTAACTGTCGGTCGTTCGCAGGGTCGCGAGGTGGTTGGCGAGACCACCGATGGTCGGCGCGTACGAGCGTTCGTTGTCGTTGACGACGATGATCAGCGGGCGGTCCTTGGCGGCGGCGATGTTGTTCAGCGCCTCCCACGCCATGCCGCCGGTCAGCGCGCCGTCGCCGATGACCGCGACGACATGGCCCTTCTCGCCCTGCACCTGACGGGCCTTGGCGAGCCCGTCCGCCCAGCCGAGCGCCGTGGAGGCGTGGCTGTTCTCGATGATGTCGTGCTCGGACTCCTCGCGCGAGGGATAGCCGGACAGGCCGCCCTTTCCGCGCAGCTTGGAGAAGTCCTGGCGCCCCGTCAGCAGCTTGTGTACGTAGCTCTGGTGGCCGGTGTCCCACAGGATGCGGTCGACGGGTGACTCGAAGACCCGGTGGAGCGCGATGGAGAGTTCCACCACCCCCAGATTGGGTCCGAGGTGACCGCCGGTCCTGGCCACCGCGTGCACCAGGAACTCCCTGATCTCTTCCGCCAGTTCACCGACGTCCACCTCGGACAGCGCCTTCAGGTCGCGTGGTCCCCGGATGCTCTCCAGAATCGTCACGCTCGGGCCCCCTCTCGGTCCGTGCTGATCAGCTCACGGTGACGGCGGGTTCGCCGGAGGCGACGCCGTCCTTCTCCATCTGCTCGGCGATCTTCATCGCTTCCTCGATGAGGGTCTCGACGATCTTCGACTCGGGCACGGTCTTGATGACCTCGCCCTTGACGAAGATCTGCCCCTTGCCGTTGCCGGAGGCGACCCCCAGGTCCGCCTCCCGCGCCTCGCCGGGGCCGTTGACGACGCAGCCCATGACCGCGACGCGCAACGGGACCTCCATCCCCTCCAGACCGGCCGTGACCTCGTCGGCCAGCTTGTAGACGTCCACCTGGGCGCGTCCGCAGGACGGACACGAGACGATCTCCAGGCGGCGCTGCTTCAGGTTCAGTGACTCCAGGATCTGGAGTCCGACCTTGACCTCCTCGGCGGGCGGGGCGCTCAGGGAGACCCGGATGGTGTCCCCGATGCCCTCGCTGAGCAGCGCCCCGAAGGCGACGGCGGACTTGATCGTGCCCTGGAACGCCGGGCCGGCCTCCGTCACGCCGAGGTGCAGCGGGTAGTCGCACTGGGCGGCGAGCTGCCGGTAGGCGTTGACCATCACCACCGGGTCGTTGTGCTTCACCGAGATCTTGATGTCCCGGAACCCGTGCTCCTCGAAGAGGGACGCCTCCCACAGCGCCGACTCGACCAGCGCCTCGGGGGTCGCCTTGCCGTACTTCTGCAGCAGCCGCCGGTCGAGCGACCCGGCGTTGACCCCGATCCGGATCGGCGTCCCGGCGTCCGAGGCGGCCCGTGCGATCTCGCGGACCTTGTCGTCGAACTGCTTGATGTTGCCCGGGTTCACCCGCACCGCCGCACAGCCCGCGTCGATGGCCGCGAACACGTACTTGGGCTGGAAGTGGATGTCCGCGATCACCGGGATCTGGGACTTGCGGGCGATGGTCGCGAGGGCGTCCGCGTCGTCCTGCGTGGGGCAGGCGACGCGCACGATCTGGCAGCCGGACGCGGTGAGTTCCGCGATCTGTTGCAGGGTGGCACCGATGTCCGACGTACGCGTCGTCGTCATCGACTGCACCGAAACGGGTGCTCCGCCCCCGACCGCCACCGTTCCGACCTGGATCCGCCGCGACACACGGCGTTCGGCGATCGGTCGGACCGGCACCTCGGGGAGGCCCAAGGAAACGGCGGTCATGTCGTCACCCGCGGCTTTCCGTGAAGGTCTCGCGGGCGGCGCGCAGCGACTCCTTGAGGGAGCCCATCGTGGCGAGGACGGCGGTCGGCTCGTAGCCGCAGTGCGCCATGCAGTTCGCGCACCGCTCGTCCTTGCCGCGCCCGTAGGAGTCCCAGTCGGTTTCCTCCAGGAGCTGCTTGTACGTCTGCACGTACCCGTCGCTCATCAGGTAGCAGGGCCGCTGCCAGCCGAAGAGCGAGTAGCTGGGGATCGCCCACGCGGTGCACGGGAAGTCGACCTTGCCCTCCAGGAAGTCCAGGAAGAGCGGGCTCTGGTTGAGCCGCCAGCGGCGCCGGTTGCCGCCCGCGAAGGCCTTCTTGAACAGCTCCCGGGTCTGCTGGACGCCCAGGAAGTGCTCCTGGTCGGGCGCCTTCTCGTAGGCGTAGGCGGGCGAGAGCATCATCTCGTCCACCTTCAGGTCGTCATTGAGGAAGTTGAGGACCTCGATGACGGTCTGCGGGGTGTCGGTGTTGAAGAAGGTCGAGTTGGTGGTGACCCGGAAGCCGCGCCGCTTGGCCTCCTTGATGGCCGCGACCGCCTCGTCGAAGGTGCCCTCCTTGGCCACCGACTCGTCGTGCCGCTCGCGCAGCCCGTCGATGTGCACGGCCCAGGCGAAATACGGCGAGGGCTTGAACTTGTCCATCTTCTTGCGCATCAACAGCGCGTTCGTGCACAGGAAGACGAATTTCTTCTTGGCCACCAACTGCCGCACGATCTCGTCGATCTGCGGGTGCATCAGCGGCTCGCCGCCGGCGATGGAAACCATCGGCGCGCCGGATTCGAGGACCGCTCCCACGGCTTGGGCAACGGGCATGCGCTGCTTGAGCACCCCCGCCGGGTGCTGGATCTTGCCGCAGCCCTCGCATTTGAGGTTGCAGGCGAAGAGGGGTTCCAACTCGACCAGCAGCGCGAACTTGTCCCGCTTCCTGAGCTTCTGTTCAAACAGGTACGCAGCGACCTTCATGGACTGCCGAAGCGGCATGGCCATCTGGCTCACCTCCGGGGGAGCAACAAAGAACGGTGCCATTCAAAGAAAGCGGGAAGGACGGCACGAAGAACACGGAAAGCCGATATTCCACCGCGTACTGTGCCGATTCGGACGAGTTCATGTTCTGGAGCGTCCACTACCACCCGTACGGCCGCAACCGGGCGTACGCCCGCACGCACGGCGCTGTGGAGCGTTGCCGCGGATTCCATGTCGACCGCGATCGCGCCGGTCGCGAGCAGCTTCGACCGCTCGTGACCTCGGACGACGTGATCGGATCCGGTGAGTGGCCCGGTGTGGACGGTGCGCCCGGGCACGGTGCGCACGAGTTCCTTGACGAGTAGTTCGGTGCCCACGCACGGGGTGCTGCCGCGTGGGTCCCGGGTCTCCTCGGCGACCACCAGGTCGCCGGGGTGCATGCCCGGGGCGAGCCCCGCGCAGAAACCCGTGGCCAGGACGGCGGCCTCGCTCAGCGCCGGGTCGGCCAGGATCCGGGTGAGCGAGCGTTCGGCGGCCTTGGGCCCCATGCCGGTGCGCAGCACGGTGACGGGCCCGTCGGCCCCGGTACGGTCGCCGCTGCGCAGGGCGAGGTGCTCGATGCCGAGCGCGCAGGCGATCAGCAGCGGGGCCGGATCGGGCTTTGTGCTCATCAACCCCCCTTGACCTCGGCGAACGACTCGCCGTGGACGAAGCTCGGTTCGCCGTGGACATAGCGGCCGAGCGCGGTGAGCGGGAAGACCTGCCGGTAGAGGTGGTAGTTGATCGAGAAGTCCCACGGGAACCCGGTGCCGGTGAAGTACGGCTCGTCCCAGGAGCCGTCCGCCAGTTGGGTCTCCGCGAGCCAGGCGATCCCGCGTTCCACCGTCTTGGAGCCCCGCTCCCCCGCGGCCAGCAGGGCGAGCAGCGCCCAGCCGGTCTGGGAGGCGGTCGAGGCGCCGCGTCCGCTCCACTCGGCGACCTCGTGGTAGGAGCGCAGGTCCTCGCCCCAGCCGCCGTCGTCGTTCTGGACGGTTTCCAGCCAGGCGACGGCCCGGCGGATCGCCGGATGCGAGGCGGGCAGTCCGGCGGCCACGAGCGCCGGGAGCACCGACCCCGTTCCGTAGACGTAGTTGACGCCCCAGCGCCCGAACCACGAGCCGTCCGGCTCCTGGTGGGCGAGCAGCCACTCGATGCCCCGGCGGGTGCGCGGGTCGTGCGAGAGCCCCTCGACCGCGAGCATCTCCACCACATGGGCGGTGACGTCGGCGGACGGCGGGTCGATGACCTCCCCGAAGTCGCAGAACGGGAGCCGGTTGGGGAAGGCGCTGGTGTTGTCGACGTCGAAGGCGCCCCAGCCGCCGTCCTTGGACTGCATACCGAGGTTCCAGCGCACCCCGCGCCCGATGGCGTGCTCGACGCGCTCCGGGTCGTGGTGGCGGACGCGGCGCAGCGCGAGGGCGACCTCGGCGGTGTCGTCGATGTCGGGGTAGTTGTCGTTGTGGAACTCGAAGGCCCAACCCCCGGGCGGAAGGTGGGGCCGCTTCACCGCCCAGTCGCCGGGCCGCACGATCTCCTCGCCGAGCATCCAGTCCGCGGCCTTCACCAGCTGTGGATGGTCGGCGGGCAGGCCCGCGTCGGCGAGCGCGATGGTGGCGAGGCAGGTGTCCCAGACCGGTGACTGACAGGCCTCGATCATCCGGGCCCCGTCCTCGCGCCAGACGGCGAACCGGTCCAGCGACGCCAACCCCTCACGCATCACGGGGTGTTGGAGGTCGTAGCCCAGCAGGTGGAGCGCGATGACCGAGTACACCGCGGGTGGCTGGATGCCGCCCCAGCAGCCGTCGTTCTCCTGCCGTTCGATGATCCAGCGCGCCGCCGTGTTCATCGCGGCCCGGCGCAGCCTGCGCGGGGCGACCTTGCGGTACTGGTGCAGGGCCTTGTCGAGGCGCTGGAAGACCCCGTCCCAACTCGCCGCGGGAGCGAGGGGTTTGACCGGGTTGGGGTCGCCCGCGTCGGTGTGCAGCTCGTCGAGCGGGAACGGCGCGGGCCGCACCGGGCGCTTCGCCGAGACGACGGTCAGCGGCACGATCGTCTGCCGCGCCCAGCAGCCGAAGTCGTAGATGTTGAGCGGCATCCACTTCGGGAAGTAGATGAGCTCCGGCGGGAGTTCGGGCAGGTCGTCCCACTTCCACCAGCCGAACAGGGCGAGCCAGATCCGGGTGAAGACGCGGGCCGAGGCGATGCCGCCCCGCTCGCGGATCCAGGCGGCCGCCCTTGCCATGTGCGGCTCGTCCGGGGCGTCCCCGGCCAGCCGCAGGGCGACGTACGCCTCGATGGTGGTGGACAGTTCTCCGGGGCCGCCGTAGAAGGTGGCCCAGGTGCCGTCCTCGCGCTGCTCGCCGCGGATGAACAGCCCGGCGGCGCGTGTGGTCGTCTCGTCGCGGATTCCCAGGAACTGACGGAGGAGCAGGTCCTCGGCGTCCATCGTGACGTTCGTCTCGAGGTCGCCCTTCCACCAGCCCTCCGCGTCCTGCCGTGAGAGCAGGAAATCGGTGGCGCGCTGTATGGCGTGCGTGGCGACGTCTCGGGTCTCGACTGTCCCGGCCGCCACGGGAGTCGTCTCTGGGTGGATTTCGCTGGCCGCGGCAGCGCGGGGCGGCAGTGCCCCGGTGCTTCCGTCGGTCGTCGCTGTCATGGCTTCCCCTTCGTGCAGTGGTACGACTCTGCTGGGTCCGCCGTCGGCCGGTGCGTGTGTCTCCCGCGGCACCGGCCGGCGACTACGCGAGGTTTATTCGACCGATAGTGATCATCTCTTCCGTACGACGACGAAGTCGGCGAGCGCCACGAGCTGGGCCCGCACCTGGTCTGGCATCTCCACGGCGTCCAGGGCTTCGATGGCGATGGTGTGCTGGCGGCGTGCCTCCTGGGCGGTCCACTCGCGGCCGCCCGCCTCCTCGATGAGCGCGGCGCGCACGGCGAACTCCTCCTCGGAGAAGTTCTCGAAGTCGCTGGCCTTGGCGTCCTCGGCGAGCAGTTCGCCGAGCCGCTCCGAGGCGGGCCCGCCCGCGGCGAGCGCCGCCACGACCGGCAGGGACTTCTTGCGCTGGCGCAGATCGCTCCAGGTCTGCTTGCCGGTGGCCTCCGGGTCGCCCCAGATGCCGAGGAGGTCGTCGACGGCCTGGAAGGCCAGGCCGAGGTGGTAGCCGTACTTCTCCAGCGTGTCCGCGGTGCGGTCGTCCGCGCCGCCGAGGACCGCGCCGATGGAGCAGGCGCAGGCGAGCAGGGCGCCCGTCTTGTTGCCCTCCATCTCCAGGCACTCCTCGACGCTGACGCGGTCGCGGTGCTCATAGGAGATGTCCTGGGCCTGGCCGTCGATGAGGGCGCGGGTGGCGCTGGTCAGCCGGCGGGTGGCGCGGCCGGCCTCGACGGTGCCGAGTTCGAGGAGGATCTCGTTGGCCAGCGCGAACAGGGCGTCGCCGACGAGGATCGCCTGGGCGGGGCCGTGCACCTTCCAGACGGTGTCGCGGTGGCGGCGCTGTTCGTCGCCGTCCATCAGGTCGTCGTGCAGCAGGGAGAAGTTGTGCACCAGCTCGACCGCGACCGCGCCGGGCACGCCGACCTCGGGGGCGGCACCGGCGGCCTGCGCGGACAGCACGGCCAGCGCGGGGCGTACGGCCTTGCCGCCGTCGCCGTCCGCGGGGTTGCCCTGGGCGTCGATCCAGCCGAAGTGGTAGGCGGCGACGGTGTCCATGGGCGACGCCAGGCGGTCGACGGCCGCCTTCAGCACCGGTGTGGCAAGGGTCCGGCCGCGCTCCAGGAGCGCGGTCACGTCCACCGCGTCGGCAGCCTTGTCGGCCGGGGGCACAGTGGGCACAGTCTCTCCTCTTGTTGCGGTACCGGGGGTGCGGGGGTCTGCCGCGCGCTCGTCCAGCATCAGGCCGCCTCCTCGAACGCGAGGAGGTGGTCGCGGGGCCGGCCCAGGGCGCCCAGTGCGGCTCGCGCCGCACCGGCGCCGCTGCGGACCGCACTCTCCATGGTCGCGGGCCACCCGGTGGCGGTCCACGCGCCGGCCAGATACAGGCCGGGGGCTCTGGTGCGAGCGCCGGGCCGCAGCCGTCCGACGCCTGGGGTGGGGGCGAACGTCGCGGTGCGCTCCCTGGTCACGAAGAAGTCCTTCACCTCCGCGCCGCGCGCGGTGGGCAGCAGCCGCTCCAGCTCCGGCAGATAGCGCTCGCGCAGAACGGCGACGGGTTCGTCGATCTCGTCCTGGGCGGCCGACTGCGACAGGGCGAGGTACTGCCCTTCCCGCAGTCCGGACGCGTCGGTGCGGTCGAAGACCCACTGCACCGGGGAGCCGAGGGCGGCGAAGAACGGTCGCGCGAGCACCTTCCGGTCGTAGACGACGTGGACGTTGAGGATCGGCGCGGTGCCGATCTCCAGCAGCCGTTCGGGGGCGTCGAGCGCTCCCGCGGGCAGCAGATCGTGGGCCTCGCGCTGGGGTACGGCGAGGACGACGGTGTCGGCGTCGAGCGTCTCGCCGGGAACCTGAACGCTCCAACGCCCGTTCTCGTTAAGGGAGATGGAGGTGACGCGTGTACGGACTTCGGTACGCACGCCCGCGGAGTCGAGCGCCTTGCGGGCCAGGGTGTCGTGCAGTTCGCCCAGCGGGACGCGTGCCCAGCCGATGTCGGCCGCGCCCGGGTCGGACAGCAGACCGGTCTTGAACACCATCGCGGCGAGCCCGAGCGAGGAGTCGCCGGCCACCGCGTTGAGGGTGGCGACCCCCACCAGGTCCCACAGTGCCTCGACGGCACGCTCCGACTGACCGTGCTCGGCGAGCCATTGGCCGAAGTTCCGGTCGTCGAGGGCCGGGTCGTCGAGATCGAGCGCTTTGAGCGCCAGTGCGGCACGGCCGACCTTGGCGCGCTCTGCGAGCGACAGATGCTGATAGGTCGCCAGGCTGCGCGCGAGATGCAGAGGTACGGGCAGCGCGCTGCGGCCGATTCTGCCGAGCCGCCGCCCGGGTTTCGCCTCGGCGTCGAGAACGGGCACGTCGAGACGATCCTGCAGGGGCGCGAGCGAGGCCCCCTCGATGCGGTCGAGGAACCACCGGTAGGCGGTGCAGCAGCGCAGATACACATGCTGTCCGTTGTCCACGGTGAGTTCGCCGCGCTGGAAGGAGAAGGCGAGCCCGCCGAGCCGCGGCCGGCCTTCGAGCAGGGTGACACGCACCCCGGCGTCGGCCAGTGCGAGCGCGGCGGTGATTCCGGCCAGGCCGCCGCCGACCACTACGGCGCCGGCCCCTTCCGGGCGGCCCGAAGCCCCCGTGGGCTGCGTGTCCTCGCTCATCGTGCACCCTCCCCAGCGGCCGTGCCGCGGTGATTGAACGGTGCACGGCAGGCCATCGCAGTCAGGGACGCCACCCGGTGCCGGAGGGTTGCGTGCCGCTTTTCGCCGGTGGAATCACCTTGGCCCATATTGTCCATCAGGTACGCCTCCTGACGGTACGCCGGGAGACATGCCGGGCGTCCAGACCGGAGAGGCCGCGCACGGCGACGTACGCCTTCTCGCGCCCCGGCAGCGAGACGCGGCCGCGCAGCACGGCCTCCGGCTCGCGCTCGATGCGGTCCAGAAGCCGCCGGTAGATGCCGGCCATGGCCGCGACACAGGCGCCGCTGCGCCGGTCGAGCATGGGCAGCAGCCGGTAGCCCTCGGCGAAAAGGGTGCGGGCCCGTCGCACTTCGAAGTGGACGAGGCCCGCGAAGTCGGAGCCCTCGGGCGGGGTCGGGCCGTTGAACCCGGCCGAGCAGCCGAACTTCGCGAGGTCGTCGGCGGGCAGATAGGTACGCCCGCCCGCGGCGTCCTCCCGTACGTCCCTGAGGATGTTGGTGAGCTGGAGCGCGAGCCCGAGCGTGTCCGCATACTCCGGCGCGCGCTCGGCGCCGCGCGCCCCCGGTTCCGTACCGAACACGCCGAGCGAGAGCCGCCCGATCGCCCCGGCCACGCACCGGCAGTACACCTTCAGGTCGTCCCAGGTCTCGTACGTCTCACCGCGTACGTCCATCAGGACGCCGTCGATGAGTTCGTCGAGGCCGCCCAGCGGCACCGGGAAGTACGCGGCGGTGTGGCTGAGGGCGACCGCGACCGGGTCGGTGTCGTCCTCGTCGACCCGGCCCTCGCGGATCCGGGCGAGCAGAGCCCGGGTGTCCTCGAGCCGCGCCGCCTTCACATCCGTTGCCAGCGCGCCGTCGCCGATGTCGTCGACACGCCGTGAGAACGCGTAGAGCGCCGACATCGCACGACGCTTGGGCGTCGGCAGAAGTCTGATGCCATAGGCGAAATTACGAGCCTGCTGACCGGTCACTGCCTCGCAGTAGCTGTAAGCGGCGAGTACCGGTGCGGACACGTGTTGTTCCGACTCCACGGTCCGGATCACCCCTCTCCTCGCAGAGTCACTCCCACCTCGCGCAGCAACTGGAGCTTGCCGGGCTTGGGCGGGCCGGGAAGTACGTCGTATTCGGCGGCGGCGATCGCGCGGATCGCCGCCCTTCCCCCTGCCACGAACCCCGCGAGCAGCAGCTTCAACCTGCCGTGGACGCTACCCACGAGGGGGGTGCCTTCATTCAGGAGGTGGAGCGCGCGTTCTGCTTCGTATGCAACCAGCGCGCGCACCGATGCGCCCGCTGTGGCCGTGGCGAGATCCGCCTCCTGGACATGGAAGCGCTTCATGTCCTCGGCCGGCAGGTAGATGCGGTCGCGTCCGAGGTCCTCGGCGACGTCCTGGAGGTGCTCGACGATCTGCAGCGCCGTGCACACCGAGTCCGAGCGGCGGATCCGCTCGGGAGTGGAGGTGCCGGTGACGGACAGCACCAGGCGGCCGACGGGATTGGCGGACAGCTCGCAGTAGGCCACGAGGTCGTCATAGGTCTCGTAGCGCTTGATCAGCTGGTCCTGGCGGTTGGCCGCGATCAGCCCGAGGAAGGGTTCGGGGGTCAGGTCCGCGCGGCGGACCGTGGGCTGCAGGCGGCGCAGCAGCGGGTGGTGCGGCGTCGAGTCGAACACGCGGTGCAGGTCGGCCTCGAAGGCGTCCAGGAGTACGAGACGGTCCTCGGCCTCTTCGGGCGACACGCCGAGCAGCCTGGCGTCCGCGCCGCCCGGGACGAGGTCGCCGTCGCCGATGTCGTCGACGAGGCGGGCGAAGCCGTAGACGGCCATCAGGTCGTCGCGCCAGGCCTGGGGCAGGAAGAAGGGTGCCACGGGGAAGTTCTCGCCCGCGGCCTTGTCGAGCGTTCCGCGCTCCGTCTCACCCGTGCGCGCCGTACCGGCTTGGGTCACCGCTCGCCGCCCGGCGCGGGGACGGCACACGCGTCGCGGAGCTGGAGAGTTTCCGTAGCCATTGCCGTCACATCTCCCGTTCTACACTGCCGACCCAATAGTGCCCTTTTCGGACACGCCGCCCGGGACTCCGCGCGGCGCGCCGGTGCCGGGTGTCGCGCAGTATCGCCCCACTTGCCGCGATTCAGCACCGGTACAGCTTACGTTGTACAACGCAGCAAGGTTCGTCGGGGTGTCCTGCACATCACAACAACACACCGATTGGTGTCAAGATTCCTAAGGCCAGCAGGAGTTGGCGTTTCCTTTGCAGACGCAGGGCCCCGCCGAATCGTTGCGGCGGGGCCCTGCGTACTACGAGCTACTTGCCCGTGAACTTCTCGTACTCCTTGAGGACCTCTTCGGTCGGACCGTCCATCCGCAGCTCACCGCGCTCCAGCCAGAGCACGCGGTCGCAGGTGTCCCGGATCGACTTGTTGTTGTGACTGACCAGAAACACCGTGCCCGCGCTCTTGCGCAGCTCCCGGATCCGCTCCTCGGAGCGCTTCTGGAAGGAGCGGTCCCCGGTGGCGAGGGCCTCGTCGATCATGAGGACGTCGTGGTCCTTGGCGGCCGCGATGGAGAAGCGCAGCCGCGCCGCCATGCCGGAGGAGTAGGTGCGCATCGGCAGGGTGATGAAGTCGCCCTTCTCGTTGATGCCCGAGAAGTCGACGATCTCCTGGTAGCGCTCCCTGATCTGCTCGCGGGACATGCCCATCGCGAGCCCGCCCAATATGACGTTGCGTTCGCCCGTGAGGTCGTTCATCAGGGCCGCGTTCACGCCGAGCAGCGAGGGCTGGCCGTCGGTGTAGACCTTGCCCTTCTCGGCGGGCAGCAGACCGGCGATGGCACGCAGGAGCGTGGACTTGCCGGATCCGTTGGAGCCGATCAGGCCGATGGCCTCGCCGCGGTAGGCGGTGAAGGAGACGCCCTTGACGGCGTGCACCTTGCGTACGCCCCGCTCCTCGCCGCGCTTGATGATGCGGCTGAGGGCGGCGGTGGCGCTGCCCTTGCCGGTCTTGGCGCCGTTCACGCGGTAGACGATGTGCAGCTCGTCCGCGATCACGGTCGGGATGTGGGATGTCTGCTCAGCCACGGCCGTACCTCTCTTCCGCCTTCCAGAAGTACACGAACCCGCCGGCGGCGACGACCACGGCCCAGAAGGTGGCGATGACCCACACATGGGGCGGCAGGTGCGAGGCGCCGTAGCCGTCGATGAGGGCGAAGCGCATCAGGTCCATGTAGATCGCGGCCGGGTTCACCTGGAGCGCGCGGATGAACCACTCGGGCCGTCCGACGAGCATGTTGCTGATGGAGAACATGACGCCCGAGGTGTACATCCAGGTGCGCAGGATGAACGGCATCAGCTGGGCGAGGTCCGGAGTCTTGGCGCCCATGCGCGCCACGATCAGCGCGAGGCCGGTGTTGAAGAGGAACTGCAGCACCAGCACCGGGACGATCAGCAGCCAGGACAGAGCCGGCGCGCTGCCGAAACCGATCACCACGACGAAGAGCACGATCATCGAGAACAGCAGCTGCTGGAGCTGCTGGAGCGCGAAGGAGATGGGCAGCGAGGCGCGCGGGAAGTGCAGCGCGCGCACCAGCCCCAGGTTGCCCGAGATCGCTCGGACGCCCGCCATGATCGAGCTCTGCGTGAACGTGAAGACGAACACACCGGTCACCAGGAACGGAATGTAGGTGTCGTGCGACATGCCCCGGCTGGCCTTGAGGATCACGCCGAAGATGAAGTAGTACACGGCCGCGTTCAGCAGCGGCGTCGCCACCTGCCACAGCTGGCCGAGCTTGGCCTGGCTGTACTGCGCGGTGAGTTTCGCCTGCGAGAAGGCGAGGATGAAGTGCCGCCGCCCCCACAGCTGACGCACGTACTCGACGAGTCCGGGCCGCGCGCCGCTGACCGCGAGCCCGTACTTGGCGGCGATGTCGGCCGCGGAGAGCCCGTCATCGGGGGACGGCCGGTCGCTCACTGCGACAGCTCCGTCATGCGTTGTCTCACTCACAAATGGAAACTTTCGTCTTCATGATGCGCACGGCCTGGTCGGGCAGGGGCTGAGGGCACGGGACACCGGAGTACGGCGAACGTGCTCCCGGGAACGAGCTTGTCAGATGGCGTAGCCGCTTGTCAGATGACAGGAGGACGACCTAGGCGGCTCAGCCGCCACACCGTACGCCACTTCATGGGACGCCGGGGCCCGCAGGGACTGGTCCAGCCCTCCTTGAAACCGCCGAACCACGCCTTCAGGGCAGGTCCCGAGGGGCGACGGGCCAGGGTCAGGAGCATCCAGACCCCGAGGTAGACGGGGACGAGCGGCGCGGGAAGGTTTCGGCGCGCGAGCCAGACGCGGTTGCGGGCCACCATGCGGTGGTACACCGCGTGCCGCGAAGGGGCGGTCGTGGGGTGGTACAGGACCATGTCGGACCGGTAGTCGATCATCCAGCCCGCGTCGAGGGCCCGCCATGCCAGGTCGGTTTCCTCGTGGGCGTAGAAGAACTCGTCCGGAAGTCCGCCGACCTCGGCGAAGACCTTCGTACGGACCGCGTTGGCGCCACCGAGGAAGGTGGTGACGCGCGAGGAGCGCATCGGGTCGGAGGCGCGCAGCCGCGGTACGTGGCGGCGCTGGGTCTCCTTGGTCTCGGGGTCCGCGATCCGGAAGCTGATGATGCCGAGCTCCGGGTCGGCGGCGAAGGCCCGGCGGCACAGCTCGGCGGTGTCGTGGGTGGCGAGGAGGCCGTCGTCGTCGAGGAAGAGCAGGATGTCGACGTCCGTGCCACCGGGGCCGAACGCCTCGACGCCCACGTTGCGGCCGCCGGGGATGCCGAGGTTCTCGAGCAGCTCCACGGTGCGTACGCCGTCGGGGACGTCCGGGACGGGCGAGCCGTTGCCGACCACGACCACCTCGACCCGGTCGCCGTCCTGCTTGGCGACGGAGTCCAGCAGGGCTCGGAGCTCGTCGGGGCGGTTGCCCATGGTGATGATGACCGCGCCGACCTTCATCGCCGTACTCACTTCAGCCTGCTGGAGGCGAGGATGGACACGAGGTGCAGCACGGTCTGGAGGAGGGCGATGCCGGCCAGGACCGCGACGCCGAGGCGGGTGAAGAACAGGTCTCCGCGCACCGAGTCCACGATGGCCAGCACCAGGATCAGCAGGGACGCCTCGATGCCGAGCACCAGCCGGTGGAACTTCAGCGCGGCGGCGGCCCTGCGGGCCAGCGCCATGCCGGACGAGCGCGGCTCGGACGCCGACTCCTTGACCGGCGGCAGGCCGCCCTGGTGGCGGGCGACGCCGACGAGGTCGGTCTCGGCCTTGATCAGGATCGCGCCGAGGGCCGCCAGGGTGCCGAGGAAGGCCCAGAGCCAGTCGATCCGCCCGGACCCCCAGGGATCGGCGGCGCGCAGGCCGAAGCCCACGAGCACCGCGGCGTCGGTCAGATAGGCACCGACCCGGTCCAGGTAGACCCCGCCGAGCGAGAACTGCTTCTTCCAGCGCGCTATCTCACCGTCGACACAGTCGAGCAGCAGGTAGAGCTGGACCATGAGCACGCCGAGCACGGCGCCCGGGATCCCCGGCACCAGCAGGGCCGGGGCGGCGAGCACGCCGAAGACAGTCATCAGGTACGTGAGCTGGTTGGGCGTGATCCTGGTGTTCACCAGGTAGCGGTCGCAGCGCAGCGAGACCTCTCGCATGTACAGGCGTCCCGCCCAATGCTCACCGCTGCGCCGGTCCTTCACCCCTGCGGGATGAACGACGGGGCGGAGTTCAGCTACTGATGGCCTTGGCATAGTCGGAGTAGATGTCCTTGATCTGGTTGGGTTTCAGGTCGAGGTGTTCGAGGATCGTGTAGCGGCCCGGCCGGGTCTGCGGAGCGAACTCCACGACCTGCACGAACTCGTCCACGGTGAACCCGATCTCCTCGGGCAGTACCGGCAGCCCGTGCCGGCGCAGCACCTCGGCCGTGTACGCCGACTCCTCGTGCGCCCCCCGCAGGTACATCGCGAAGGCCGCGCCCAGGCCGCACTGCTCGCCGTGGCTCGCCGCGCGCTTGGGGAACAGGAGGTCGAAGGCGTGGTTGATCTCGTGGCAGGAGCCCGAGGCGGGCCGTGAGTCGCCCGAGATCGACATCGCGATGCCGGTGAGGACCAGCGCCTCGGCCAGCACCTGGAGGAAGTCGTTGTCCCCGATGCCGCCCGGGTGCCGCAGCACCGCCTCGCCGGCCTGGCGGGCCATCGCGGAGGCGAGGCCGTCGATCTTCTCGCCGTTGACGCGGTTGGAGAGTTCCCAGTCCGCGATCGAGTTGATGTTGGAGATCGCGTCGCCGATGCCGGCTCGCACGAAGCGCGCCGGTGCCTCGCGGATCACATCGAGGTCGATGACGACCGCGATCGGGTTCGGCACACCGTAGGAGCCGCGGCCCGCGTCGTTGTCGAGGGTCGCGACGGGCGAGCACAGGCCGTCGTGCGCGAGGTTGGTGGGCACGGCGACCAGCGGGAGACCGACGCGCGCCGCGGCGAACTTCGCACAGTCGATGATCTTGCCGCCGCCCAGGCCCACGACCGCGTCGTAGTGACCGGCCTTGATGGCACCGGCCAGCCGGATCGCGTCGTCGAGGGCGCCGCCGCCGACCTCGTACCAGGTGGCGCCGGGCAGGGCCGGGGCGATCCGCTCGCGCAGCTTCGCGCCGGAGCCGTTGCTCACGGCGACGGCCAGCTTCCCGGAGTGCGAGATGCGCTGGTCGGAGAGCACGCTCGCCAGGTCGTCCAGGGCACCCGGGCGGATGTCGACGACGACCGGGGAGGGGATGAGCCTTGTCAGTACTGGCACGCGATCTCCCGTCCCTTGGCGAGGTCGTCGTGGTTGTCGATCTCGACCCACTTGACGTCACCGATCGGCGCCACGTCGATCGTGAAGCCGCGGTTGACCAGCTCCTGGTAGCCGTGCTCGTAGAACTGCTGCGGGTCCGTCTCCCACACCGTCTTCAGGGCGTCGGCCAGGTCGGCCGCGGCGTCGCCCTCGATGAGGGTGACGCCGATGTACTCGCCGGTGGCCTCGGCGGGCTCCATCAGCTTGGTGATCTTCCGGACGCCCTTGTCGGGGTCCACGACGACCTTCATCTCCTCGTCGGCGAGCTTCTTCACCGTGTCGAGGGCGAGGATGATCCGCTTGCCGTCGCCGCGGGCGGCCAGCAGCGTCTTCTCGACGGAGACCGGGTGCACGGTGTCGCCGTTGGCGAGGATCACACCGTCCTTGAGGGCGTCACGGCCGCACCACAGGGAGTAGGCGTTGTTCCACTCCTCGGCCTTGTCGTTGTCGATGAGGGTGATCTTGAGGCCGTACTTGGCCTCCAGGGCGTCCTTGCGGTCGTACACGGCTTCCTTGCGGTAGCCGACGATGATCCCGACCTCGGTCAGACCGATCTCGGCGAAGTTGCCGAGGGTCAGGTCCAGGACCGTGATGCTGTCCTCCATGCCCTCGGGTCCCACCGGCACGAGAGCCTTTGGGAGGCTGTCGGTGTAGGGACGCAGACGCCGTCCGGCGCCGGCCGCCAGCACGAGGCCGATCATGCGGGTTCTCCTTCATCGTGTACGGCGGGGGCCCCGGAGGACACCCAGAAGCGGATGCTCTCCACGAGCACCAGCAGCGCCACGGCCACGGCGAGCGCCGTGAGCGCGACCTTGAACTGTGCGGCGGTGAGCAGCGCGGCCAGGACGGTGACCAGCAGCGTCCTGCCTTCGTGCCCGCCGATCGCCCGCACCAGCCAGTGCGGGGGGGCTCCGGCGTTGCCGCGGATGCGGTACACCGTGTCGTAGTGATGGTAGGCGACGGCGGCCACCAGGCCGAAAGCCGCGGGTAGCACTCCGTTCACATCGGCTTTGGCCGCCAGTACCAGAACGGTGAGGTATTCGGCGGCGCGGAAGAAGGGGGGCACCAGCCAGTCGAGGGCGCCCTTGAGGGGGCGGACGACGGCGAGGGCGGACAGGAGCACGTAGCCGACGGCGCACAGGACGGTCTGCCAGCCCGCGCCCCAGAGCAGGGCCGAGGTCACCACGAGGACGCCGCCGACGGCGGCACTGACGGGCGCCGCGACACGGACCGTGCCGCGCGCGAGGCGCGCCAGCGGTTCGACGAGCGGTCCGCTGTCCGCGAGATCCGCCAGCGCCTGCGCCGCCCGGTCCGTGCGCCGGGCCTTGCGGGTGAGCGAGCGCAGTACGCGGCCCGCCGTGGTGTACGTCGCGGCGAACGCGCAGCCGACGAGCAGCACGTAGAAGGTGATGCGGGGGGTCGTCAGCGCCGTGAGGACGGCGATCATCGCCCATCGTTCGCCGATGGGCAGGACTATCATCCGGCGCACCCAGACCGTCCAGCCGACGCTGTCGAGCTTGTCCGAGAGTGCTGCGGTGGGGCTGGTGTTGGCGGTGGCGTCGTGGTTCGCCTCGTTGAAGGAGAAGTCCACGACGTGCCGGCAGGTCTGGAGGATCATCGCGCCGAGCGCCAGGGCCCATACGTCGTCGCCGCCGCGGGCGGCTCCGAGGGCGAGGCCCGCGTAGTAGGCGTACTCCTTGGCGCGGTCGAAGGTCGCGTCCAGCCAGGCGCCGAGCGTCGAGTACTGGAGCGAGTAGCGGGCGAGCTGCCCGTCCGTGCAGTCCAGCACGAAGGAGAACAGGAGCAGCAGCCCGGCCGCGACGAATCCGGCGCGGGTGCCGGTGGCGGCGCAGCCCGCGGCGATCAGCGCGGTGAGCAGGGAGGCGGTGGTGACCTGGTTCGGGGTCAGGCCGCGACGGGCGCACCAGCGGGCGATGTAGCGCGAGTACGGGCTGATGCAGTACGTGGTAAAGAAGCCGTCGCGGGCCTTGACGGCGCTGCGCAGGCGTACGGCCTCGTCGTCCACGGCGGACACGGCCTGCCGGGCCTCGTTGCGCTCCTGCGGGTCGGTGGGGACCGCGGCGACGAGCGTGCCGAGTTCGGGGCGGAACACGGCGACGCCGTCCGCGTCGAGGGCCGCGGTGAGCCGCTCGGCGAGGTTGTCGGTGGCGACGGCGAGGCCGCCGGAGGCGGAGCTCTCACGGGCCACGGCACGGGTCAGCGCCCGGCGGGCCTCGGGCTGTACCGATACGGCGCCGGGCACTGCGGAGGCCGCGAACCGTGGGTCCGTGAGGCCGAGGCGCAGTGCGTGCAGGTGCCCCACGAAGCGGGCGTCGACGACGGCGACCCGCTGGTCCGCCGGTACGGCGGCCAGCAGCGTCTCGGCGTCACCGGCTTCGCCGGCGAGCCGCACGTCGAAGCCGAGCGACCGCAGATCGCTCTCGAGCGACGATCCGGGGACCGGCTGGCCGGTGAGGATGGCGGTCGACAGCGAACTCACTCCCTGGGTGCCGACGCGGCCTTGCGCCGGGCGTGTACGTGGTGGGAAGGCCCCGGCCCCAGGCCCGAGGGGGCTCAGGCCGCTGGGCGGCATGTCGGCAGAGGCTATCGGATGATGAGAAGCAGGCGTTCATCGCCCGTTCACTGCGCGATCAACCACATCTGCGTACCGCCTCCGCCGCGATCATCATCGGTGATCCGGGGGCCGTGTCACAAACCCGCACTCGCAGAACGCATTATTCACGTCATTGATCCCGAAGCCCTCCGGACCGTTCCGTAGTGGGGCAGGAGGGTCGGATCGGTGGCCGGCACCGGAGCCACCGGCGGCGGACCGACATAGGGTGGTCGTCCATGACATGGCTGATCACAGGCGGGGCCGGATACATCGGGGCACACGTGGCGCGGGCGATGGCGGAGGCCGGGGAGCGCGTCGTCGCCCTCGACGACCTCTCGGCCGGGGTTCCGAACCGGCTTCCGGAGAGCATTCCTCTGGTGCAGGGCTCGTCGCTGGACGGGGATCTGCTCAAGCGGGTCCTCGCGGAGCACGCGGTGACGGGTGTGGTGCATCTCGCCGCGCGCAAGCAGGTCGGCGAGTCCGTGGCCCAGCCGACGCGTTACTACCAGGAGAACGTGGGCGGGCTCGCGACGCTCCTGGAGGCGGTCGCCGGGGCCGGCGTCGAGCGCTTCGTCTTCTCCTCGTCCGCCGCCGTCTACGGCAACCCGGATGTGGACCTCATCACGGAGGACACCCCCTGCGCGCCGATGAGCCCGTACGGCGAGACGAAGCTCGCCGGGGAGTGGCTGGTCCGCGCGGCGGGCCGGGCCCACGGCATCGCGACCGTGTGCCTGCGCTACTTCAACGTGGCGGGTGCGGCCACGCCCGAGCTGGCCGACACCGGCGTGTTCAACGTGATCCCGATGGTCTTCGACCGCCTCACCCGCGACGAGGCTCCGCGGATCTTCGGCGACGACTACCCGACGCCGGACGGCACCTGCGTCCGTGACTACATCCACGTCGCCGACCTCGCCGAGGCGCACCTCGCGGCGGCCCGGCGGCTGGCCGGCGGCGCGACGGGCGACCTCACGGCGAACATCGGCCGCGGCGAAGGGGTCTCGGTACGTGAACTGCTCACGCTGATCGGCGAGGTCAGCGGGGACACCCGGCGACCGGTCGTCGAGCCGCGCCGGCCCGGGGACGCGCCGCGCGC
>LRTP01000086.1 GCA_001550305.1 Streptomyces diastatochromogenes
GCTGGGTGGTCGCCCGGGCCGAGCTGCTGCGGGCGCTGCCGGGCGCCGGGCGGGACGAGCACGCCGTCGAGACGGCCATGGCCCGGCTGCGTACGGCACTCGGCGCGCCCAAGCTCATCCAGACCGTCGTCAAGCGCGGCTACCGACTCGCGCTCGACCCGGCCGCCGACTCCAAGTACGCCGACGTGTAGGTGCGGTGGCGGTACAGGAGCAGGGCGCGGGTGAGGCAGGCCAGGGCGAGCGTCGACAGCAGGGCCCGTACGACGTTCCAGGCGACCCAGGTGTCCTCGAACCGTCGGCGTACGGCGGCCGGGTCGGCGATCGTCGCGGGGTTTCCGGCGTCCGCCAGGCGGTTGTTGAGCGGGATGTTCACGGCGAGCGTGAACAGGAAGGCCAGCGCGTACGCGGCGAGGGCGGCGAACACCCACCACCGGTGGGGGGACTTGCGCGACTGCCAGGCGGAGAGCGCCGTGAGGACCAGCGCGCCCATGAAGCTCAGGAAGAACACCGGGTTCTGGATCACGTCGTTGATGTTCTGCATGACCTCGATGAAGACGCGGTCGTCGCTGCGGGCCAGTGACGGCATGACGTCGCAGGCGAAAATGTAGAAGACCCCGGCGATCAGGCCCATCGCGACCGTGGCCGCACCCAGGACACCTCCGGCGGTGGTACGCCGCCCCGTGCTGTTCTCTGTCATGTCGTCGAGTCAACCGGCGTGGTCCGGCGCCGGACATGGCCGAGGCGCGCGGTCTCATAAGCGGACGTCCACCCCTCTGACCGGCACAGGTCTTCCGGTCGCGGGTGCGGCCATGCACTGTAGGGGGTACGACCCCCACCGACCCCTCACGGCGGTAATCCCAAGGCGGTGACAGGCACATGGCATCGGGCATGGCCACGGCCTCGTACGAGCTGAGGTTCGACTCCGGGCGGATCTGCCTGGACCTCCTCGCGACCACCCACCCAGAGGAACGGCTCGACTCGGTGGACCGGCTGCGCGCCTGGATCACCCGCTCCGGGCTCGTCCCCGCGGGCACCCCGCTCGCGGCGGCCGACATCTCCTGGCTCGTGGGCTTTCGCGAACTACGCGGCCATGTCGCCCAATTGGTCCGCGGTGAGCTGGACGGGCGGCCCGCCGACACCGCGCTCGCCCGCGTCAACGCCGTCGCGCTCGCCGCCCCGCCCGCCCCCTGGGCCGTGCGCGCCGACGACGG
>LRTP01000859.1 GCA_001550305.1 Streptomyces diastatochromogenes
CGCGCGCGGTCGCCTCGGCCGACCTGGCCGGGCGGGAACTCGACTGGAGCGCGCGGCGCGGGGTCCGGGAGATGGTGGAGTCGGCGTGGCAGGGGTGGGTGCTGCATCACCCCGGGGCACTGGATCAACGATCTTGACCATGCTCTGACCTGCGAATCGTTTCCGCAGGTCAGAGCATATGACAACGGTGTTCAGTGCCGCGTTGCCCGATACCCCCCACCCGTAGTTCACTGTGATCCCGGGCAGAGCACAGGAGGCGGCTTCCATGGGGGCTGGACACGATCACGGGCACGCCCACGGCGCGCCCACCACCGGCACGGCGGCAGCCGCGTACCGCGGGAGGCTGCGGGTCGCGCTGTCGATCACGCTCACCGTGATGGTGGTCGAGTTCGTCGGCGGACTCATGGCCGATTCCCTCGCGCTCGTCGCCGACGCGGCGCACATGGCGACGGACGCGGTGGGGCTGGGCATGGCGCTCCTCGCGATCCACTTCGCCAACCGGCCGCCCAGCGGCAACCGCACGTTCGGCTACGCGCGGGCCGAGATCCTCGCCGCGCTCGCCAACTGTCTGCTGCTGCTCGGTGTCGGCGGCTACGTCCTGTACGAGGCGATCCACCGCTTCGTGACACCCGCCGACACCGAGGGCGGTCTGACCATCGTCTTCGGTCTGATCGGTCTGGTCGCGAACACGATCTCGCTCACGCTGCTGCTGCGCGGCCAGAAGGACAGCCTGAACGTGCGCGGCGCCTTCCTGGAGGTCGTCGCGGACGCACTGGGTTCGGTGGCGGTGATCATCTCCGCCGTGGTGATCATGTCCACCGGCTGGCAGGCGGCCGACCCGATCGCCTCGATCCTCATCAGCATCATGATCGTCCCGCGCACCTGGAAGCTGCTCCACGAGACGCTCGACGTGCTCCTGGAGGCTGCGCCCAAGAACGTCGACATGGCGGACGTGCGCGCCCACATCCTGGCCCTGCCCGGCGTCGAGGACGTGCACGACCTGCACGCCTGGACCATCACGTCGGGCATGCCGGTCCTCTCCGCCCACGTGGTCGTCAGCTCCGACGTCCTGAACGCCATCGGCCACGAGAAGATGCTCCACGAGCTCCAGGGCTGTCTGGGCCACCACTTCGACGTGGAGCACTGCACCTTCCAGTTGGAACCGAGCGGGCACGCGGAGCACGAGGCGAAGCTCTGCCACTGAGAGGCTCCATCGGGACGCTCTTGATCCAGCGGGCTCTCGAGAGGCTCCTGATCCAGCGGGCGCTTAATTCGCGGGTACGGTCGGCGCCTGCGGTGCTAGCGTGGCCGCGGATTCGAGGAAGAGGTGGGTTGATGACTGTCGCGTTCGGTGCCGCTGCGCGCGGCGACAGGTGCGTCCCCATCCTCCGGGTCCACGGCTGACCCACGCCGAGCGGCGTGCGCGGCGGCCCGGGCCCCCGCAACCAAAGGTTTCCCACGTTGTCCGAGCATCACGACTCGTCCGACCGCGACGCCCGCCACCAGGCCTTCTTCACCCTGCGCCACCGACTGCCCCGGCAGGGCCCCGGATCCGACGCCACCACCCGCCACCTCCTGTCCCTCGCGGGCCCGCTGCCCGCCCGTCCCCGCGTGCTCGACCTGGGCTGCGGCCCCGGCCGCTCGGCGCTGCTCCTGGCCGCCGAGGCCGCGGCCGAGGTGACGGCCGTCGACCTGCACGAACCGTTCCTCGACGAACTGCGGACGGCCGCCGAGGCCCGAGGTCTCACCGCCTCGATCGACACCGTCAACGGGGACATGGGAGATCTCACCCACCCCGACGGCTCGTTCGACCTGATCTGGGCCGAGGGCTCGGCCTATCTGATCGGATTCGACACCGCCCTGCGCCACTGGCGGCGACTGCTCGCCCCTGGCGGCACGCTGGTCCTCACCCAGTGTGCGTGGACCACCGACACGCCGTCCGACCAGGCTCGCGCGTTCTGGGAGGACGACTCGTTGCGCACGACCGACCAGGACACCCGGGTCGCGCGCGACGCCGGGTACTCCGTACTGGGGGTGTACCTCCAGCCGGAGTCCGACTGGGACGAGTACTACGACGCTCTCGGCGTCCACGCCGACGTGGCCGATGTCACCAGGCCCGGCATGGCCGAGGCGGTGGCGGGCGCCCGGGCGGAGATCGCCATGCGCCGCGAGCACGGGAGGGAGTACGGCTACGTGGGCTATGTCCTGCGTCCGGTCACCGTCGGCGCCTGACGCGTCCCGTCCCGCCCGGTGCCCGGGTCGGCGCCTGCGTCCGTCGCCGTACGGCGGGTGCGCCGCGCACCGGGGTGAACCCGCCGCGGACTACGGCGTCCGGCCCGGGTTCGACGGGCCGGACGAGCACTGGCTCCGGGGGTCCGGGAGAACATCTGATGGCCTCTGTCCTGGACGGTTCCCCGTCCGTGGCACCGGGCACGATCAAGTGTCCGGCCGCTTTCGGTGACCGACGGACGTCGGCCGCGTGTCCCGCTCCGGGCTCCCGGAGCGGGACATGCGGGGAGCCGCGAAGTGCCGGGAGTGCCGGTTTCGTACGGCAGACTTGGGGCTCGAAGACCGATGCGAAGGATGGGTATGCCGATCACACCTGCCACCGCGACGCACAGTTCGTCGAACGGCACCGTTGAAGCGATCTTGCTCGAGCTGGTCGACGAGGACGGCAACACGATCGGCACGGCGGAGAAGCTCGCCGCCCATCAGCCACCGGGACAGCTGCACCGGGCCTTCTCCGTGTTCCTCTTCGACGAGCACGGCAGGCTGCTGCTCCAGCAGCGCGCCCTGGGCAAGTACCACTCCCCCGGTGTCTGGTCCAACACCTGCTGCGGCCACCCCTACCCCGCCGAGGCGCCCTTCGCGGCGGCGGCCCGGCGGACGTACGAGGAGCTCGGCGTCTCGCCCTCGCTGCTCGCGGAGGCGGGCACGGTCCGCTACAACCACCCGGACCCGGAGTCGGGCCTGGTGGAGCAGGAGTACAACCACCTCTTCGTCGGCATGGTGCAGTCGTCGCTGCACCCCGATCCGGAGGAGGTCGGGGACACCGCGTTCGTGACCGCCGCCGAGCTCATGGAGCGGCACGCGAAGGACCCCTTCTCGGCGTGGTTCATGACGGTCCTGGACGCGGCCCGTCCGGCGATCAGGGAGCTGACGGGCCCGTCCGCCGGCTGGTGACGGACCCGACCTCGCGAAAGCTCCCCGAGAGCGCCAGGCCCTAGACGATGCTCGCAGTGAGCGGCAGGGCGGCCCAGATCACCTTGCCGCCACTCGTCGTGTGCTCGACGTCGCACACCCCGCCCGACTCCCTGGCGACCTCCCGCACCAGCAGCAGCCCACGGCCGCCGGTCTGGCCGTGGTCGGCCTCCAGGGCGGTGGGACGGTAGGGGTGGTTGTCCTCCACCGAGACCCGCACCCACTCGGCTCCCACGGCCACCTCCACGGCGAGCATCGGGGACAGCAGTGCCGCGTGCCGCACCGCGTTCGTGACCAGTTCGGAGACGATCAGCAAAAGCCCGTGGACGAGGTCGTCCGAGACGGGCACTTGTTGACGGAAGAGCAGGTCACGAACGGCGTGTCGTGCCTGCGGAACCGAGGCGTCGATGGCGGGAGCGGTGAACCGCCACACCCCCTCGTACGGCAGCGGACCCGGCGGTCTCCGATCAGGAGGCACATCCCCGGCGCCTTCAGGGCGGGAGTCGAACCCCCGCCCGTGGTTCTCCATCGTCCGGTCGCCACCCTTGCGCTCGATTGTCACCACACGTCGAGTGTTGGTAACGCGCTGGTCCGGACCGCATCCCTGAACAGAAGTCAGCGACTATCGACGGCTTCCGACCGTTGACGCACGGCATGGTCCGCCGCGCGACCACTCCTGTCCGTGTGGTGTCTGCTTCGAGAACTATTCGGGTTGTACGGGTTGGGCGCCGGGCTCGCCCGTTTCGTCCGTCACCGGTCGCGCCCCGAGACCAGATGCACGATGCGCCGCCCGCCGAAGCCGGTGGCGATCAGGCCCAACCCGTCGAAGAGCAGCGCGAGCGAGAAGAAGCAGCCGATGACGTACTTGCTGCTGCTCGGCCAGTTGTCCAGCACCAGGATGCCGAGGAGCAGGTCGAAGACGCCCTGCAGGAGGGTCCAGCCGAACTGCGCACCGCGCACCACGAGGCTGCCGACCACCCGGAACACCCCGCCGGTCAGGAACAGCAGGGCCGCGAACATGGTGAGCGCCTCGGCCGCCGCGTCCGGGCGGCGGATCACCACCACTCCGGCCGCGATGTTCAGGGCCGCGACCACCACCCCGAGCCAGAAGAAGTTGGTGCCGCGGGCCTGGACGGCGTGCAGCAGTCCGACCGCGCCACCGATCAGCAGCAGCCAGCCGAACAGGATCATCGAGGTCAGGGTCGCCACGCCGGTGTAGACGAGCCCGACGAGCCCCGCGATCACCAGGATCACGCCGAACGCGGCGGTCCAGCTGAAGCCGCGGTTCAGTTTCGTGCTCGCGTCGCTCGGCGCCCTGTCCTTGGTCCTGACCATCAGCGCCTCCTCGCGCCCGGCCCCTTCTTGATCGTACGTTCGAGGGTTGCGGATAGCATCCGGCGTATGGAGCCGCAGCTGCTGCACAGCGTGGGCGACGGGGTCGCCACCGTCGTCATTCACCACCCGGCCAAGCGCAACGCCATGACGGCCGACATGTGGAGGGCGCTGCCGCCCCTGCTCGACGGGCTCGCCGCCGACCCGGACGTCCGCGTCCTCGTGCTGACCGGCGAGGGCGACACCTTCTGCGCGGGGGCCGACATCTCGACGCTGCGGGGCTCCTCCGACGAGGCGCAGGGGCTCGCCGTGCACGCCGAGGAGGCGCTCGCCGCGTTCCCCAAACCGACGCTCGCGGCGATCCGCGGGTACTGCGTCGGCGGCGGGTCCCAGCTCGCGGCGGCCTGCGATCTGCGGTTCGCGGAGGAGGGCGCGCGGTTCGGAGTGACGCCGGCGAACCTGGGGATCGTCTACGCGGCCTCGGCCACCCGGCGGCTGGTGTCGCTGGTGGGTCCGGCGACCGCCAAGTACCTGCTGTTCTCGGGCGAGCTGATCGACACCGAACGGGCGCTGCGCACGGGTCTGGTGGACGAGGTGCTGCCCGAGGGCGAACTCGACAAGCGGGTCGGGGAGTTCACCCGCGTCCTGGCCGCGCGGTCGTTGCTGACGCAGGCGTCCGCCAAGGAATTCGCCCATGGGCGGACCGACCGGGACGCGTACTGGGCCGAGCAGGCGCGCGGGAGCGACGACACCGCGGAGGGCGTCGCCGCGTTCCTGGAGCGCCGGCCGCCGCGCTTCACCTGGACCACGCCGATGTCCACCACCGCGACCACTGAGGCGTCCACCGCGACCGCTCCGCCGTCCACCGCGACTACTCCATGATGAAGCGGCTCTTCGCCCGGAACTCCGCCACGAGATGTGCGGGAGCCTTCTGGGGCGACCCGGCGTCGTAGGGCGGCTGCGGGTCGTACTCCGTCAGCAGCTGTACGGCCTGTGCGTGTTCGTCGCCCGCGATCCGTCCGAGCAGGGTGAGCCCCATGTCGATGCCGGACGACACGCCGGCCGCGGTGACGTACTTCCCGTCGAACACCACCCGCTCTCCGGTCGGCTCGGCACCGAACCGCTTGAGGTGGTCGAGGGCCAGCCAGTGCGAGGTGGCCCGGCGGCCCTCGAGCAGCCCCGCGGCGGCCAGCAGCAGGGAGCCGGTGCACACGGAGGTCGTCCAGGTGCTCGTGGCGTCGGCGGCGCGCAGCCAGTCCAGCAGGACCCGGTTGTCCATCTGCGGGGTCTGGCCCGGTCCGCCGGGGACCACGGCGATGTCCGGGCGCGGCACCTCGGCCAGGGTCCTATCGGCGGTCAGGGCCAGGTTGCCGCTCTCGTTGCGGACGGCGCCGGTGTGCTCGGCGACGAAGACGGTCTCCGCGTCGGGCAGGCGGCCGAGGGTCTCGTAGGGTCCCACCGCGTCCAGGGCGGTGAAGCGGTCGAAGAGGACGATGGCGATCTGCATCGGGTTCCTTTCCACGGGTGCGTGGGCCAGGGTCGTCAGGTGAGGGCCGGTCAACGGGTGGGGGCGGGGCGGAAACGGCGCCGGTACTCCGCCGGTGCCGTGCCGAGCGTCTTCACGAAGGCACGGCGCATCGCCTCGGGGGTGCCGTAGCCGCAGGCGCGGGAGATCCCCTCGACTCCGTCGGCGGTGTCCTCCAGGAGGCGCCGGGCGTGTTCGAGGCGCACGCGGTCGACGTACCGGCCCGGGGTCATGCCCGTCTCGGTCTGGAAGGCGCGGGCGAAGTGCCGGGGCGAGAGCCGGGCGCGGACGGCGAGCGACTCGACGGACAGGTCGTCGCCCGGGTGCTCGGTGATCCACTGCTGGACCTCGCGGAGCGGTTCACGCCGTGCCGTCTGCGCGGCCAGCTGGGCGCTGAACTGGGCCTGGTTGCCCGGGCGTCGCAGGAAGACGACGAGGTGACGGGCGACCGTCAGGGCGGCCTCCCGGCCGATGTCCTCCTCCACGAGCGCGAGGGCGAGGTCGATGCCGGAGGTGACGCCGGCCGAGGTGGACACCTGTCCGTCCCGCACGTAGATGGGGTCGGGGTCGACCTCGACGGCCGGGTGGTCACGGGCGAGCTTGTCGCAGTACGCCCAGTGGGTCGTCGCGCGCCGGCCGTCCAGGAGGCCCGCCTCGGCGAGCGGGATGGCGCCGGTGCATACGGAGACCAGGCGCTCGGCGCGCGGCCCGTGCGCGCGCAGCCAGTCGGTCAGCCGG
>LRTP01000860.1 GCA_001550305.1 Streptomyces diastatochromogenes
GCCGCCGTCCGGGGTGAGGGCGGCCGCCTGGGGCGATGCCTGGTCGGCGCGGTAGTCGCCGCCGACCGCGAGGCCGTGGGCGCGGTCCCGGAAGGCGAGGGCGAAGACGCCACGCGCCGGGTCGCCCGCCGGGATCGGCGTCTCGGCCGCCTTCCAGGTCAGTCCCCGGTCGGTGGAATGCAGCACACGCGCGTGTGCGCCCCCGCCGGTGGCCAGCCAGGCATCGTGCGATCCCGCGCTCACGAGGCACTGTCCACTGGCGGCGAAGCCCGCCTCGCCGTCCTGCGCGGCGGGCATGCCGTCGCTGGGCAGCACCTTCCAGGACCGTCCGCCGTCGCTGGTGGACAGGATGCGGAACCTGCCGTCCACGGGGTCGCTCATCGCGAGGCCGTGGCGCCGGTCGAAGAAGGTCAGACAGTCGTAGAAAGCCTTCACGTCGGTGTTGCGGAAGGACTCGGTCCAGGTCGCGCCGCCGTCGTCGGTCCTGAAGACCCGGGAGGCCTCGCCCTCACCGATGGCGAGGACCACCGCGCGCCGCGCGTCGAACGCCTCGATGTCGCGGAACTCCAGGTCGGCGGCGCCGGGCGGCGAGACGTTCCGCCAGCTCGCGCCGCCGTCGGTGGTGCGCAGGACGGTGCCCTTGGCGCCGGCCACCCAGGCGGTGTCCCGGCTGACGGCCGACAGTCCGCGGAAACGCACGTCGCTGCCGCTGTCCTTGAGCGCCCAGTGGGCCGCCTTCCCCGCCTCGTGTGCCTGCGCGGGCGCCGCCGTCAGCGCGGCGGCGAACGCCGCCGCGCACAGTCCCACGGTGACCGCCCGACTCGTACGTCTCGACTTCCCCAAGCCCCTCATGGCGGGCGAAGCTAGCCCACTCCCCGGGCGCCGTCCAGATGCCCTCGGCGGGAACCCGGGGGCTCCGGTTGGTGTCCTCTCCGGTATCGCGGGCATGTCGGAACGAGAAATGGATCACTACGTGTCACCGAGGTGAATGAACTCGGTGACAGAGGTCACTTGCGTTTCAGGTGCACTGAATGGCTCATTCCGTCGTCTCATACATTGCCCGGCCTAAGCCGTCACAAGGGAGCAAGGCGTTGTCCACCGTCATCGAGCAGCCCGTAGAGGCCCGCCTCGTCGCCGCCGCCCCGCGGATGCCGAGCATTCCCGCAACGCTCCACTACGACCGGAGCGACCCCTTCGCCGTCCGTATGACCTTCCCCGCCCCGGCCACGCTGGAGGGCGTGGAGGTCTGCTGGACGTTCGCGCGCGAGCTGCTCACGTCCGGCATGGAGGACTCCGTGGGGTACGGCGACGTACGGGTGCGGCCGTACGGCTACGACCGGACCGTTCTGGAGTTCCACGCCCCCGAGGGCACCGCCGTGGTGCACGTACGCTCGGGCGAGGTGCGGAAGTTCCTCCAGCTCACGACCGAACTGGTGCCCGTCGGACTCGAGCATCTCCAGGTCGACCTGGACCACGACCTGGAGGAGCTGATGCGGGGCACCTGCTGAGCGGCGCCCCCGCCCTCAACGAGCCCCGCCCAGCAGGGTGTTGAGCTCGGCGTAGTCGAGTCCACCGGTCAGCGAGTCGTAGGTCCCCGCGCTCAGCAGCTCCCGCGCGGCACGGCGGACCACGGCGTGCGCGGCCTGCGCGATGCTCGAGCCCGTGCTGATCCGGGCGACCCCGAGCGCGGCCAGCTCGGCGACGGACGGCGCGCCGGGACCGGCCAGCACATTGAGCGGGCCCTCGACACCCGCCACGAGCGACTTCACCGTCCCCGGGTCGACGGCCCCGGGAACGAAGATCCCGTCGGCTCCGGCGGCGAGGAAGGCGGCGGCTCGCTCCAAGGTCTCCTCGACGCCTCCCGCGCCCGTCAGAACGGTGTCGATGCGCGCGTTGATGAACAGCGGGACACCCGCCGCATCGGCTGCGGCACGGGCCGCGGCGATACGCTCCGCCTGCTCGGCGACCGGACGCAGCGGGCCACGGCCGCCGTCGCCTGCACCCTCGCCGTCGTCACCTTCCCCGCCGTACAGCGCGTCCTCGATGTTCACGCCCACGGCGCCCGCCGCGAGCACCGCGCGGATCGTGTCCCCGACGCCCGCGGCGTCCTTCGCGTAGCCGCTCTCGATGTCCGCGCTCACCGGGACCCGGACCGCGGCGGCGACGCGCGCGACCGCGCCGAGGGCCCGGTCCCTGTCCAGCCGGTCACCGTCGGCC
>LRTP01000861.1 GCA_001550305.1 Streptomyces diastatochromogenes
CGAGGGCCCGGTCCCTGTCCAGCCGGTCCCCGTCGGCCGTTCCCAGGTCCCAGGCGAGCCCCGCGCTGGTCGTCGCCACGGCGGCGGCGCCCGCTTCCTCGACCAGGCGCGCGCTCGCCGTGTCCCAGGCGTTCGGGAGGACGAGTGGGCGGCCGGGGATGTGCAGGGCGCGGAAGGCGAGGGCGGTTTCGTGGGTGGGGTTCTGGTTCGTCATGGGGACGATCCCATCACCGGGGGCGGGGCGGGGGCTGGCAGGAATGCGACATGTGCGTGGGGGCGGGAAGCATGGGCGGGTGCGGGCCGCCGGGGGTTGCTCACGCGGTCCCCCCGCGCCCCTTCCCCGATGCCTTCCCGGGTGCCTCAGCCCCCCGTTGCCGCGCCCGAGGTCGAGGCCGCCGTGGCCGCCACGACGATCGCGGTGCGCACCTCCTGGATGACCTTCTTCAGCGCCGGGGCCGCCGCTCCGCTGCGGTCGGTCAGCTCCTCGATGCGCTGCTTGTAGAGCTTGCGGTCCTTGCCGGACGCCAGCGTGCGCAGTTCGGCCGCGGCGGCGAGGGCGACGAGGGCCGCGTCGCGGTCGGAGACCTCCTCGACGGGCACGGGCCCCCGCAACACGGTCCGTGCCTCCTCCCGTAGCGCCTCCACCGCGGACACCCGCTCCAGCTCGTACTCCACGGACGGGAAGAGCCCGAGCACCCGCTTCTTCTCGGCCCGCAGGTATCCCTCGGCGGCGAGCTGCGCGCGGACCGCGTCCAGGGTGACACGCGCCCGCAGGGTCACCCACGCCTTCCACTTCCGGGGCCGGGACTCCTCCACCAGTTCCAGGAGCCCGTCGAGGACGAGGTCCCCCGTCAGGGCGTCGACGTCGACCGGTGTGGCGATGCCGTCCACGTCGGCGAGCAGTCCGCGCTGGGCGAGTTCCGTGAGGGCGCCGGCGCGCACCAGATGGTGGAGGTGGGTCGCCCCCGTGACCTTGAGCCTCGTGGTGTCCCAGGCCAGCAGATAGAGCCGGGCGGGCAGCGACAGCGAGCCGTTGGGCACGGCGTCTCCTTCGGGGTCGAGGTCGGGGCCACGTTAATGCGTTGACAGCGTTCCGGGCCGTTCCTACGGTGTACAGCGGTCCTGTTGCCGTCGATTGGAGAAGGACGTTGCTCGTCTGAGGTCTGAGACACCGCGTCACACAGTGGGCTTTCGCCGCCCCCGTGTGCGCAGCGTGCGACCTCGGCGTATGAGCCGTCCTCCGGTTTACGGGGCCTTCTTTCCGCCCTCCTGACTGGATCGTCGTCACCTCGCGGTGTCCCGAACGCGTGCCACTGACCGCACCCAGTAATCGCGAGGCCCTCATGTCTTCTTTCCCCACCTCCCTCAGCTGCACCTCCCTCTCCTTCGCCTGGCCGGACGGAACCACCGTCTTCGACGACCTTCAGGTCGCCTTCGGCCCCGGCAGGACCGGGCTCGTCGGCGTCAACGGATCAGGGAAGTCCACCCTGTTGAAGCTGATCGCGGGCGAACTGACCCCGGCCGACGGCACGATCCGTGTCACCGGCGAAGTCGGTTATCTGCCTCAGAACGTCACGCTCGACACCGCCCTGCGGGTCGACGAGGCGCTCGGCATCGCCGCCACGCGTGCCGCGCTGCACGCCATCGAGGCGGGCGACGCGGCCGAGGAGCACTTCGATGTCGTCGGCGACGACTGGGACGTCGAGGAGCGGGCGCTCGCCATGCTCGGCGAACTCGGACTCGGGCACGTCGAGCTGGACCGCACCATCGGCGAGGTCTCGGGCGGCGAGTCGGTACTGCTGCGCCTGGCCGCGCTGCTGCTGCGCCGGCCGGACATCCTGCTGCTGGACGAGCCCACCAACAACCTCGACCTGTACGCGCGCAGGCGGCTGTACGCGGCCGTCGAGGCCTGGTCCGGGGTCATGGTCGTGGTCAGCCACGACCGCGAACTGCTGGACCTGGTCGACCAGATCGCCGATCTGCGCTCGGGCGAGGTCACCTGGTACGGGGGCAACTTCTCCGCGTACGAGGAGGTCCTCGCCGGCGAGCAGGAGGCGGCGGAGCGCATGGTGCGCGTCGCCGAGGCCGATCTGAAGAAGCAGAAGCGCGAGCTGGTCGACGCACAGGTCAAGCTCGCCCGTCGTAAGCGCTACGGGCAGAAGATGTTCGAGCAGAAGCGCGAGCCGAAGATCGTGATGGGTGCGCGCAAACGGGCCGCCCAGGAGTCGGCGGGCAAGCACCGCATCATGCACGAGGAGAAGCTCGCCGAGGCGAAGGACCGGCTCGACGACGCGGTGGAGGCCGTACGGGACGACGACGAGATCCGTGTCGACCTGCCGTACACGGCCGTACCGCCGGGCCGCACCGTGCTCACGCTGGAGAACCTGGAGCTGAGGTACGGCGCACGCGTGAACGGCGTGTTCGATCTGCGCGGGCCCGAGCGGATCGCGCTGATCGGGCGCAACGGCGCGGGCAAGACGACGCTGCTGCGGACGATCGCCGGGGAGCTGGAGGCGGTGTCCGGCCAGGCGCTGGCCCATGTGCCGCTTCGGTTCCTGCCTCAGCGGCTCGATGTGCTCGACGGGGAGCTGACCGTGGCCGAGAACGTGGCCCGCTTCGCGCCCGCCGCCACCAACAACCGGGTCCGGGCGCGGCTCGCCCGCTTCCTGTTCAAGGGGGCGAAGGCCGACCAGCGGGCGGCGACGCTCTCCGGCGGCGAACGCTTCCGGGCGACGCTCGCGGCGCTGATGCTCGCCGAACCCGCCCCGCAGCTCCTGATGCTCGACGAGCCGACCAACAACCTCGACCTGGCGAGCGTCCGCCAGCTCACCACGGCGCTCGAGTCCTACGAGGGCGCGCTGATCGTCGCCAGCCACGACCTGCCGTTCCTGGAGTCGATCGGAATCACACGCCGGCTGCTGCTGGAAGGAGGAGAACTGAAAGAAACCACGGCGGAAGCTGTCGGGTATCCGACATAGCGCCGGGCCCGGAGGCTGACTAACGTCGCTTCCGGGCACCGCCCCGCGTCACGTTCGGACGCGGGTCCGCCCGCCGTCCGGTCCGGGGGTGCCGAGTCGGGGGCTGTTGTGCGCGCGAACGGCGCTGCATGATGTGCGCCGATGCACCCTGCCGATTCGGAGACCGCTCGTGCCCAGCCAGAAAGCCCTCATCCGCAGGCCCAGTCCCCGTCTCGCCGAGGGACTGGTGACGCACATCGAGCGCGAGAAGGTGGACGTCGACCTGGCCGTCGAGCAGTGGGAGGCGTACGCCGAGGCGCTGCGCACGCACGGCTGGGAGACCGTCGAGGTCGATCCGGCCGACGACTGCCCCGACTCGGTGTTCGTCGAGGACGCCGTGGTCGTCTTCCGCAATGTCGCGCTGATCTCCCGCCCCGGCGCCGAGTCCCGCCGCGCCGAGACCGCCGGGGTCGAGGAGGCCGTGGCCCGCCTGGGCTGCTCGGTGAACTGGATCTGGGAGCCGGGCACCCTGGACGGCGGCGACGTCCTGAAGGTCGGCGACACGGTGTACGTCGGCCGCGGCGGGCGCACCAACGCGGCCGGGGTCCAGCAGTTGCGGGCGGCCCTCGAACCGCTCGGGGCGCGGGTCGTGGCCGTGCCCGTGAACAAGGTGCTGCATCTGAAGTCGGCGGTCACCGCGCTGCCCGACGGGACGGTGATCGGCCATGAGCCCCTGGTGGACATGCCTTCACTGTTCCCGCGCTTCCTGCCGGTGCCGGAGGAGTCCGGGGCGCATGTCGTGCTGCTCGGCGGCGGGAAGCTGCTGATGGCGGCGAGCGCACCTAAGACGGCGGAGCTGCTCGCGGGCCTCGGTCACGAACCGGTTCTCGTGGACATCAGCGAGTTCGAGAAGCTCGAGGGGTGTGTGACATGCCTCTCGGTACGGCTTCGGGAGCTGTACGTCTGAGCACGCCCGCTCCCCCGCTGGGACCCCCACTGATCAGGCACTCTTTACAGCGAACTTAACCTACGGTTTCGTAACCTACGGATACGTAGCCTACGATGCCGTAGGTTTCGTCTCCGCTCGGTAACCCGCCGAGCAACTCGCTCGGCTGCACGCCCGGCAACACGCTCAGTAACTCGCTCAGTAACTCGCTCGGTAATTTCACGTCCCCCTGGAGCACCCGTGACGATCACTTCTCCCCACCTTGGCAGCCCGTCCACCGACTGGACCGACGCTCGGCTGCTCTACGCGTTGGAAGAAGTGGTCGAGACCGAGCTCAACCGCCACCTCAAGGTGGCCAAGGACTGGATGCCGCACGAGTACGTGCCGTTCGGCGACGCCCGGAACTTCCCCGGCTTCTTCGAGGACGGCGAGGCCTGGGACAAGAAGCAGTCCAAGGTCACGGAGATCGGCCGGATCGCGCTGGTCGTCAACCTGCTCACCGAGGACAACCTGCCGAGCTACCACCACGAGATCGCCGCGCTCTTCGGCCGTGACGGCGCCTGGGGCACCTGGGTGCACCGCTGGACCGCCGAGGAGGGCCGACACGGCATCGTGATGCGCGACTACCTGCTCGCCTCGCGCGCCGTGGACCCCGACAAGCTCGAGGCGTCCCGTATGGCGCACATGAACGAGGGCTTCGAGTCGGACAACCGCCACTCGATGCTGCACACGGTCGCGTACGTCGCCTTCCAGGAGCTCGCGACCCGCGTCTCGCACCGCAACACCGGTCACCAGTCGGGCGACCCGGTCTGCGACCGCATGCTGGCGCGCATCGCGACCGACGAGAACCTGCACATGGTCTTCTACCGCAACCTGCTCAAGGCCGCGTTCGAGCTGGCCCCCGACCTGACCATGCAGTCCGTCCGCGACGTCATCGTCAATTTCCGGATGCCCGGACACGGCATGCCCGGCTTCGAGCGCGCCGCCGCGCAAATGGCCATCGGCGAGGTCTACAACATGCGCATCCACCACGACGACGTGCTGCAGCCGGTGCTGCGCCACCTGAAGGTCCTGGAGATGGACGGCCTCGGCCCCGAGGGCCTGCAGGCCCAGGAGGAGCTCGGCTTCTTCATGGGCGGCCTGGACGCGGAGGCCGCGAAGTTCGACGAGAAGCTCGCGGCCCGCAAGGCGCGGATGGCCGCGCGCGCCGCCGGCTGACCCTCTCCGGTCGAGGCCGCCTCACTCGTACGCCGTCACCTGGTCCAGCGCCGCGTCCCGCACGTCGGCCACCGGGTGGCGGCGCAGTGCTCTCAGCCGCTCCCGCCAGGGGGCGGCCCAGCCCGTGCGGGCGCCGATCGCCCCGGTGACGGCCGCCGCGAGCAGCCCCTCGCCGTGTCCGCCGTGCGCGCCCAGCCGCCGCACCACCTCCAGCAGGACGTCGGGATCCCCCTCCTGCGCCTGCCGTCGCAGTCGCTCCCCGAACTCCCGGGCCGTCCGTGCGGCCAGCGCCGGACGTCCCTCGGTGAGGGCGGCCAGGCGCTCCAGGTCCCCCGGGTCCCCGTCCAGGTCCAGGTGGAACGCCGTGATCGCGGCCGCCTGCGGTACGAAGGCGTCGTACCCGGCGAGCAGCTGGCCGGCGGCGAGGGCCGCGGGACGGATGGGTCCCGGGGCCGTCCTGGCCTGCTGGGCGAGGCGCACGACAAGGTGGTCGACGCGCCGCCTGGCCGGTCGGTCGCGCCGCTCGTCGGCATCGGCGCGGCCGATCTCCTCCGTCGCCGCGGCCGTCTCCGCCTCCGCCAACGCCCGCAGCGCCTGTTGAAGGCCCCGGCCGCCGCGTGGTGAGCCCGCGGCCGCGGTCACCAGACCATTGGCCGCCGCGCGCCAGCTGATGCGCCCCGTCAGATCGGTGACGGCGTCGGCGAGGACCCTCGGCGACTCGGGGGACCAGGGCGCCCAGCGGGCCAGGGCGTCGAAGGCCAGGGTGGCGGTCTCGGGATCGTCGGTGGACGACACCTCGCGGACCAGTCCGGCGTACCGCTCGCGGTGGGGCTCGGGCAGATCCAGCGGGGTGACCCGCAGGATCGCGGTGCGCAGCACCGGCTCGGCGCCCGCGGCATCCCGCAGCAGTCCCCAGACCGGTTCCTCGGCGAGCAGACCGCCCGCGAAGGCCACGATGGCGGCGCGGACGTCGACGTGGGTGCCCGGCGCCTCGTACGCCTCGGTCAGCAGCGCGGCCGCCCGTGGCGTCG
>LRTP01000862.1 GCA_001550305.1 Streptomyces diastatochromogenes
CGCCGGACGCGGCGGCGTCGGCGGTGTCCGCCGTGGCGGCGGCGGACCTCGACGTCAGGTCGATCGCGCTGCGCGCCCGAGGCGGCGGCAATCCGGTGATTCCGCTGGTCGCGGATCTGACAGCGGCGGTCGGCAAGGAGTACGGGCCCTACGTCCACCGGGGCGCGACCAGCCAGGACATCCTGGACACGGCGCTGATGCTGGTCGCCCGTCGCACGCTGGACCTGGTCCTGGCGGATCTCGAGCGGACGGTGCGGGCCCTGGCCCGACTCGCCGCCGCGCACCGGAACACGGTGATGCCGGGGCGGACCCTCACCCAGCACGCCGTACCGACGACCTTCGGGCTGAAGGCGGCGGGGTGGCGGTCGCTCGTGCTGGACGCGCGGGACCGGCTCTCGGCGATCCGGCTCCCGGCCCAACTGGGCGGTGCCGCCGGTACGTTGGCCGCCTTCGCGGCCTTCGGCGCCGAGGACCCGGGCGCGCTCGTGGCGGCGTACGCCGGTGAACTCGGGCTCGCTGAACCGGCGTTGCCCTGGCACACCCTGCGGACACCCATCGGCGACCTGGCCGGCGGCCTGGCCTTCACGGCCGGGGCCCTCGGGAAGATGGCGGCCGATGTGCTCACCCTCTCCCGCACCGAGATCGCCGAGGTCGCGGAGGGAAGCGGTGGCGGGTCGTCCGCGATGCCGCACAAGGCCAACCCGGTGGCGGCCACCGTGATCGCCGCCTCCGCGCGCCGCGCGCCGGGGCTCGCCGCCACGCTCTACGGGTCGATGGTCGCCGAGGACGAGCGGCCGGCCGGTGCCTGGCACGCCGAGTGGGAGCCGTTGCGCGAGCTGCTGAGGCTGGTCGCGGGCATCGCCCGGAACGCCGCCGAGCTGGTCGAGGGGCTCCGGGTGAACGCGGACGCCATGCGCGATCACCTCGCCCTCACCCATGGGTTGATCGTCTCCGAGCGCCTGGCCGTCGAGCTCGCTCCGGTGCTCGGGCGGGCCCGCGCCAAGGAGCTGCTGACCCGGGCCGCCGAGCGGGCCGTCGCCGAGAGACGGCCCCTCGTGGACGTACTCGACGAGGAGCCGGAGCTCAAGGAGCTCGACCTCGTGGAACTCACCGACCCCACCCACTACACGGGCTCCGCGGGAGCCCTCACCGACCGTGCTCTGGAGCGAACGTGACCCGCACCCTGCTCAACCACCGCGCCGAGGGCCCCGAGAGCGCTCCCCCCTTGCTCCTCGGGCCCTCGCTCGGCACCTCCCACGCCCTGTGGGACAAGGTCGCGCCCGAGCTGTCCGCCACCCACCGGGTGGTTCGCTGGGATCTGCCGGGACACGGAGGGTCGGCGCCGGACCTGATCGGACCGGGAGCCACCGTCGGCGACCTCGCCGCCCTGGTCCTCGGCCTCGCCGACTCGCTCGGCATCGAACGCTTCGCCTACGCGGGCGTCTCGCTCGGCGGCGCGGTCGGTCTGCACCTCGCCGTCCACCACCCGGAGCGTGTGACGTCCCTCGCCGTCATCTGCTCCTCGGCGCACTTCAACGGCTCCAAGCCGTGGGAGGAGCGTGCGGAGCTGGTGCGCCGGGAGGGGCTGGCCGCGCTCGCCGATAACGCGAACTCCCGTTGGTTCACGCCCGGTTTCACCGTGCCGCGGTTGATCGAGGACCACCGGAACGCGGACCCGGAGGCGTACGCCGCCTGCTGTGACGCGCTGGCCGCCTTCGACCTGCGCGACCGGCTCCCCGAGATCTCCGTGCCCACCCTGCTGATCGCGGGCCGCCAGGACCCGGCGACGCCGCCCGCCCATCTGCGGGAGATCGCCGACGCGGTGGCGAGCGCCACGCTCGTCGAGCTCCCGGGAGCCTCGCACCTGGCGCCCGCGCAGTGTCCGGCGGCGGTCCTGACGGCGTTGCGGGCCCACTTCGACGGGGGCGCCGAGCGGGGCATGGAGGTGCGGCGTGAGGTGCTGGGCGACGCCCATGTGGACCGGGCACAGGCCCGGCAGAACCCCTTCACCGCCCGCTTCCAGGACTTCATCTCGCGCTACGCCTGGGGCGAGATCTGGACCGACCCGACGCTCTCGCGCCGCGAACGCAGCATGATCACCCTGACCGCGCTGGTCGCACACGGTCACTACGACGAGCTGGCCATGCACGTGCGGGCGGCGCGCCGCAACGGGCTGACCCCGGAGGAGATCGGCGCCGTACTGCTACAGACGGCCGTGTACTGCGGTGTCCCGGCGGCGAACTCGGCGTTCGCTACGGCTCAGCGGGTGCTCGCCGAGGAAGAGGGCGACGACGGCGCCACAGGGTGACCCTGCCCGTCCGCTCCGGACACCTCGTCCTCGCGCACGGCCTGGCGGCTACCTCAGCCCTCGCCCTGTCGTCAGGACCTCCTCCGCCCTCGCCACCAGCCCGTCCGCCCCGCACGAGCGCGCCAGCGTCAGGCCCTTGCCGAGCTCCGAGACCGAGCGCGCCGCGATGCCGTACTCGACGCGGGCCGCCGCGTGTTCGTACTGGCAGGGCGAGGCCTCCAGGTAGGTGACGGCCTGGGCGGCCAGGCGTACCGCACGCTGACCTGATTCGAGGGCCGCCGCGCAGCGCAGTGCCTCACCGATCGCGGTGTCCGTGCCGAAGCGCTCGGCCCGGCGGCGGGC
>LRTP01000863.1 GCA_001550305.1 Streptomyces diastatochromogenes
TGCGGCGCAGCGGCTCGGCCATGTTCCGCGTCACCGGCCCGGTCACCAGCGCCACGTCCGCGTGCCGGGGCGAGGCCACCAGGCGGGCGCCGTACCGCTCCGCGTCGTACACCGGGTTGAAGGCCGCCGCGATCTCGATCTCGCACCCGTTGCAGGAACCGGCGTCGACGCACCTCACCTGCACCGAGCCGCCGAACTCCCGCGCCTGCAGCAGGCCGCCCTCCGGGCGTGGTGGAGCGGGCTCGGCCTCCCGTCCGGTGTCCCGGATCTTGCGCAGCAGGCCCATGAACCCTCCCTGGCACGGTGAGGACTTGTCGGCAGGTGCCCGACAGGCCACCTGCGACCGGAGTTACGTCACTCGGGAGTGAAGCGGCCGCCTCCCGTTACCACAGAGCGCTGTCAGTCGCGGGAAGCGGCCGCCGGTTGAGGGCCGCCGTTACGACGGCGGTTTCGCCTGGGTCTGGGCGGCCTGCAGATCGGCGAGGAGTTCGGCTTGTCCGGCGAGCACGCCGGACAGGATGGTGCGGGCGACCCTGAGCAGCTCGGCGATATACGGGCTGGTCAGCGAGTAATACACCGTCGACCCCTCCTTGCGGGTCACCACCAGGTTCGCTCGGCGCAGCACCGCGAGCTGCTGCGACAGATGCGCTGCTTCGATCCCTACCTCCGGGAGCATCTCCGCGACCGCGTGCTCGCGCTCGCTCAGCAGCTCCAGGACCCGGATGCGCGCCGGGTGGCCGAGCGTCTTGAAGAACTCGGCCTTCAGTTGGTACAGCGGCGTACTCATCGTGTCGTCGCCTCCCCGGTACGGCAGCACGGCCGCACCAGGCCGTCCTCGGCGCATCGCATCAACCCACTCGTCAAACACATGTGGCCCATCCTCGCGTGCGGCAGCGGCCCAGCCGAATCCGCGCACGAGAACCGATCCGCCCGAAACCAGCGGTGACGACCTCAGCAATTGCTAAGATTAGCAACTCCATACGTGATGTGAGGGAGGTTTGCGTGAGAATCATTCCGCTGCGTGGCGCGGGCGTCGCCTGGTTCAAGTGCCCCGCCTGCCGCCTAAAGTGCCGGCCCACCGCCGTCGGCCCGGACGGACAGTGCCCGCGGTGCGGCGAGACCCGCATGCTGAAGCTGTCCTTCGGCGGCCGGGCCACCGCACCGGACGGCGGCCGGAGCTGACCCGCACGCGGCTCCGCAATGGGGATGGACCATGGGTGACTGGACTGTTCAGCGAATTCTTGCGAGGGACCCCGGGCGTTGACACCCGGGAGGAATCGCATCCCCGTGGCTGCGGTGTGGAGCGCCGCAGTATCACTGTGTATGTTCGGCCGCGGAGCGGCCGGATCCCTTCTCGGCGGAGCCGGGTGGTGCGAGCGCATGGCCGGTCGGTTCGCTCAATGTGATGAACGGACTCGAACGTGTGGTGGCGTCTCGCACGGGTGGCTACGATCCGTGATCGTGACGCTGGTCGTGCAGGTGAAACTGCTACCGACGCCTGTGCAGGCGGCGGCACTTGAGGCGACCCTGCCCGCCTGTAACGAGGCCGCGACCTGGGTGAGCGAGACCGCCTTCGCGCGCGGGGAGTTCAAGAACTTCGCCCTGCGCAAGCAGGTCTACGGCGAGGTCAAGTCCCGCTGGAACCTGGGCGCGCAGGCCGCCCAGCACGTCATCAAGAACACGTGCGACGCGTACGCCACGCTGAAGACGAACCTGAAGACCGGGGAACCTCGGCAGGCCCGGCTCACGCCGTTACCGCAAGGCCGCCGAGAAGCCGATCGCCTTCCGCCCGCAGGGCGCGCAGCCCTACGACGACCGCATGCTGTCCTGGCAGATCCCGGACCGGACAGTGTCCATCTGGACCGTGGCGGGCCGGGTAAAGAACGTGGCGTTCACCGCCTCACCCGATCAGCTGGCCACGCTGGCCCTGTACCGCAGGGGCGAGTCCGATCTGCTGGAGCGGGACGGCATGTGATTTTTGAACGCCACCTGTGAGGTGCCCGAAGCACCCTTGAACTCGGACCTGGTGGACTTCCTCGGGATCGACCTGGGCATCGTGAACATCGCCACCACCTCGGACGGCGAGATCATGGCCGGACGCGAGCTGAACCGCACCCGCCTGCGCGAGCGAGGCCTGCGTACCAAGCTGCAGCGCAAGAACACCCCGTCCGCCAAGCGGCGCCTGAAGAAACGGCGGCGCAAGGAAGCGCGGCGGGCGAGGGACATCAACCACAAGATCGCAAAGCATGTGGTGGCCGAGGCAGAACGCACCGGTCGCGGAATCGCCCTGGAAGACCTGACAGGGATCCGCGAGCGGGTACGGCTTCGCAAGCCCCAACGGGCCACACATTCCAGCTGGGCCTTCGCCCAGCTGGGAGCATTCATCGCGTACAAGGCCCGCCGGGCGGGGGTGGCGGTGGTGTACGTCGATCCGGCGTACACCTCTCGCACCTGCGCCGAGTGCGGGCACATCGACAGGGCGAACCGGGTCTCCCAGGCCTGGTTCGCGTGCCGGAACTGCGGATTCGTTGATCACGCAGACCGGAACAGCTCCCGCAACATCCGTGCCAGAGCACAAGAGTTGTGGCGACGCGGGGCCCGGTCAACGGCCCCTGCCCCACCCCGAACACCTCGGAGTGGGGCTGGACGCAAACGCAGCATCACACCCAGTAGTGCCCGTTGTGCAGGCCCGAGCTTTAGCGCAGCTTTAGCGCCGGGTAGTTGACTCCGGCACCGGGATCCGCTTCGAGTGGGGACCCGCCGGCGCGGGGCGCTCGCCGGAGAGGCTGCCTGTCTGATCCTCGTTGACGTGCTGTCCTTTTACCACGGCGGTGAGCGTCGCCGCCGGGAGGGGCATCCGGGTTCTCCCGTTCTGGCTGCCGGACGGCCCCGCCACCACGGCCGAGCGGGCAGCATCGGAGAAGGCCGCCGCCGTCCACCGGAGCGCGGCTGGCCGTCGCCCGCCACGCCGTGACGCCCGACAGTCCCTGGTCCCTCTCGCCGGCCCACATGCGCCGCGCCCCGTTAGTCGCGCGCATGGTGCTGCCGTCCCCGAACGGCGCGGCCATCGCCGCGGCCGCACCGCCTCACCTGCGAGTGGTCGCCGCCTGTCTGCGCAACATCACCGCGGTCGGCAGCTGGCTCACCGCCCGCGGCTACGGCTCGCCCGCGCTTCCGGTCGCCGTGATCGCAGCGGGCGAGCGATGGCCGGACGGCAGCCTGCGCCCCGCGCTGCCTGCTG
>LRTP01000864.1 GCA_001550305.1 Streptomyces diastatochromogenes
GGCCGCCGACGACCCGCTGGAGCGGCTGCTCCAGGACCACGGCGTCCGCGGAATCGCCTGGCGGGCCGCGCAGTTGCCCACCGACCAGCACCGCGACAAGGTCGCCGAATGGCTGGACATGCTCTTGGAGAGCGTCAAGCGGCCCGAGTCGTGATCCGGGGGAGAACTGTGGGCATCGGAAGGGACATGCGCCGCCTGTGCGGCGAGTTGGTCGCGGAGCTCTCGCTCCCGGCACCGGCGGAACCCGGCGACCTGTACGCCGCCCTGTGCGACGCCATGAGCAGACGCCGCGGACGTCCCGTCCAGTTCCGTACGGCCGCGTTCCCGCCCGGCACCGCCAGCGGGCTGTGGCTCGACATGGCCGACCAGGACCTCGTCGTCATCGAGGAACGCACGGCACCCGACCACCAGTTGGTGATCCTCGGCCACGAACTGTGGCACATGAAGGCCGGGCACTGCAGTCACCACGTCGAGGGCGCCGCCGTCGCGGCCCGCTTACTCAGCGACACCGCCGATCTGCAGGCGACCGTCCTGAGGGTCGCCGCGCGCACCCGCTTCGACCTCGCGGACGAGAAGGAGGCCGAGAGCTTCGGTCTGCTGCTCGCCAGCAAGTGCCGTACCTGGCTGGCCGGTTCGCCACTGCGCGGACCGGTGAGCCGGGACGGTCTGGCCGGCCGCATCGAGGCGTCCCTGGGGTACCGCGGACCGCAGGGCTGAGGCGCCCTCCCGGACATGGACGGATCCAGCTACTACGTCCCGGCCGTCGCCATGGGCGCCGCCCTCGCCGTCAAGGCACCCACCCTGATCCGCGGCTGGCGCGACCCGCTGCTGCGGTCGGTGGGCATCCTGCTGGCGCTCGCCTGCCTGGTGTTCCTCTTCGCGGCCCCGCCGACCATCGCCGAGGTCAATGACCTCACCGGTGTCCCCAACGTCTCGGCGCCCCTGGTCTACTGCCTGCTGAGCGTCTTCAGCGCGTCCTGTCTGGTGCTGATCATCCACTGGCGCGGCGGACCCCCCGAGGTCACCCGCCGGCTCTCCCGCCGCTGGATCACCGGGTACGGCGTGGTCAGCGTGGCGCTGGTCGTGCTCTACCTGCTCGGGGACTGCCCCGAGGAACGCCTGCGTGACCTCGACACCTACTACGCGAACACCCCGTTCATCCGCGAGATGATCGTCCTCTACCTCCTGGCGCTGACCGTCGCGGGCGTCGCGATGAACGTCATGTGCTGGCGCTGGGCCCTTCAGGTGGACGGCTGGCTGCGCGCCGGGCTGCTGACGATCGCGGTCGGCTTCCTCTTCAACGTCCCGTACTCGGCGACCAAGTTCATCGCCGTCGTGGCCCGCTGGAACGGCGCGAACCTGGACGGTCTGAGCACCGACGTGGCCCCTGTGCTGGCCTCCGTCGGAGCCCAGGTCAGCGCGGTCGGTTTCCTGCTCCCGCTGGCCTGCCAGCGCATCGGGGACAGCTGGACCACCTGGTCGACGTACCGCCGGCTCGGGCCGCTGTGGCGCGAGCTGAGGACGGTCTCGGCGCACGCGGACCACGCGGTGCGGATCTCCTGGTGGTCCTCCGCCGAACTCCAGGTCACCCAGCGGGAGTCCGACATCCACGACGGCATGCTCAGCCTGTACCCCTACTTCGACTCCGCGGTACGCTCCCTCGCCTACGACGCGGCCGTGACGGCGGGCTCCGAGCCCGTCCAGGCTCAGGCCGAGGCCGACGCGGCGATGGTGACGGCGGCGGTTCGGGCCAGGGCCGCCGACCCGGAGGGCAGGGTCATCAGCGCGGCGGAGGCCGCCACCACCCCCGCCGCTTCCGCCGAGGGTCCACGCGACCTCGTACGGATGTCGATGGCCCTGCGTCAGTCACCCGTCGTCGCGGCCGTCCGAGGACGGGCCGCGACCAGGTCAGAGAGCGACTTCCATGAGCAATCCCGCTAGCGCGGCAGCAGGCGACAGAGGTACGGCCCCCCGTCGGGCCGTCGTCATCGGCGCGGGGACGGCCGGTCTGCTGGCCGCCGCCGCCCTGGAACCGTACGCCGAGGTCACCGTCGTCGAGCGCGACGTCCTGCCGGACGGGCCCGCGCCGCGCAAGGGCCTCCCGCAGGCCCGGCACGCCCATCTGCTGTTGTCCGGTGGCGCCCGCGCGATGGAGGAGCTGCTGCCGGGAGTGACCGCCGCCTGGCTCGCCGCGGGCGCCCGCCGGATCCCGCTGCCCACCGGATTCGTCTCCCTGACGGCGCAGGGCTGGCTGCGGCGCTGGCCCGAGATGGAGTTCATGATCTCGTGCAGCCGTGATCTGCTCGACTCGGTACTGCGCGACCGGGTCGCCGCGATGGACCGGGTGACCGTCGTGGACGGCACGGAGCTGCTCGGTCTGGAGGGCGACGCCTCCCGGGTGACGGGCGTGCGCGTACGGATGCGCGACGGCGGGCAACGGGTGCTGCCGGCCGACCTGGTGGTGGACGCCTCGGGGCGCGGCTCACGCTCCACCCTCTGGCTCGACGCGCTGGGTGTCGCACCGGCGCGGCTGGACGAGGTCGACTCCGGACTCACCTACGCCAGCCGGATCTTCCGGGCACCGGCGGGCACCGAGGACTACCCCGTGGTCGGTGTGCAGCCCGACCCGGCGCAGCCCGTGCCGGGCCGCTCCGCGACGATCGTGCCCGTCGAGGGCGGACGCTGGCTGGTGACGCTGTCGGGCACCCGCGACGGACAGCCGACGGACTCCGTCGAGGAGTTCGAGCCGTTCGCGCGCGGCCTGCGGCACCCCGTGGTGGGCGAGCTGATCGCACACGCGCAGCCGCTGACGGACGTCGCCGTCAGCCGCAGCACGATCAACCGGCGGCGCTTCTTCGAGAAGGTCAAGGGCTGGCCGGAGGGGTTCGTCGCGCTCGGCGACGCCGTCGCCACGTACAACCCGGTCTACGGGCACGGCATGACGGTGGCCGCACAGGGCGCGCTGGCGCTGCGCGGCCGGCTCGCCGAGCACGGGATCGCGGCGCCGGGGCTCGCGCGGCGGGTGCAGCGGGCGGTGGCCCTTCCGGTGACGATCGCCTGGGAGCTGGCCACGGGCACGGACATCCGCTACCCGGGCGCGATCGGCGAGCAGCCCGGTGCCACGCGGAGGTTGCTGGGGCGCTATGTGGAACGGCTCCTGCGGACGGCGGCGGGACGCCCCCTGGTCGCCCAGGCGTTCCTGGCCGTGCTCACCCTCTCCGCGCCCCTGTCCGCGCTGGTCAGACCGGAGGTCGCGGTCGCCGTACTGCGCGGCCCGCGCCGCCCTCCTCTGACCGAGCCGCCCCTCACGGCCGAGGAGTGGGAAACGGTGCTGAGCGTCCCGGAGCCGTCGGGAACGCCGGCGGTGGGCTGAGCGGAGGGCAGGCGTCCAGCGGCGCCGGGCACCTTCGGCGGTGGGGCCCGGCACGGCGG
>LRTP01000865.1 GCA_001550305.1 Streptomyces diastatochromogenes
CGCGCTGCGTTCGCTCGCCTCGCGCAGGTCGCGCTCCACCGCCCGGTTGTGGGCGGTGTCGGGCCGGCCGGCCGTCGTGCCGGGGCGGCCCGCGCGCAGCAGTTCGCGCCAGTGTTCGCGGCTCCAGTCGGCCGGGCTGGTGGTGCTGGTGAACTCCTCGACAAGGTCGAGGAAACGGGCCGGGTCGCTGTGGAAGGGGAAGTGGCCCGCGCCCTCGAAGATCTCCAGCCGGCTGCCCGGCATGGCCTGGTGCGCGCCGTACGCGTGCCGCACCGGCACCACGCTGTCCCGGTCGCCCCAGAGCAGCATCGTGGGCATGCCCTCGGTCAGATAGCAGCGGTCGAGCATGGTCACCGCCTGCCCGCGCCAGTCGACGACCGCCCGCAGGGTGCGGATGAACGCGCTGCGGGAGGTCGCGTCGGGGAGCGCGTCGACGAGGTTGAGCAACTCCGGTGCGTCCTGGCCCAGATCGGTGTCCAGGAGCCTCATCAGACGCAGGAAGATGCCGACTTGGAGCCGCATGCCGGGCAGCCGCAGCGCGGAGAGCATGAGGTGCGCGCCCGGCAGCGAGACGGCCCGCAGTACGGGGTTGACCTCGCCGCCGACGCCGCCCGCGCTGACCAGGATCAGCCGTTCGGTGCGCTCCGGGAACTGGTAGGCGAACTGCATGGCGACACCGCCGCCGAGCGAGTGCCCGACCAGGGTGGCGGACTCGATGTCGAGCGTGGTGAGCAGATCGCGGACCCCGTTGGCGTACGCGGCCACCGAGTAGTCGGCGCGCGGCTTGTCGGAGGAGCCGTGGCCGAGCAGGTCGGGCGCGATCACCGTGTGGGAGCGCGCGAGGTCGGGGATCAGGTCCGCCCAGGTCGCCGAGGAGTCGCCGATGCCGTGGATCAGGACGAGCGCGGGGCCCTCACCGGCCACGCGGTAGGCACGACGGTAGCCGTGCACGACGCGGTGCTGCAGACGCAGCTCCGCGTCGTGCACGGAACGCAGTCGCGGGTTGCGCCGCGGACGCCGAGGCGGTACGTCGACCACGGGCTCACCTCCTGTTACGGGCCGCCGTGGAGGCGGCTTCCCCGCTGCCGGGAAGGCGCTTCCCGGCTCTTCTCACCACCCTAGGGCCCCTGTCCCACAAGGGATTTCGGTGATGTTTCGCCTCCGCTAAGCGGGCGAACCCGCACGCATCGAAACCGCATTGTCAGTGGCGGTTGGCAAGCTGGAGGCACGTACCGCCATGTACCGCTTCGACCAGCCGACCCGGGGAGAGCCGTCCGATGCCGACCGCCGTACTGACCGACCACGAACGCGCCGCCGTGCAGGCCTATCTGCGTCTCCTTCAGACCGTACGAGCGGCGTTCGACGGTCCGCCGGACGGACGTCGACCACCCGTGGTGCCGCCCGCCGCACTCGCCGAGGCGGAGCAGGCGCTGGCGGCGGCCGGACTCGCGGGCAACGAGGAGGAGTTCTTCCGGCTGCTGCACAGCTGGTGCCCGGAGCCCGGAGGCCACCTTGGCTAGGCGTCGGCCCCGGTGTGCGGGACGGTGACGGCCGTGGCCAGCAGGCCCCGGCGCACGCTCCAGCGCCCTTCGAAGGCCTGTATGCGTCGCCCGTTCACGAGCGGTCCCGGCACGAGGAGTTCGGCGCGCAGGCCGCCGGAGCGTGCGGGGCCGTCGTCCGCGAAGAGCTCGATGTCCGCCTCGAAGAAGTCCAGCCACTTTCCGGTGAGGGGGTACCACGCCTTGTAGACGGACTCCTTGGCGCTGAACAGCAGCCGGTCCCAGTGCACGGAGGCGTCCCGCCGCGCCAGCTCGCGCAGCCGGTCGTTCTCCCTGGGCAGGGCCACGGAACCGATGACGTCGTCGGGGAGTTCCTCGTGGGGTTCGGCGTCGATGCCCAGCGAGGCCAGGTCGGTGGCCCGGACGAGGGAGGCCGCGCAGTAGCCCTCGCAGTGCGTCATGCTGCCGATCAGCCCGGCGGGCCAGACGGGCGCCCCGTGTTCGCCGCGCAGGACGGCCTGCGCGGGCACGCCGAGCTTCTCCATGGCCTGGCGGGCGCAGGCGCGCACGGCGGCGAACTCACGGCGCCGCTTCTCCACGGACCGCGCCACGAGCTGCTGCTCCCCGGGGTACAGCGGCGCGCCCCAGTCCTGGTCGTCACCGTGTGTCTCCACGGTCACGACCGATTCCGGGAGCAGCTCCTCGATCACCGGTTCCGACCTCCATCGGCAGTACGTGGCGCAGGGTGTCCGGCGGGCCGGGGCGGGGCCGCCACTCCCGGGGGTATCCCACCGAGACCTCTTCGAAGCGGACGCCCTCGTGGTGGGTGGTCCGCGGGATGTGCAGATGACCGTAGACCATGACCTGGGCGCGGAAGCGGCGGTGCCAGTCGGCGGTCAGCCGGGTGCCGCACCACATGGCGAACTCGGGGTAGCGCAGGATGTCGGTCGGGTGACGGTCCAGCGGGTAGTGGTTGACCAGGACGGTGGGCAGGTCCTCGGGCAGCTCGGCGAGCCGGCGCTCGGTGTCGGCGACCCGGGCCCGGCACCAGGCCTCGCGGCTCGGGTAGGGGTCGGGGTGCAGGACGTGCTCGTCGGTGCAGATCACCCCGGTCCCCTCGGCGTACGCCATGCCCTCGTCCTTGGTCGCGCAGCCCGGCGGCAGGAACGAGTAGTCGTAGAGCAGGAAGAGCGGTACGACGACCGCGGGGCCGCCCGGCCCGTCCCAGACGGGGTAGGGGTCTTCGGGGGTCGTGACACCCAACTCCCGGCACATGGCGACGAGATGTTCGTAGCGGGCGACACCGCGCAGCTGCACGGCGTCCTTGGGGTGGGTCCACAGCTCGTGGTTGCCGGGCACCCAGACGACCTTGCGGAAGCGTCCGCTGAGGGTTTCGAGGGCCCAGTGGATGTCGGCCACGGTCTCCGAGACGTCACCGGCCACGAGGAGCCAGTCGTCGTCGGTGTGCGGGCGCATCTTCTCGACCAGGGCGCGGTTCTCCGCGTACCCGATGTGCAGGTCGCTGATGGCCAGCAGGTTTCCGTGTCCGCCGGCCGTCGACCGCACCCTTGCCACCTCCGAGAAAAGGACTGGAAACACAAGAACACATTCGCCCCCGCGGGACAAGGACGGCCCGCGCGCCGGGCCTCGCGCCCCGGCGCGTCGGGCCTGATTCCGGGGTCGCGGGAAATCCGTAACACGCCCGTAGCGTCACACCGGGCTCGCGCCCCTTATGATCGCCCCAACACAACCGCCACGAACCCTTCTCGGCGTATGGCGGTTTGCTGTTCCTCCCTCTCCCCTGGCCGGGCACGGCCTGCTCCGCCGTGCCCGGAACCCTGAAAGGCGGCCTGCATGGGTTCTCGCGTACGCGTCTGGCTCAACCGCACGTACGCGGAGAACGTGTTCTTCATGGACCAGCTGCGAAGTAATCCGCAGCTCCGCCCGGTCGAGATCCACGCCACCCACGGCGATCCCGACTCCCCCGTGCTCGCCGCCGCCGACACCGCCGCCATGGAGCCCGAGGGCCTCTCCCCCGCCGCCTACGTCGAGTACGCCCTCGACCAGTGCGCGCGCCGCTCCATCGACGTGTTCGTGCCGGTCCTGCACCAGGCGGCGATCGTGGCGCACCGCGCCGAGTTCGCGGCGCTCGGCACGGCCCTGCTGGCGCCGCCCTCCGAGGCCGTGGCCGTCTTCCTGGACAAGGCCACCGCGTATCAGGCCGTGCAGGCGGTGGGCGTGCCGGTGCCGCCGTGGTGGCGGGTGCGCACCGAGGAGGAGCTCGTCTCCGCGGTCGAGACCCTGGAGGCCGAGGGTCACAAGGCCTGCTTCAAGCCGGCCGCGGGGGCGGGCGGAGTGGGCTTCCGCGTCATCACCCGCGCCCCCTTCTCGCTCGCGCACCTCAATGGGTTTCCGAGCCCGTACGTGCCGCTCGACCTGGTCGTGGAGGCACTGCGGTCGGCGGAGGAGCCCGTCGACTGGCTGGTCATGCCGCTCCTGGGGCAGCCGGAGGTGTCCGTCGACTGCCTCACGGCGCCGGACGGCCGGGTCCGGATGGCGGTGGGCCGCACGAAGAACGGACGGCGTCGCGGTTTCACGCTGCACCCTTCGTTCATCGAGCCCGCGCGGCTGCTCGCGGAGGCGTTCGGACTGCACTATCTGACGAACATTCAGTTCCGGATGCTCGGCGACGACCCGGTTCTCATGGACGTCAACACCCGCCCGGCGGGCGGTCTGCACCAGCTCTCCCAGTGCGGCATCAACGCCCCTTGGGCCGCGGTGCGGTTGGCGCTCGGCGAGGAGCCGGGCGAGATGGTGCCGCCGCTGCTCGGGCAGGACTACACCGTGCTCGCGGGTCCCCGTCCGGTGCGTCCGGTCTCGCTGCCGCAGCAGCGCACCGACGCGCCCGCGCACACC
>LRTP01000866.1 GCA_001550305.1 Streptomyces diastatochromogenes
GCTCGGCGGCGCCGGGACGGGCCGGACTGGGCGCTGCCCCTGCGGACCGCGGCCGCCGTGACGACTCCGCACACCGAGATGATCGCCAGGATCAGGGCGAGTTGGCGGGCGTCCGCGAGGACCGGTGACGGGAAGGTGAGCAGGACCACCGCGCCGACGGCCACCAGGACCGCCTGGCCCGCGGTCCGTTCGAGGACCACGGCGCGTACGCCGCGGCCGACGTCCCCGGTGCTCTGGCCGTGTCGTACGGCACGGTGCACATCGCCGAGGACACCGCCGGGCAGCGCCGCGTTCAGGAACAGCGCGCGGTAGTAGTCCGCGACGGCGCCGCCCAGCGGCAGCCGGATCCGCAGTCCGCGTGCCACCAGGCACCAGCGCCAGGCGCTGAACACGGTGGTCAGCAGGCCGAGCCCCAGCCCTGCCAGCAGGGTCGGGCCGTCGACCCGTCGCAGGCCGTCCAGGAAGACACCGGTACCGAGCCGCCAGAGCAGCACACCGAGGATGAGGACGCCGGCGACGGAACCGATGTGCGTGCGCAGGGAGCCCCCCTTGCGGCGGGCGGGGGTCGGGTCGGCTTCCTGGAGGGCCGGCGCCACGTCCGACTCACTCTCGGAGCGCGGCTCACCCGCCTCGCGCTCGGCGTGCGGCTCACCCGCCTCGCCACCGGTCGGTGCCGTGCCCGCCGGACTCACGTCGCCGCGCACCCGAACCAGGTCCGCGTCGGCGTGGACCCG
>LRTP01000867.1 GCA_001550305.1 Streptomyces diastatochromogenes
ACCGCTTCCCCCGTCCCCGCCCCGGCGCTCACGCCGCACCGCCGGTCGGCCGCGGCAGCGCCAGTACGTCGCTGTGGTGGACCCGTACGCGCAGCTCACCCGCGGCACAGGCGGCGAGGCGGGACTGCAGATACGACTCCGCACGGGCGGCCAGCGCGGGCCGCTCCTCGACGGCCGCGCCGACCCAGCCGCGCAGCCACTCCGCCGTGAGGTCGGCCTCGTCGGCGCCGAGCCGCCAGGGGCTCGGATGCACCCGTACCGTCGCGCCGTGCCGGTCGAAGGCCTCGCAGGCCGCCGTGATCGCCTCGGGGCCGAGCAGTTCCCCGCGCCGCTGGTGGGCGTTGAACGCCTCGGTGAACTCGGCGTCCAGCGGATCGGCCGGTGTGAACTCGACGCGCCCCACGACGGAGAGCGTCAGCAGGGCCGGCACCCCGGCGCCCGCGCAGGCCGCCGCGAGCCGGTCGATCTCCTCACGGGTCAGCACGTCGAGCAGGGCGGACGCCGTCACCAGTGACGCCCCGGCCAGCGCGTCCGCGGTCAGCCGGCCGATGTCACCGCGCTGGGTGGTGACCGTGACCCGGCTGCCGTCGGCGGCCGCTTGCGGTGCGCCCACGGTCGCGAAGTGCAGCAGATAGGGGTCCCGGTCGTGCAGGATCCAGTGCTGGGCGCCGTCGAGCCGGGGGGCGAGCCAGCGGCCCATGGAGCCGGTGCCGCAGCCGAGGTCGTGGACCACCAGATCGCCGGCGCGGCCCGGCCGGTTCGCCAGCCGGATGCGCAGCGGGTCGAGCAGTTCGGGCGCCCGTGCGGCGGCGTCCGCCGGCTCCCGCAGCTGGAGCCACTGGGGGGCGTAGCGGGACACGGCGTCGTTCACCCGCGCCTCGCTGACGCGGCCCGCCCGTACCTCGTCGACCAGC
>LRTP01000868.1 GCA_001550305.1 Streptomyces diastatochromogenes
GACCTCGCCGAACCAGCCGCGCAGTTCCGCGGCGAGCGCCGCCGGGTTCTCCGGGGGTACGAGGATGCCGGGGACCCCGCCGTCGGGCGCGCGCCCGACCGCCTCGGGGAGACCGCCCACGTCGGTCGCCAGCACCGGGATCCCGCGCGCGAGCGCCTCGGTGACGGCCATGCCGTACGTCTCGGCGTAGGAGGTGAGGACCATGAGGTCGGCCGCCGCGTAGCTCGCGTCGAGTTCCGCGCCCGCCTGCGGTCCCGCGAGGTGCAGCCGGTCGCCGAGCCCGTACTTCTCGATCAGTCCGCGCAGCTGGGCGACGTACGTCGGGTCCTGGGTGAGTCCGCCGACGCAGACGCAGCTCCAGGGCAGGTCGGTGACGGTGGCGAGGGCCTCGATCAGCCGGTGCTGGCCCTTGCGCGGGGTGACCGCGGCGACGCACAGCAGCCGGGAGACGCCGTCGGTGCCGGAGGCGAGGGGCGCGATGTCGGCGCCCGGGGCGGCGACATGGACCCGTTCCGGGGCGAGCCCGTGGTGGGCGACGAGCCGGCGGACGGCCCAGTCGCTGGTGGCGACGACGGCGGACACGGCCCGCAGCGTCGCCCGTTCCTTCGCGTCCAGCTCGGCGGCCACGGCGGGCGCGAGCCCGGTCTCGTCGCCGAGGGGCAGGTGCACCAGGACGGCGAGACGCAGCCGTTCGGCCTCGGGGGCGATGATCTCGGGGACGCCGCAGGCGACGAGCCCGTCGAGGAGGACGACCGAGTCGTCCGGGAACTCACTGAGCGTGCGGGCCAACTCCGTACGGGCGGAGGCCGACGGCCGGGGCCAGCCGCCCGCGACGGCGTGCTTGTGGACCTGCCAGCCGAAGCCGGGCAGGTCGAGGCAGAGCCGCCGGTCGTAGGCGTTGCCGCCGCTCGGCGCGGACGCGTCGTCGACACCGCCCGGCATCACGAAGTGCACGGAGCGCAGGGACATGGGGATGATCTCGGCGTTCTTGAGAGCCGTGTGCTGCACGGGCACGTAGTTCAGGGAAGCCTGGTCGCCGTTCGCGGCCGCCGGGCCGGTCTTCGCAGACGCCTGGCCGGTCTTCGGGGACACCGGACCGGGCTTGGGGGACGCCTGGTCCATGGTCGTGTCGGTCACAGCGCACGCTCGTAACTCGCCCAGGCGATGTGCGACTCGTGCAGGGTGACCGTGATGCCCGCGAGGCCTTGGGCGCCCTCGCCGAGGGCCCCGGCGTGCACACGCTCGGCGAGGCGGTCGGCGATGACCTTGGCCAGGAACTCCGTCGAGGTGTTGGTGTTCTTGAAGTCCGGTTCGTTGTCGAGGTTGCGGTAGTTCAGCGCGCTCACGACGGCGCCGAGTTCCTGCGTGGCCAGACCGATGTCGACGACGATGTTGTCGTCGTCCAGCTCGGCCCGGCGAAACGTGGCGTCCACCAGGAACGTCGCCCCGTGCAGGCGCTGCGCGGGCCCGAAGACCTCGCCACGGAAGCTGTGGGCGATCATCAGGTGATCGCGGACGGTGATGCTGAACAACGGACGACCCTCCAGGTGCGGCACGTCTGATCCCCTGCCGGGACCATGCCGTGTAGTACGGCTGCCCCGTTCTCCTTGTTCAGCTGCCTGTTCCCCTTTCTTTGCAGTTTTTGGAGGTCAGGCAGGTTGTTCAGTGCTCAAACGCCTTCGTAGACGACGCGATGGCACAGGCCGGGTATCGATCCGGAGGCCAACTTCGGCATCACGTCGGGCAGTTCGTCGAAGCCGCACTCACCGGTGACGAGCGCGTCGAAGGCGGGCTCGGCGAGCAGTTCCAGGGCGAGTGCCAGCCGATCGGCGTACGTCCGACTGGCCCGCCGCGCCGGGGAAACGGAACCCACCTGGCTGCTGCGCACGACCAGGCGCCGGGAGTGGAAGGCCTCGCCCAGCGGCAGGCTGACCCGCCGGTCGCCGTACCAGCTCATCTCCAGGACGGTGCCCTCCTGGGCGAGCAGCTCCAGCGACCGGGTGAGCCCGGCCTCGGTGGCGCTGGCGTGCACGACGAGGTCGCACTCGCCGGCGGCGTCCGCGGGGAGCGCGAAGTCGACGCCCAGGGCGCGG
>LRTP01000087.1 GCA_001550305.1 Streptomyces diastatochromogenes
CTGCGTGAGCGCGCCCGCGCCTTCCTGGACGTCGTCCGCGCGGACGCCCGCCCGTGACGGCCCCCGCGGTCCTGGGGACCGACCGCCTCGAACTGGGCGAGGGCATCCGCTGGACGGACGGCCGCGCCGTGCTGACCGACATCCTCACCGGCCGGCTGCTCGCGCTGCCCGACGGCCCCGACGCGCCGCTCGTGCCGATCACCCGACTGCCCTGCCCGCTGGGCGCCGTGGCACCGGTGGAGGGGCACCCCGGCCACTGGATCGCGGCGGCGGGCCCCGGCATCTGCCGCATCGACCCCGCGGGCCGCGTCGACTGGATCGCGCGCCCCGAGGAGGACGCACCCGTGCCGATGCGGATGAACGACGGCGTCGCCGACCCGCACGGCCGCTTCTGGGCGGGCAGCATGGCGTACGAGGCCACCCCGGACGCGGGCTCCCTCTACCGCCTGGACCGCGACGGCCGCGTCACCCGCGTCCTGCGGGACGTCACGATCCCCAACGGCCCGGCCTTCAGCGCCGACGGCACCGTCATGTACCTCGCCGACAGCGCCCGGGGCGCCATCCGCCGCTATCCGGTCGACCCCGCGAGCGGCGACCCGGGCACGCCCGAACCCTTCGTCACCCTCGGCTCCGGCAGTCCCGACGGCATGACCACCGACATCGAGGGCTGCCTGTGGACCGCCGTCTGGGGCACCGGGCAGGTCCACCGCTACCGCCCCGACGGGAGCCTCGACCGGATCGTCGACCTGCCCGCCGGGCAGCCCGCGGGACTCTGCCTCGGCGGCCCCGACGGCCGTACGCTCCTCGTCACCAGCGCGCACATCGGCCTGCCCGTCCCGGGACCCCTCGACGGCGCCGTCTTCGCGCTCCGGGTCGATGTTCCCGGCGCCCCGGCCGCCCCGTACCGCCCCGCGGTCCCGTCCGCCCCGGCTCCGGCCGACCGCGCCGGCACTCTCTAGGAAGCCCACCATGAGTACCCACCGGCCACTGCGCCCCGGCCCCGTGGTCTGCGTCGGCGAGACCATGGCCGCCCTCGCCCCCGACCCCCTCGGGCCGTTGGACGGCGCCGACCTGCTGCGCGTCGACATCGCGGGCGCCGAGTCGAACGTCGCCCTCTACCTCGCCGACCACGGCATTCCCGCCCGCTGGGTCTCCGCGGTCGGCGACGACCCCTTCGGCCGCCGCGTCCGCGCCCGGATCGCCGC
>LRTP01000869.1 GCA_001550305.1 Streptomyces diastatochromogenes
ATTGGGCGAGTTCAACCAGTCGTTGCAACACCGGGCTGTTGCAGCGAGCGTAGCTGCTCTTCGAAGACCTCGGCGGGTGTCCGCCAGCCGAGGGTCTTGCGGGGCCGGTTGTTGATCGCCATGGCGACGGCTTCGAGGTCCGTGGACGACCAACGGGAGAGATCGGTGCCCTTCGGGAAGTACTGACGCAGCAGCCCGTTCGTGTTCTCGTTTGTCGGTCGTTGCCAGGGCGAGTGCGGATCGGCGAAGAACACCTTCGTCCCGGTATCGAGAGCGAACTGGGCGTGGCCGGAGAGTTCCTTTCCGCGGTCCCAGGTGAGGGTTTTGCGTAGTTGCTCGGGCAGCTGCGTCATCGACGTTGTGAGCGCCGCGTTCATCGCGATCGCGCCATAGCCCCCGAGTGAGGTGCCGTTCTTCACTGGCGGATTCTCGCCCCAGCCCTCGAGCCGGGGCAGGTGCACCAGGAGCGTGGAGCGGCTGCTGCGCTCGACAAGCGTGCCGATCGCGGAGCGGCCCGTCCCGATGATCAAATCGCCTTCCCAGTGTCCGGGGACCGCGCGGTCTGCGGCCTCGGCGGGGCGTTCGCTGAGGATGACGTCCGCGGTGACATGCCCCTGCGGTTTGTTCTGTGACCGTGCACGGGGAGTCCGCAGCGCCCGGCCGGTGCGCAGGCACGTGACCAGTTCCCGCTTGAGCGCGCCACGGCCCTCGATGAACAGTGCCTGGTAGATGGCTTCGTGGCTGATGCGCATGGACTCATCATCGGGGAAGTCGGCATGGAGCCGGTGCGAGATCTGCTCCGGGCTCCATGCCGTCGCCCATCGTCGGTCCTGCCGGTGCGGCTTGTTCAGCCCTTTCCATGCGGGCGTCCTGGGTCCGGGGACGATCGTGTTGTCGGAGCGGCGGATGCTGCCGGCGAGCCGGTCCTGCACGTACTCACGCAACCTGTCGTTGCCTGTGAGCTTCGCGGTCTTCGGGCGCTTGGCGGCCTGCTGTGCTTTCCACTGGGCGACCGTCGCGCGGTACTCCTGCTTGCCGCTGCGCGTGGCGGCGTTGCGGCGCAGTTCGCGAGAGATCGTTCCGGGGTCACGCCCCAGGGCGCGGGCGATCTCGCGCACGCCCTTGTTCATCGCCCTGAGGATCGCGATCTCCTCGCGCTCCTCGAACGCGAGGTACCGGCCCGTGGGCTCGGCCAACGAGATCGGAGGCATGCCGCCAGCGTGACGAAACCACCTCGCACCCACCGGCCACGACACGCCGACCGCCAACGACGCCTCCACCGTCGTAACCCCTGTGGCGATCAGCCGCCAGAACTGGCGCTGCACGACTCGAGACGGATCAGGCCGCCCCGGCGAACGCATCGCCGGCCGCAATGCACGATCAGCGCGCCACTGCCGACGCCGACCCTCCGGAACATCGCTGGTCTTCAAACTCCAGTCCGCCGTGGCCACGTCGCACACCTCCGAGATCAAAGTGTTGCGACGACCAGTTGAATCCACCCTGTGTGCGTGCCACAGTGTGCCGTCCCTAGACTGGCAGCGGCCTTCCTTGAGGAGTTCACCATGGCGGGATACCGGACAGGCGCGCCTGCGTCGAGCAAAGGTGTCTATGTCGGCCTGGCCCGGCATGCTGTGGAGGAACTGATCACTTCACTGCGCGGCGAGTTGGCCACGCTGGAGGCGGTGCTCGCGATGATGTGCCAGGAAGTCGAATCCGCCGATGTTCACCAAGAGCGGCTGGCCACCGAAGAAGACACGGCAACCGCCCAGCCCTCCGGGGAGGCACCGTACGAAAATTCTGTCACCGCCGAGGATCTGTCGGCAGAAGAGGCGCGCCCGAGCTCCGGCACCCAGACCCTGGGGCCGCCGCGCAACGGAAGCATGCGTGATGCGATCCTCACGCTCCTGTGCGCCGCCCAGGAGGCGATGTCGATCACTGATATCGCGGCGGCCGTACGCCCGGGAGCGGACGCGACGGTCCGCTCATCCGTGGGGAAAACCCTCAACCGCATGAAGCAACTTGGCGAGGTGGAAAACGTAGCACCGGGGATGTTCCGCGCCGTGCTGTCATCCCGAGCTGCTTGATCCATTCGAGCACGGCCTCAACCCAATAAGCAGGCCTCCCTCGATTATCGGTCGAGGGAGGCCGCCCAAACGCACGAACGGACGCTTCTCCTACCAAGGTTCCGGCCCGTCGTGCACGTTCACTCTAGCGCCGCCGACGGTAGCGCTGGAGAGAATCTGCGCCGTCACGCGATGGACCGTGCACGACTGACCTCAAACTCGCAATTGAGGATCAGTCATGGGCACTTTGAGTCGCATTCGATCCGGGCCAGAGCGCCAGGCCCAGAGCGCGCTCCAGCCGGCAGACCGTCAGGACATCCGGCCAGCCGGCTCCCGCCAACAGATCACCGATGGTCTGCCTGCCGACGTCGCTCTGGGCAGCCAGTGCGCGCAGCGAGAGTTCCGGTCGCTCACCCAGGGCGGCGGCAAGGCGGCGGGCAATCGTCTGGACCAGCGCGGCGGCGGGCTCCCCGACGATCCGGGCGTCCGGCCACTTGTCCGGGTCGACGGCGTAACTCCGTGGCGGCGCCGTGCGCGCTCGGCCTCCAGTCATAAAGATGCGCTCCTTCAGATCGTGATCGACACTGACGTCAGTGGCCGGTTAACCGGCCACATGTCATGGGCCTTGCGCCTGGAGGTCGCTGTGTCGAATCGCCTGCTGGCGTACGCGCCGAAACCGGAGACGGTGCCGCCCGCCAAGTGGCGCCGCATCGCACCAGTCGTTCGCTCGTTGGGATTCCTGGCCGTTGCGGCCGGGCCCTACGGCCCGGATGTGATCATGACGCCGCTCGCGCGACTGGTCGCTTGGGTCGAGGCCCAGGGCCTCCCGCTGGAACCCTCGGTGATCCTTGACCAGAGCACCGTCGAACGCTTTATCCTCGTCGGCTGCCGCGACATGGCCGCCAATAGTCGGCGGACCTGCAGCAGCCAGCTGCGTCGGGCTTCCGAAGCGCTCCTGCTGGATCAGCTCGGGCAGCATCCGCCGATTCGGCTGAAGGCTGCCGCAACCCCGATGACGCCTTACCCACAGGCGGAAGTCGCCCACTGGCTGATCTGGGCGCAGAGCCTGCCCACCGCGGCCCAGCGGCGCAATGCCTGTCTGCTCTTCTGCCTCGGTATCGGGTGCGGCCTCGCCGTCGAGGATCTTGTGTACGTTCAGGGGCGGGACATCCACGCGGGCCCCACCCGGCGGGCGCTGGTCAAGGTTCACGGGCGCCGGCCGCGCACCGTCGTGTGCCGTTACGCCTACGAGGAACTGCTCCTGGCGGAGGCAGCAGACATCCCGGCAGACGCGTACGTGTTCCGGCCGGACTGGCAGGACCGCACCAGCAAACACATCGCATCGGATTGGCTCGCCAAGTACCCGCGGATCATCGGCCGTTGCGACGGCGCGGTGCTGCAGCCCCAGCGGCTGCGCACGACCTGGATCGTCGATCTGCTGAATGCGGGCATTCCGCTGAAGGTGATCCTCAAAGCATCGGGGCTCGCGACGCTGCACAGCCTCTCGCGTTACCTCGTCTTCCTCCATGACGTACCCGAAGCAGAGGCATCCGATCTGTTGCGGGGAGCGGCGGCATGAGCAGGAAGAACCCCGAGAACAAACCCTGTCGGCGTACCGGCCTCGCTTTACGCCCTGCACCGCAAGCTCCCGGCCGTACCCTCAACGATCGCGTCGTGAACCAGGTCTTCAATCTTGTGCGGCACAGCGGCGCACTGGAGCGCCTCCCCTCCGACAACCACAGGCCGGGGCCCAAGGGCATGCCCTTCCGCACTGTATTGATCGGCTTGATCCTGTCCCAGTACATGGGCAAGAGCGCAAACATCGACGACGCCTGGGAGACACTTTTCTTCGCGCTGTCTCCCGGGGCCAAAGCCCTGCTCGACGTTCCTGACATCGACCTGGACATCCCTGAGGGCGCCAGCGGCGAAGAGATCGACCACATCGCGCACAAGCAGTACGCGATGTCGAAGCGGGTCTACCGGTCCTGGACGTCGATGACCAAGCGCCTCGACCCGGCGCCGCACGACCGCCGCAAACGACTGACACTCGGCGAGGCCAAGAAGATCCGGCGGCAGTGGAATGCCCGCGCCAGCAGGGACACCGTGCGCAACGTGGAAGCCATCGCCCAGGACCTGGTTCTCGCCCCGGTCATGGCCTCCTACCAGCGCGGCGACTTCGCTCGCTGGCAGGGTCACGTCGCGGTCGACGACACTCCGGTTCCGGTCTGGGGCAAAGAGCCTGACTACCGCAGGGACCGGGCCTCGCTTGAGATCACCGCCGGGATGTACGTAAAGGGAGGAGCGCAGAAGCGGCCGGTGTATCCCGGCGCAGCAGCGGCCCCCACGAACACCAGCACCCGACGCGGCGCAGCCAACAAGCCGGCGACTCGCACGACCAAACCGACGCAGAAGAAAACCAAGGCACCGGAGAAGAAGGAGTTCCGCTACGCCATGATGGCCGCGTTCCCCGGCCACGGCCACGGCGACCTCGCCGGCGCCTACCCTGCGGTCTGCCTCGGCATGATCCTCCACACCCCAGGCACCGAACCGGGGCCTGCCGCCCTCCGGGCCATCCAACCAGCCTTCGAGCGAGGCATGGTTAAAGACCTCTTCTGCGCCGACCGGGGCATCTCTCAGGCCAAGCCCCGCAACCTGCATCTGCAGCTGCTCAAACTCGGCCTCAATACGGTGAAGCACTACAACGACGACAAGGTCGATCGGCAAGGGCAGTTCCGCGGCATGGAGCTGGTCGGCGGCGAGTTCTACTGCCCGATGATGCCCACTCCGCTCGTCACCGCAGGCACCGCTTACATCCACAGCCGCACGGACGAGGACCGCGCCCACGCACTCGACTTGATCCAGTCCCGAAAGGACTTCCAGACCAAGGTCAAGGAGTACGGGCCCGCAGGCGACCAGCGTCGGCAGTGCCCAGCCCTCGGACCACACGCCACGGTGACCTGCTACCGCCGTCCTCAACCGCGACCGTCCACCATCGTCGACCTCGACGCTCCCACTGTCCGCACCCCAGCTGCCCTGCCCACCATCCCCAAGCCCAAGCGGGACACCAGCGCCTACCCCGACATCTGCACCGGGAAGAGCATCACTGTCCCAGGCCCTGTGCTGGCCAAATGGCGGCAGAAGTACGCCCTGTTCACCCCTCTGTGGCAAGAGGCCTGGTCCGGACTGCGCAGTCAGAACGAGGGCGGCAACGGCAACCTCAAGAAGTCCGCCCTCGACAGCATCGACAACCCCCAGTTCCGCCTGCCCCACGGACGCGTCGCACAGACGCTGCTCAACGCCGTGATCATCTTCGTGGCAAACCTCAGAGCCATCCGACGGTTCCGCCGTGACCAAGGCATCCAGCCGCGCAAAAACAGCACGCCGCATACAGCACCCACAAGCGGCCAGCCCATCGAGCCATCTCGGTCGCAACCGCTTCCGACCGGGCCGGCCGAGCCTCCGCCACGTGAGTGACGCGCCCCCGCCGCACTCCATCCCCTGAAAGCCCCACATGCCTGCGCCACCGCCACGAGTCGTCGCACAGGCATGTCCTGTTTCTGCAGGTGAGAGGTGCAGCACCCGGACCGCCACCGCACCAACCCCTCACCGAGCCGATCACGCGTCCCGAAGGCCTCCGGGACGACGAAAAACCGGTGAGTCACATGACTCAACCGGTAATTCGTGAACGCATCGGGGACGATCTCGTGAACGTCCCAGTCAGTGTCCGAGGGGGGACTTGAACCCCCACGCCCGATAAAGGGCACTAGCACCTCAAGCTAGCGCGTCTGCCATTCCGCCACCCGGACCAGGTGTCTGCCGCCTGGCCGGAGGTGTTCCCCGCGGCGACATGGACAACAATACCAAGGTTTCGGAGTGCCTTTCACCTGCATATCGGGGTCCTGGGAGTGGCTGCACGGGGCCGAAGGAGGGGGCGCCCGGCCGATCACAAAAGGTGATGCGAAGATCACCCAGGGTCCACACGGGAGGGCCGGAGAGCCCCCGTACCCGCACCGTCACTCCGCGATCCGACGCTCCTCCACCACCAGGATCCGCAGAGCCCGCACGAGCGCGGCCGCTGTCTCCTCGTCCAGCGGGTCGAGGAAGCGCCGCTCCATCGCGAGGCGCGCGCGCTCGGCCCGGTCGAGGCAGTCCCGGCCCTCGGGCGTCAGTTCGACGATGTTCTTGCGCCGGTCCGCAGGACTGCGGCGCCGCTCGACCAGCCCTTGGTCCTCCAGGCCGTCGACGAGCGCGACCATCGTGGTGCGGTCGACGCCGAGTCGGCCGGCCACCTCGACCTGCGACAACGGGTACTCGGCGGCGAGCACCGCCAGCACCGCGAGCTCGTGGCCGTCGATCCCGAGGGGTGCCAATGCCGCCGCGGACGCCCGCGCCAGCCGCTGCTGGGCGTGCTTGAGCAGATAGCCGAGCCGGGACTCAAGGGGCACAGGAGGGACATGACGCGCGGGAGGTACGGGAGGCACGGGAGGTACGGGAGGGCGCTCACCGGTCATACGGGAACTGTACCCAAGACTGATTGTCAGCTCAGCTGATGATTGTCTAAGCTGATCGATATGAGCGATCAGCGCGTGCGCTTCGGTATAAAGACCACCCCCATGCACGTCTCCTACGACGACATCCGCCGCGTCTGGCAGGAGGCCGACGCCCTGCCCGAGATCGAGGACGCCTGGCTCTGGGACCATCTGCTTCCGCTCCGCGGCCCCAAGGACGGCCAGGTCCACGAGGGTTGGACGCTGCTCAGCGCCCTGGCCGCGCAGACCGAGAGGTTGCGGCTCGGGCTCCTCGTCACCAGCAACCGCGTCCGCCCGCCGGCCGTCCTCGGGAAGATGGCCTCGACCGTGGACGTGATCTCCGGCGGTCGGCTGGTCATGGGCATCGGTGTCGGCGGCACCCACCAGCCGCCCGGCACGGGCGGGATCGCCGGCGAGAATCCGGCCATCGCCGAGCACGAGGCGTACGGGCTCTCGCTCGTCCCGCCGGGCGAGGGGGTCGCCCGGCTCGGCGAGACGGTCGAGATCCTGCGCCGGATGTGGACGCAGGACGAACCCTTCGACTTCGAGGGGCGTTATTACCGGCTGCGGGGCACGCGGAACGAGCCCAAGCCGGTGCAGCGGCCCGGGCCGCCCCTGCTGATCGGCGGCTGGGGGACCCGGCTGCTGCGGCTCGTCGCCGAGCAGGCCGACATCTGGAACATCCCCGGACCGCCGCACAACGACGTCGAGTTCGTCGCCGAGCGCGGTCGGGTGCTGGACGCGCACTGTGCGGACATCGGACGGGATCCGCGTGAGATCACGCGCTCCGTACAGGTCGTCGTCTCCTACGACGATCCCGCCGCCACCCGCGCCACCGTCGCCGACCTCATTGGCATCGGCGTGAACCATGTCGTGCTCGGCCTGCCCCAGCCCTACCCTCCAGGTGTCGCCCGCTGGCTGGTGGACGAGATCATCGCAGGAGTCCGCAGGGGTCCGGGAGAGCGGGCGGCGCCCTGAGGCGGGTACCGCCCGCCCTCACCTCACGGAACGAGCTGGTACTCGGGGAAGTTGCCCGGCAGCCGCTCCCCCGCCGGTCCCTGTGTGACGGCGCGCACGAGCAGCTCGCCGCCGACGAAGGCGCCGCGCCAGGACGCGCCGAGGCCGCCGAAGAGCTCGTCGCGGTCGCCCCGGGAGCGGGGCTTGCCGCGGCCGACCTTGAACGCGCGGATCTGCGGGGCCAGTCGGGCGTACGTCGCCTCGTCGTCCGTGGACAGCGTGGCGACGAGCGCGCCGTTCGACGCGTTCATCGCGGCGAGCAGCTCCGCCTCGGTGTCGACCAGGACGATGGTGTCGACCGGGCCGAAGGGCTCCGCGTGGTGCAGCGGTGAGGACGGCGGCGGGTTCAGGAGCGTGACTGGTTGGACGTACGCCGCCGTGTCCTGGCCGGGCAGGAAGCGTGCGTCGGTCAGCTTGCCGCGGTGCAGCGGGACGGCGCCGCGGTCGATGGCCTCCGCCACCTGGTCGTGCAGTTCCTTCGCCTTGGCCGCGTTGATGACGGGCCCGAAGTCCAGCGCGGGGTAGGGGTCTTCGGGGTGCTCGACGGCCAGTGGGTGACCGACCCGCAGGGTGCGGACGGCGGGGAGGTAGGCGGCGAGGAACTCGTCGAACAGCGAGCGCTGGACGACGAAGCGCGGGTAGGCGGTGCAGCGCTGCTTGCCGTAGTCGAAGAGCTTGGGGATGACGGCCGTCAGTGCGTCCCAGTCCGTGTGGTTCCAGATGCCCCAGGTGTTGAGTCCCTCCTGTTCGAGTACATGCCGCTTGCCGAGGTCGGCGACGGCGGTGGCCACCGCGGCGCCCGTGTCACGGCCGCCGACGAAGGAGACGCAGCCGATCTCGGGCGCGCGGACCAGCGCCTCCGACAGCTCGCCTCCGCTGCCGCTGACGAGGGTGACGGGGATCCCTTCGCGTGCGGCGAGCGCGCCGGCCAGGGTGAGGCAGGCGACGCCGCCGTCGGTCGGGGTCTTGGCGATGACCGCGTTCCCTGCCAATGCCTGTACCAGCATTGCGTGAACGAGCACGCTCATCGGGTAGTTCCAGCTCGCGATGTTCGACACGGGCCCGTCGAGCGGAGTCCGGCCGTCGACCATGGGCTCGATGCCGTCGACGTACCAGCGCACGCCGTCGATCGCCCGGTCCACGTCGGCCTGCGCGAGTCGCCAGGGCTTGCCAATCTCCCAGACGAGGAGGAGGGCGAGCAGCTCGCGGTGCTCGGTCAGGGCGTCGAGGGTGGCCGCGACGCGCGCCCGTCGTTCGGCGAGCGGAACATGGCGCCAGGCCCGGTGCTGGTCGAGTGAGGCTCGTACGGCCTGGTGGGCGGTTGTGGCGTTCAGACGGGGCGGGCCCGCGATGGGGCTTCCGTCGACCGGACTGGTGGCGGGCAGTGCCCGGCCGTCCGCCCGCCAGGCGGCGTCCCAGAGATTGAGGACGCGGTCCTCCTGGAACGCCTCGGGGGCGACGGCGAGGCAGCGCTGCCAGGCGTCGGCCCAGGACGTACCGGACTTCAGGACAAGGGGGTTGTTGAGGGTGGATGCCATTCGGATGTCTCCGCTCTCGGTGCACAGTCGGGGGCGGGAGGTGCCTGGCTCCTGCCGAGCTGCATGGTCCACGGGCCCGGACGAGGAGTGGTCGCATCCGTGCGGAGGAGGACGGTGGTCGTGTCCGCACGGAGGGAAGGGTTCGTACACGCAGGGTGGTCGCGTACGTACGGAGGAAGGTACTGAGGAGGCTCCGCTCGTGACAGTCACCTCACATCAACTATGAGTGACGTCTCATCTCACCCCTGTGCGGCGACACGCTCCGATTCCAATCGGGTCAGCACCAGCCGGGCCGTCTCGGTCGGCGTGCCGCCCACCCGTACTCCGGCCGCCTCGAGGGCCTCCTTCTTGGCCTGCGCGGTGCCTGCCGAGCCGGAGACGATCGCGCCCGCGTGGCCCATCGTCCTGCCCTCGGGTGCGGTGAAGCCGGCGATGTAGGCGACGACGGGCTTGGTGACGTGGTCGCGGACGTACGCGGCGGCCCGCTCCTCGGCGTCGCCGCCGATCTCGCCGATGAGGACGACGAGTTCGGTGTCCGGGTCGTCCTGGAAGGCGGCCAGGCAGTCGATGTGGGTGGTGCCGACCACGGGGTCGCCGCCGATGCCCACGCACGTCGAGAAGCCGATGTCGCGGAGTTCGTACATGAGTTGGTACGTCAGCGTGCCCGACTTGGACACCAGGCCGATGCGCCCCGGCTTGGTGATGTCGGCGGGGATGATGCCCGCGTTCGACTGCCCCGGAGTGATCAGGCCCGGGCAGTTGGGGCCGATGACGCGGGTGCCCTTCGTGGCGGCGTACGCGTGGAAGACGACGGAGTCGTGGACGGGGATGCCCTCGGTGATGACGACGGCGAGCCCGATGCCCGCGTCGGCGGCCTCGGTCACCGCGGCCTTGGCGAAGGCGGGCGGTACGAACACGACGGTGACGTCGGCTCCGGTCGCCGCCATCGCCTCGCGCACCGAGCCGAAGACGGGCACCGCCCGGTCGTCGAAGTCGACGGTCCGGCCCGCCTTGCGCGGGTTGACCCCGCCGACGACGTCCGTGCCGGCGGCGAGCATCCGCCGGGTGTGCTTCATGCCCTCGCCGCCGGTCATGCCCTGGACGAGAACCTTGCTCTCCTTGGTGAGAAAGATGGCCATGTCCTGTTCCTCCTTCAGCCGGCGGTGGCGAGTCGGGCCGCGCGGTGTGCGGCGTCGTCCATGGTGGTGGCCTGCTGGACCAGGGGGTGCGCGCGGTCGTCGAGGATGGCGCGGCCACCGACGGCGTTGTTGCCGTCGAGGCGGACCACGAGGGGTTTGGTCAACCGCACGGTCTCCAGCGCCCGCACGATGCCGTCGGCGACCGCGTCGCAGGCCGTGATGCCGCCGAAGACGTTGACGAAGACCGATTTCACGGCCAGGTCGGAGAGGATCACGGAGAGGCCGTCGGCCATGATCTGGGCGGAGGCCCCGCCGCCGATGTCGAGGAAGTTCGCGGGGCGGGCGCCGCAGCCCGCGACCACGTCGAGCGTCGACATGACGAGGCCCGCGCCGTTGCCGATGATGCCGACCTCGCCGTCCAGTTTGACGTAGTTGAGACCCTTGGCCGCGGCCGCCGCCTCCAGGGGGTCGTCGTGCGTGGCCTCCTGCTCACCCCAACGCGTCTGGCGGAAGCGGGCGTTGTCGTCGAGGGTGACCTTGCCGTCCAGGGCGAGGATCTGTCCCCGGGCGGTGCGTACGAGGGGGTTCACCTCGACGAGCACGGCGTCCTCGCGGGTCAGCACCCCCCAGAGGCGTACGAGAACGTCGACGGTCTCCGGGGGCAGCCCCGCGGCCTCGGCGATCTCGGTCGCCTTCGCCGAGGTGACGCCCACGGCCGGGTCGACGGGAACACGCGCCACCGCCTCCGGGCGGCTCGCGGCCACCTCCTCGATGTCCATGCCGCCCTCGGCCGACGCGATCGCGAGGAAGCGTCCGGCGGCGCGGTCGAGGACGTAGCCGACGTAGAACTCGCTCTCGATGTCGACCGGTTGGGCCAGCATCACCTTGCCGACCTTGTGGCCCTTGATGTCCATGCCGAGAATCCGACGTGCCGTGAGCTCGGCGGCGGCCGGGTCGGCGGCGAGTGCGACGCCGCCCGCCTTGCCGCGTCCACCGGTCTTCACCTGGGCTTTCACGACGACTCGGCCGCCGAGTCGGCGGGCGATCGCGCGTGCTTCCTTGGGCGAGTCCGTGACCTCGGCCCTCGGCACCAAGATGCCGTGTTCCTCGAAGAGTTCCCTTGCCTGGTGTTCGTACAGGTCCATCACCGGCTCCTGACTGCTGTGTCTGTCCGGGGAGCGACTCCCAGACCCCCGGAAAATGCCGCACGCCCCCTGGACACCACCCACCGGATGCGGGATAACAAGCTTCATACAGTATTCGTCGACTGTATGCAATGTACCGCGAGAGCGTTCCAACCCCCTACGAAGGGACAGGACTTCGCCATGCCCGACGACATCAGCCAGGACTTCATCTCCGGTGGGCATCTGGTCGCCAAGGCACTCAAAGCAGAAGGTGTGGAGGTCATCTACACCCTGTGCGGCGGCCACATCATCGACATCTACGACGGCTGCGTCGACGAAGGCATAGAGGTCGTCGACGTCCGTCACGAGCAGGTCGCCGCCCACGCCGCCGACGGCTACGCACGCATCACCGGCAAGCCCGGATGTGCCGTCGTCACGGCGGGTCCCGGTACGACCGACGCCGTGACCGGTGTCGCCAACGCCTTCCGCGCCGAGTCCCCGATGCTGCTCATCGGCGGCCAGGGGGCGCACACCCAGCACAAGATGGGGTCCTTGCAGGACCTGCCGCACGTCGACATGATGACGCCGATCACCAAGTTCGCGGCGACGGTGCCGGACACGGCGCGCGCCGCCGACATGGTGTCGATGGCGTTCCGGGAGTGCTTCCACGGCGCGCCCGGCCCCTCCTTCCTGGAGATCCCGCGCGATGTCCTGGACGCCAGGGTGCCGGTGGAGAAGGCCCGGATCCCGGCCGCCGGCCACTACCGGGCCTCGACCCGCTCGGCCGGTGACCCCGAGGCGATCGAGAGGCTCGCCGACCTCCTCGTCCACGCCGAGAAGCCCGCGATCCTGCTGGGCAGCCAGGTGTGGACGACGCGCGGCACCGCGTCCGCCATCGAGCTCGTCCGCACCCTCAACATCCCGGCGTACATGAACGGCGCGGGGCGCGGCACGCTGCCGCCCGGGGACCCGCACCACTTCCAGCTCTCGCGCCGGTACGCCTTCTCCAACGCCGATGTCATCGTCATCGTGGGTACGCCCTTCGACTTCCGCATGGGCTACGGCAAGCGGCTCTCCCCGGACGCGACCGTCGTGCAGATCGACCTCGACTACCGGACCGTCGGCAAGAACCGGGACATCGACCTCGGCATCGTCGGCGACGCGGGTCTGATCCTGAAGTCGGTCACCGAGGCAGCCTCAGGGCGCCTCAACGGCGGCGCGTCGAAGCGCAAGGAGTGGCTGGACGAGCTGCGGGCGGCCGAGCAGACGGCCATCGACAAGCGGCTGCCCAGCCTGAAGTCGGACGCCTCGCCGATCCACCCGTACCGCCTGGTCAGCGAGATCAACGACTTCCTCACCGAGGACTCGATCTACATCGGGGACGGCGGCGACATCGTCACCTTCTCCGGGCAGGTCGTCCAGCCCAAGTCACCCGGGCACTGGATGGACCCGGGCCCGCTCGGGACGCTCGGCGTCGGCGTCCCGTTCGTGCTCGCGGCCAAGCAGGCACGGCCCGACAAGGAGGTCGTCGCCCTCTTCGGGGACGGCGCCTTCTCCCTCACTGGCTGGGACTTCGAGACCCTCGTCCGCTACGACCTCCCCTTCGTCGGCATCGTCGGCAACAACTCCTCCATGAACCAGATCCGTTACGGCCAGGCCCAGAAGTACGGCCTGGAGCGCGAGCGGGTCGGCAACACCCTCGGCGACGTCCACTACGACAAGTTCGCGCAGATGCTGGGCGGTTACGGCGAGGAGGTCCGCGACCCCGCCGACATCGGCCCGGCGCTCCGGCGTGCCCGGGAGTCGGGCAAGCCGTCGCTGATCAACGTCTGGGTCGACCCGGACGCGTACGCCCCCGGAACCATGAACCAGACGATGTACAAGTGAGGTGCCCGCGATGACCCCGATCACCCCGATCACAGGAAAGTCGACCAAGGCTCTCGAAGGCGTCCGTGTCCTCGACATGACGCACGTCCAGTCGGGTCCGTCCGCCACGCAGCTGCTGGCCTGGCTGGGCGCGGACGTCGTCAAGCTGGAAGCGCCGACCGGTGACATCACCCGCAAGCAACTGCGCGACCTCCCCGACGTCGACTCCCTCTACTTCACGATGCTCAACTGCAACAAGCGGAGCATCACTCTCAACACCAAGACCGAGCGCGGCAAGGAGATCCTCACCGAACTGATCCGGCGCTCCGACGTCATGGTCGAGAACTTCGGACCGGGCGCGGTCGACCGCATGGGCTTCACCTGGGACCGCATCCAGGAGATCAATCCGCGGATCGTCTATGCCTCCATCAAGGGGTTCGGGGACGGCCCGTACACCAACTTCAAGGCGTACGAGGTCGTCGCGCAGGCCATGGGCGGGTCGATGTCGACCACCGGTTTCGAGGACGGGCCGCCGCTGGCGACGGGGGCCCAGATCGGTGACTCGGGCACGGGCGTGCACGCCGTGGCGGGGATTCTCGCGGCGCTGTACCAGCGGGAGAACACCGGGCGCGGGCAGCGGGTCAACGTGGCCATGCAGCATGCCGTGCTCAACCTCTGCCGGGTGAAGTTGCGCGATCAGCAGCGACTGACACATGGCCCGCTCGCTGAATATCCCAACGACGACTTCGGCGTCGAGGTTCCCCGCTCCGGCAACGCGTCCGGCGGCGGCCAGCCTGGCTGGGCGGTCAAGTGCGCTCCGGGCGGCCCCAACGACTACGTGTACGTCATCGTGCAGCCCGTCGGCTGGAAGCCGATCACCGAGCTCATCGGGCGGCCGGAGCTGGCGGACGACCCCGAGTGGGCGACCCCGGAGGCCCGGCTGCCGCAGCTCACCAAGATGTTCCAGCTCATCGAGGAGTGGTCGGCCACGCTTCCCAAGTGGGAGGTGCTGGAGAAGCTCAACGCCCACAACATCCCGTGCGGCCCGATCCTGTCCACCAAGGAGATCATCGAGGACGAGTCGCTGGTCGCCAACGAGATGGTCGTGTCGGTGCCGCACCCCGAGCGGGGTGAGTTCGTGACCGTGGGCAGCCCACTGAAGCTCTCCGACTCCCCCGTGGACGTGACCAGTTCGCCGCTGCTCGGCGAGCACAACGAAGAGGTCTACATCGGCGAGCTCGGCCTCGGCGACGAGGAACTTCGCCTGCTCAAGTCGAACGGAGTGATCTGAGTGATGGCCGAAGACCGGATTCTCCGGGTGCGCACGCTCCTCGACGCCGTGCGGGCCGAGGGGCGGAGCGCGCTCACCGCGCCCGAAGGAAAGGTGATCGCGGACGCGTACGCGATCGCCGTCCCCGGCGAGGAGCTGGCGACGGACGTCGACGAGGCGGTGGCGTACGCGGCGCGCTTCGGCGGACCCGTCGTGATGAAGATCGTCTCGCCGGACATCCTGCACAAGACCGACGCCGGCGGCGTGATCGTGGGTGTGGAGGGCGCGGCGGACGTACGCGCCGCCTTCCACAGGATCGTCGAGAACGCGCGGGCGTACGACCCTGGGGCCCGTATCGAGGGCGTCCAGGTCCAAGAGCTGCTCCCCCAAGGGCAGGAGGTCATCGTCGGGGCGGTGACCGACCCGACCTTCGGGAAGGTCGTCGCCTTCGGGCTCGGTGGGGTGCTGGTGGAGGTCCTGAAGGACGTCACCTTCCGGCTCGCCCCCGTGGACGCCGACGAGGCGCTGTCGATGCTGGACTCGATCAGGGCGGCCGAGATCCTGCGCGGGGTGCGTGGCGCGCCGCCGGTGGACCGGTGGGCGATCGCCGAGCAGATCCGCCGGGTCTCCGAACTCGTCGCGGACTTCCCCGAGATCGCCGAGGTGGACCTCAACCCGGTGATCGCCACTCCGGAGGGCGCGGTCGCCGCGGACATCCGCGTGATCCTCGCGGACTCGGTCCCCAAGGAGCGGCGCAAGTACACGCGCGAGGAGATCCTCACGTCGATGCGGCGGCTGATGGAGCCCTCGTCCGTGGCCGTGATCGGTGCCTCCAACGAGCAGGGCAAGATCGGCAATTCGGTCATGCGCAACCTCGTCGACGGGGGCTTCTCCGGCGAGATCCACCCGGTGAACCCCAAGGCCGATGACATTCAGGGCCGCAAGGCGTACAAGAGTGTCACCGACGTTCCCGGTGAGGTGGATGTGGCGGTCTTCGCGATCCCCGCCAAGTTCGTGGCCTCCGCCCTGGAGGAGGTGGGACGCAAGGGGATCCCCAATGCCGTACTGATCCCCTCCGGGTTCGCGGAGACCGGCGAGCACGAGCTCCAGGACGAGATCGTGGCCATCGCCGAGCGGCACGGGATCCGGCTGCTCGGGCCGAACATCTACGGCTACTACTCGACCTGGCAGGACCTGTGTGCCACGTTCTGCACACCGTACGACGTGAAGGGCGGCGTCGCGCTCACCTCGCAGTCCGGTGGCATAGGAATGGCCATCCTGGGCTTCGCGCGCACTACGAAGACGGGTGTTTCCGCGATCGTCGGGCTCGGCAACAAGTCGGACCTCGACGAGGACGACCTGCTCACCTGGTTCGGCGAGGACCCGCACACCGAGTGCATCGCGATGCACCTGGAGGACCTGAAGGACGGCCGCGCCTTCGTGGCGGCGGCGCGCGCGACGGTCCCGAAGAAGCCGGTCGTCGTCCTGAAGGCGGGGCGTACGGCCGCCGGGGCGAAGGCCGCCGGCTCGCACACCGGCGCGCTCGCGGGCGACGACGCCGTGTACGAGGACATCCTGAAGCAGGCCGGCGTCATCCGGGCTCCCGGGCTGAACGAAATGCTGGAGTACGCGCGCGCGTTGCCCGTACTTCCCACCCCCAAGGGCGGCAACGTCGTCATCATCACGGGTGCGGGCGGCAGCGGTGTGCTCCTGTCCGACGCGGTGACGGACAACGGCCTGTCCCTGATGGAGATCCCGCCGGACCTGGACGCGTCCTTCAGGGCCTTCATCCCGCCCTTCGGGGCCGCGGGCAACCCGGTGGACATCACCGGGGGCGAGCCGCCGTCGACGTATGAGGCGACGATCCGGCTGGGCCTGGAGGACCCGCGCATCCACGCGCTCGTCCTCGGCTACTGGCACACCATCGTGACCCCGCCCATGGTCTTCGCCGAGCTCACCGCGCGCGTGGTGGCCGAATTCCGTGAGCGCGGCATCGAGAAGCCCGTGGTGGCGTCGCTCGCGGGTGACGTCGAGGTCGAGGAGGCCTGCCAGTACCTGTACGAGCGGGGGGTCGTGGCGTACCCGTACACGACGGAGAAGCCGGTGGCCGTGCTCGGCGCGAAGTATCGCTGGGCGCGGGCGGCGGGCCTGTTGGGGGGCGGTTCATGAGGTGAACCAGGGCGGGGGCGGCCGACGGTGCGCGTCGGCCGCCCCCAGGACCCGTGCGCACACGAAAGGCATTTGGACAGGGGGCGCTGGCCAGATCTTTCGACGCGAGGGGTGCTGAACCGACATGACAACCACCGACCTATCGACATCCGTCCCCTGCAGGGAGGTGACGGATCGCAACGGCCGCCTGTACCGCATCGGGGAGACCGATCGGGACATCATGGGGCGACCACGCTGGACCATGGTGCTCTTCCCCTGGATGGGGATGCTGGGCATCAGCTCCTCGGAGTACGCGTTCACCTCCGCCGAGGACACCCTGCACGACGCCCATCTCTGGGGCAGTGGGCACATCTTCTGGCTGATGGGCGTCTGGATATTCTTCCAGGCCGCCGTCGCCTTCCCGGCCGGGCAACTGCGGGAGAGCGGACGGCTGCCCGCGCGGTACGCCATGATGCTCGGCGCTCTGGGCACGGTCCTGGGGTACCTCTCGCTCGCGTTCGCGCCGCATGTCACCGTCGCGTACATCGGCTTCGGCATGTTCAGCGGTATCGGCGCCGGCCTCGTCTACGCGACCTGCGTGAACATGGTCGGCAAGTGGTATCCGGAGCGCAAGGGCGGCAAGACGGGCCTGGTCAACGGCGGTTTCGCCTATGGCTCGGTACCCTTCGTCTTCCTGTTCACCTCGTACATGGACCTCGGCAACTACCAGGGCGTCCTGGTGACGGTGGGCCTGGTCTGCTGTGCCGTGGTCGCCTTCGCGGGCTGGTTCTTCAAGGACCCGCCCAAGGAGTGGTGGCCGCCCCACGTGGACCCGCTGAAGGTGTCCGACGACCCGAGGATCCGCCGGGCGCTGGAGAAGAACCCGCCGGCGGTGAAGCAGTACACCCCCAAGGAGGCCGCCCGTACGCCCGTTCTCTGGATGATGTGGTTCTGTCTGCTGTGCACCGCCGGGATCAACATCTTCGGCATCGCCTTCCAGGTGCCGTTCGGCAAGGACATGGGGTTCGCGGGCGGGATCGTGGCCACCGCGATGTCCCTGAAGGCGATCGTCAACGGCACGGGGCGCGGCGTGATCGGCTGGATCTCCGACCGCTTCGGACGCCGCAACACACTGATCATCGTCTGTCTGGTGCTGGGCTCCGCCCAGTTCGGGGTGCTGGTCTCCGGCCAGATGGGCAGCATGCCGTTCTTCCTGTTCTGCTCCATGGTCTCCGGCTTCGGCGGCGGGGCGATCTTCCCGCTGTTCGCGGCCATGACGGCGGACTACTTCGGCGAGAACAACAACGCGTCCAACTACGGAATGGTCTACAGCTCGAAGCTGATCTCGGGCCTGGTGGGCTCGGGCATAGGCGCGGTCGTCGTCGGCGCGTGGGACTACCACGGGGCCTTCGTGCTCGCGGGCTCCATCGGCCTCGCCTCCGCCGTGCTGGCGCTGTTCCTCAAATCACCGGGCCGGCCGAAGGCCCGGAGCATCGTCCCCAACCCGCAACCGCTCGGCGAGGAGATGGCGTGACATGACGACAGAACCCATCGCGACCCAGGGCGCGTCGGCCGCCGCCGGCGCCTCGAACCGCTCGTTCCGTGAAGTCACCGACGCCCGGGGCCGTGTCTACCGGGTCGGTGAGACGGACCGCGACATCCTCGGCCACTCCCGCAAGTTCATGGTGTATCTGCCGTGGATCGCCATGATGGCCATCAGCGTCTTCGAATACGCGTACGGCTCGGCCGAGGACACCCTGTCCCACGCCCACGGCTGGACGCAGAGCAACACCTTCTGGATATTGAGCGTCTGGGTCTTCTTCCAGGCCGGCATAGCCTTCCCGGCGGGCTGGCTGCGGGAACGGGGCATCCTCACCGCCCGCAGGGCCATGTACATCGGCGCGGTCATGTGTGTGATCGGCTTCTTGGCCCTCTCGCACCTGAGCAACGTGCTGCTGGCCATCCTGGGCTTCGGCGTCATCGGCGGCCTCGGCTCCGGCCTGGTGTACGCGACCTGCATCAACATGGTCGGCAAGTGGTTCCCCGAGCGCCGGGGCGCGCGGACCGGATTCGTCAACGGAGGATTCGCGTACGGATCCCTGCCGTTCATCTTCATCTTCAACTACGCGTTCGACACCGGGAACTACCACCGTGTCCTGGACCTCATCGGCTGTTACGTGATGATCGTCGTGCTGTCCTGCGCGTTCTTCTTCAAGGACCCGCCGAAGAACTGGTGGCCCTCGGACATCGACCCGCTGACGTACGGCGGCAACAGCAAGACCTCCGCCGCCCTCGCCAAGAACCCGCCCGCGGTGAAGCAGTACACGCCCAAGGAGGCCATCAGGACGGGTGTGCTGCCTCTGATGTGGATCACGCTGGTCATGACCGCGGGCGTGTCGATCTTCGGGATCTCCTTCCAGGTCGACTTCGCCAAGGAGGTGGGCTTCGGACCGCTGGTGGCGGCGTCCTCCATGGGCATCATGGCCGTCATCAACGGCATCGGGCGGGCCGTGGTGGGCTGGCTGTCCGACACCTGGGGCCGCAAGCTGACCCTGGTGTTCGTCATCGTCGTGCTCGGGCTCGCGCAGTTCGGGGTGATCTGGGCCGGAGACATCAAGAGCGAGTGGCTGTTCCTGTTCTTCGCCTTCCTCTCCGGGTTCGGCGGCGGCGCGTTCTACCCGATGTTCGCGGCCCTGACCCCGGACTACTTCGGCGAGAACTACAACGCCACCAACTACGGCCTGGTGTACAGCGGCAAGCTGATCAGCGGCCTGTTCGGCGGCGGTCTCGGCTCGATGGTGGTCGCGGCCTGGGGCTACAACGGCGCGTACGCACTGGCCGGTGGCATCTCGATGCTGGCGGCGGCGATCGCGTTGCTGCTGAAGCAGCCGGGACGCGACAGCGAGGTACGCACTCCCCAGCCGCAGCCCGCGAGCTGAGAGGTCTCCTGGTCAACGGGTTGAGAGATTCTCCTACCGGCACAGAGCACCGAGCACCGATCGGGCTGCCCTCCCCACGTGGCGCGTTGTGGGGAGGGCCGCCCGGTGCACTGCCGCGAATCTAGTGACGCCGCTTGCGGAGGGCCGCGAGGTTGTCGTAGCCGATCTTCGCGTGCGTGAGTGACTGCCCGGGATCCGTGGCGCTCGGGGCGTTGTCCTGCTCGACCATCGGGTTGTGGTAGTTCCGGTCACCGACGCGCGAGAAGAACGTGGTGTAGTCGATGACACCGGTGCCGAAGGGCACCATGTCGTAGCCCATGCCGTTCGTCGTGTTGACGACGCCGTCCTTGGCGTGGAAGAGCGGGTAACGCTTGTTGTTGCGGACGACGAGCCCGGCGGGATCGAACACCTTCTCCTGGGTGGAGCCGTCGTGGGCCGTGTACGTGTGGAACTTGTACTGGGCCACGTGCGCCCAGAAGATGTCCATCTCCAGCCAGACCACCTTCGGGTCGGTGATCTTCAGGAAGTACTCCAGCTTGCGTATGCCGGAGCTGCGGGTCGGGTTGCCCTGGGCGTCCAGCGGGCCCCCGTCGAGCAGGAAGCCGTACGCCGCGTCGTGGTTGTGGGTGTACAGCTTGAGGCCCTCGCGGCGGGCGATCTCGCCGAGCGTGTTCCACTTGTCGGCGGCCACGTCCCAGTCGGCGCGGTAGGCGCTGCCGGTGGGGTCGCCACCGGTGCCCATGTGCGCCATGCCGAGGATGTTGGCGATCTCCAGGTGCTTCTTGAAGGTGTCCAGGTCGGCCGTGGTGAGGGGCCAGGACGGGGGTATGAAGCCGTGGTTGCCCTGCGCCCGCAGCCCGTACTCGTCGAGCCAGGAACGCAGCAGCTTGGCGCCCTGCACGGACTCCAGGCTCGCGCCGCCGGGAGCGTTGGCGTGCTGGCCGTATCCGGCGAACTCCACCTGCCGGTAGCCGAAGCGCGAGAGCTGCTTGAAGACCTCGCGGAATCCGGAGGGCAGGTCGGTGGCGAGCGGGTCGCGGCCCGTGGCGTCCCGGACGGTGTAGAGGATGATGCCGCGCCTGTTCGCGGGGACGAGGACGTCACCGCCGTGGCCATGCTCCTGGTCGTGGCCTCTGCCCCGGTCCTGGGCCAGGGCGGGCGAGGCACCGAGGACGGGCGCCGCGATCGCCGCGGTCGCGACGGCGGTGCAGGTGCTCAGAAAACGGCGGCGGTCGAGGCCGAGAACGCGGCGCAGGGCTTCGCCGGTCGCGGGCTCGTCGTGGAAGGCGGTCACGGTTTCTCTCTTTCGGGTCGGTGTACGGCTTTGACGGGTGCCGTTGGGTCTGCTGCTCGTGCGCAGGTCAGAGGCGTGCGAAGCGCTCACCGGACGCGTTGTCAGTGGCGCGTGCTTCACTTTCCGTAGTTGCTCGTCACGCTTCGTCAGGTGAGGCCGGCCAGGTCGAGCAGCAGGGATTTCACTTCGGTGGCCGCGATGCGGCCGGGAGCGGTGTGGGGGGTGGAGCAGATGAGGAGCGGACCTTCGTCGTCGCTCGTGGGAAGGCGGCCGTGGCTGCCGCGAATAGGTGAGGGGTCCAGCGGCACGACCGCCATGCGATAGCGCAGTCCGAGCTTCTTGCGGGCCAGTGCCGTGGCCGCCTTCACCTTGACGTAGGGGTCGAGGGGATCCATGAAGAGTTCGACCGGGTCGTAGCCGGGTTTGCGGTGGATCTCGACGAGCTGCGCGAAGTCGGGCGCGCGGGCGTCGTCGAGCCAGTAGTAGTACGTGAACCAGGCGTCCGGCTCCGCGACGGCGACGAGTTCGCCGGAGCGCGGATGGTCGAGGTGGTGGGTCTTCTTGCCCTCGTCGTCGAGGAGCCGCTCGATGCCGGGCAGGTCGGCGAGGGCTGCCTTGGTGGCCTCCAGGTCCTCGGGGCGGCGCACGTAGACATGGGCGATCTGGTGGTCGGCGACCGCGAAGGCTCGGGAGGTCATCGGGTCGAGGTACTCCATGCCGTCCTGCGTGTGCACTTCGAGGAGTCCGGCGCGGCGCAGGGCGCGGTTGATGTCGACGGGGCGGTCCGCGCGGGTGATGCCGTACTCGGAGAGCGCGACGACGGTGCGGCCTTCCGCCTTCGCGTCGCCGAGGAGGGGAGCCATGGCCGCGTCGAGGTCCGCGGCCGCCTGGAGGGAGCGCGGGTCGTCGGGGCCGAAGCGCTGGAGGTCGTAGTCGAGATGAGGGAGGTAGCAGAGGGTCAGGTCCGGCCGGCGGGTGCGGTTGATGTGGCGGGTCGCGTCGATGATCCAGCGGCTGGAGACGAGGTCGGCGCCGGGACCCCAGAAGTGGAACAGGGGGAACGTGCCGAATTTCTCGGTGAGTTCGTCGTGCAGGGCCGGGGGCCGGGTGTAGCAGTCGGGTTCCTTGCGGCCGTCGGCGTAGTAGACGGGACGGGGAGTGACGGTGATGTCGGTGTCGGCGCCCATGGCGTACCACCAGCAGATATTGGCGACCGTGTAGCCGGGATGCGCGCGCCGGGCGGCGTCCCACAGCTTGTCGCCGGAGACCAGGCCGTTGTGCTGCCGCCACAGCAGTACGTCGCCGAGCTCGCGGAAGTACCAGCCGTTGCCGACGATGCCGTGCTCGGAAGGGTGGGTGCCGGTGAGGAAGGTGGACTGGGCGGCGCAGGTGACGGCGGGCAGGACGGTGCCGAGCGGGGCGCGGAAACCGGACTGGCCGAGGGCCTTGAGGTGGGGCATGTGGTCGAGGAGACGGGGGGTGAGGCCGACGACGTCCAGGACGAGGAGAGGAGTGGGGCCGGCCGGCTCCCGTGGTGGTGGGGTCACGGCAGCTCCTTGAGGCCGAGGTCTGTCAACAGGTCCCGGGCGAGGGTGAGTTCGGCGGCGATGCCGTCGACGAGCTGGGCGCGGGCTCGGGGGCGCAGCTCCGGCGGGAGGGCCTGCCAGGTGTAGGTCTCGACCTCCAGGTGGTGAGTGAGGGGGTGTGGGCCGCCGACGAGGCGGGCCAGTGCGGCCCGCAGGACGGGGAGTGTGGAGGTGAGGGGTGCGGCGGGGGCCGCGTGCAGCGGGACGTGGAAGTGGGCGCGCCACGGGGAGGCGTCGGGCAGGGCGTCGCCGGCGAGGGCCTCGCCGAGGTCGTCGGTGCCGCGCAGGCCCGCGGCGGTGAGGGTGCGGGTCTGGTGCAGGAAGCGGGGTTCGTCGAAGGCGGCGAGGGCCGCGCGGACTTCGGGGAGATGGGGGTGTTCGGCGTGCAGGGCGGCTGAGAGCTGGGATTTGACGATGGGGACGCGGGCCTGTGCGAGCGCGTCCAGGGCGGTGTGCGGGTCTTCGAAGGAGGTGGCGAGATGGCAGGTGTCGACGCAGATGCCGATGCGGTCGTGACCGATCGCGGTGAGCGGGGCGAGGGCGTCACGGGTGGTCTCGACGGTGCAGCCGGGTTCCGGTTCCAGGCCGATGCGCAGGGAGCGGCCGGTGAGTTCGTGGAGGGCGTCGAGGCGTTCGGCGAGCGTGGTCAGCGCGGTGTGCGCTGCCGTCGCCCGCTCCTGGTCGTATGCGGTGCGCCAGGCGAGGGGCAGGGTGGAGATGCTGCCTTCGGTGACGTCGTCGGGCAGGAGCTGGGCGAGGACTCGGGCCAGGTCGGTGGTGTGGGCGAGGCGTTCGGGGTCGGCCCAGTCCGGTTGGTAGACGCGGTACTTGACCTCTTCGGCGCCGAAGCCTTCGTAGGGGAAGCCGTTGAGGGTGACGACTTCGAGGCCGCGGTGTTCGAGTTCGGTGCGCAGGCCGCGCAGCGCGGCGGGGTCGGTGACGAGGGCGTGGGCGGCGTCCCTGGCCAGCCACAGGCCGATGCCGAGCCGGTCGCGGCCGAGGCGGCGGCGGACGGGTTCGCAGTGGTCGCGGAGTTGGGCGAGGACGCCGTCGAGGGTTTCGGCCGGGTGGACGTTGGTGCAGTAGGCGAGGTGGACGGTGGAGCCGTCGGGATGGCGGAAGCGCATCGCTCACTCCCCGCCGCGCAGGATGGAGTTGCCTTCGTGGGTGACGTCGGAGGTCGTGACGTCAAGGCTCAGCCGGCCGCTGAGGCCGTAGAAGGCGACGGGGTTGCGCCACAGCACCCGGTCGACGTCGTCCTCGGTGAACCCGGCGGCCAGCAGGGCATCGGCGACGCGGCGGGTCTTGAGGGGGTCGCTTCTGCCCCAGTCCGCGGCCGAGTTGACGAGCACCCGCTCCGGCCCGTACTCCGCCAGGACGCCGACCATGCGTTCCTCGTCCATCTTGGTGTCGGGATAGACGGAGAAGCCCAGCCAGCAGCCGCTGTCCTTGGCCTCCTTGACGGTGTTCTCGTTGAGGTGGTCGACCAGGACGCGGTCCGGGGACAGGGCGGACTCCCGGACGACGTCGAGGGTGCGGCGCAGGCCGGCCTGCTTGTCGCGGTGCGGGGTGTGGACGAGCGCGGGGAGCTCGTGGTCGGCGGCGAGTTGCAGCTGGGCGGCGAGGGCGGTGTCCTCGGCGGGGGTCATCGAGTCGTAGCCGATCTCACCCACGGCCACGACCTGGTCCTTGACGAGATAGCGGGGCAGTTCGTCGAGGACGGGGGCGCAGCGGGGGTCGTTCGCCTCCTTGGGATTGAGGGCGAGCGCGCAGTGGTGGGCGATGCCGTACTGGGCGGCGCGGAAGGGTTCCCAGCCGAGGAGGGAGTCGAAGTAGTCGAGGAAGGAGGCGACCGAGGTGCGGGGCTGGCCGAGCCAGAAGGAGGGCTCGACGAGGGCGCGGACACCCGCGGTGTGCATGGCCTCGTAGTCGTCGGTGGTCCGTGACGTCATGTGGATGTGGGGGTCGAAGATGCGCATCAGGACTCCTTGCCGGATGTGCGGGAGGTACCGCACGGGCCTGCGGGGGCGGCGGTGGGCTCGGTCAGGGCCAGGACGCGGTGCAGGTCCTCGGGGACGGGACGGTCCGCGGCGGTGCGTTCCCGCGCGTAGTCGCCGAGCATCCGGGCGAGTTCGGCGTCCGCGTGGGCGCGCGGCGCCAGGTCGGCCACGACGTCCACGGGTACGCCGGTGAACAGGCATTTGAGGACGGCGTGCCGCCAGGTGTGGGCGTCCAGGTGGCGGGCGGCGTACGGGCCGAGGGCGGCGGCGACAAGTCGAGTGTCGTTGGTGCGCAAGGCGTCCTCGACGAGGGGCAGCGCGTCGGGGCCGGGCACAAGGTGGGGCAGGGCGTGCAGGACGGCCCGGCGTTCGGCGGCCGTGCCCTGCCGGTAGACGCGGGCGAGTGCGTCCCGGTCGGCGCGGGCGGCGTGCAGGAGGAGCACGCGGGCGGCGTCGGCGTGCTCGGC
>LRTP01000870.1 GCA_001550305.1 Streptomyces diastatochromogenes
GAGGGCCGGGCGTCCGGCGCGTGCTGCCAGGGCCAGGCCCGCCGCCGTGAGGGCGCCTGCGGCTACGAGGGCCGCGGGCGGACGGATGCGTCCGGAGGGCAGTGGGCGGTGTGGGCGTTCGAGGGCGTCCTCGGCCTGGTCGGCCCAGTCGTTGAGGGCCATGCCGGCCTCGTACAGACAGAGGGAGGAGGCGATGGCGAGCAGGGTGCGGGGGTTGGGGCGGTTGCCGGTGGTGGCGGCACCGGCGAGGGCGTCACCCGGGACGGTGAACAGGGCGGGCAGACGGAGGAGTTCGGCCCAGGCCCTGGCCCTGGCCCCCGCCCCGTCGCCGTCGCCGGCCCCGGATGCTGTACCCGCTCGCGGGCCCTGGCTCGGGCTCGGGGTCGAGGTCGGGCTCTGCGACGGGCTCGTCGTGGTCGGCTGGTCCGGCCCGGGCGGGCGCGGCGTCATCGGGTCTCCTCGGCGGGGAGTACGCGGAGCCGCCCCGCGAGCCCCGCCAGGGCCGCGTACTGCTCACCCAGCGCCGCGGGCCCGTCTCCCATCGGGTCCTTGAAGTAGAAGCCGAGTTCGCTCAGGGGGCCCGAGAGACCGGCCTCGTGCGCGCGGGACACCAGGCGCGCGAGGTCGAGGACCAAGGGCGCCGCCAGTGCGGAGTCGCAGCCCTGCCAGGTGGTCTGCAGGATCATCCGGGTGCCGAGGAAGCCGTCGAAGGCGATGTGGTCCCAGGCGGTCTTCCAGTCGCCGAGGGCCGGTACGTCGTCGATGTGGACCTCGCCCTGCGGAGCCCCGCCCAGGGTGTCCGCGAGGACCCGTTCCTTGCCGGCGTTCTTGGCCGCGGCGGCGGCCGGGTCGGCGAGGGAGGCGCCGTCGCCGCCGCCGAGCAGGTTGGTGCCGGACCAGGCGCGGACCTCCAGTGCGCGCTGCGCGAACATCGGGCCGAGCACCGACCGCAGCAGGGTCTGGCCCGTCTTGCCGTCGCGGCCGGCGTACGGGAGGCGGCCGGCGCGTGCCGCCGAGGCCAGCGCCGGGTGGTGCAGACCGGTGGACGGGGTGAAGTTCACGTAGGGGCAGCCGGCCGCCAGCGCCGCCGCCGCGTAGAGCGAGCTCGGGGGCAGGGCGGAGCCCACGGGCGCGGGTTCGGTGGAGGCCACGTTCAGCACGACAGCCCGGGTCAGACCCCGTCGTCGTACGAAGTCGCGCAGATCGGTCGCGAAGGCGTCCACGAGCTCGGAGTCGTCCCGTGTGTCGCCGGGGGCGGGGCCGCCGGGGCGGATCTCCGCGTCGGCGGCCGCCAGTTCGGCCGCGATCGCCGAGGGGAGGCCGGGTGGGAGCACACCACCGGCGGCCAGGGCCTCGGCCCGTTTCGGCAGGGGGCAGTCCACGGTGTCGTGGCCGCCGAAGACGAGGGAGGACAGCGTGGGCAGGCCGCACTCGGCGAAGAGGGATGTCTCGGTGACCATGCCCGTCGGGGGGTGCAGGCCGGCGGTGAGGGCCGCGCAGCCCGCGATGACGGTGGTGGCGACGGAGCCGCGGGCTCCGATCAGCCACACCCCCACCCGAGGTTCGGAAAGGGACGCGGGCATGGGGGACATGGGCAGCCTCCTTGTCGTACGTCAGCCACACAGGGGAGAGGAGAAAGAAGCGAGGTGGGCGAGACGGCGGGCGGGGGTCCGGCGTCCCCCGCCCGCCGCCGGTCAGTCGCCCTTCGTGGGCAGTTCCTTGATCCGGACGTCGCGGAAGGACACCTGGTCGTCGGCTCCGTGGTTCTGGAGGCCGATGTGTCCGTCGCGCAGGCTTCGTACCGGATCGGTGTTGGTGAAATCGTTGATCTTCACGCCGTTGAGCCAGACGCGGAGGCGCTCGCCCTCCACGCGGATCTCGTACGTGTTCCACTCCCCCGGCGGGTTCAGCGCGCGGTCGCGCTTCTTCAGGTCGGCGGACTGGAAGCTGTACACGGCCCCGGTGGTGCGGTCGGGGGCGTCGGTCGCGTCGATCTGGATCTCGTAGCCGTTGTTGACGGCCGACCAGGGGTCGTCGGACTCCGGGAACCCGACGAACACTCCGGAGTTGTCGTCCCCGGCCACCCGCCAGTCCAGCTTCAGCGAGTACGAGCCGAACCCGGAACCGGCGTACCAGAGCATCCCCAGGCCGTCGTGCGACGTCAGCGTGCCGTCGTCGCTCAGCGAGAACGAGCCCGGGCCCGCCTGTTTCCACGCCGCCAGCGACTCGGCCGTGCCGTCGAAGAGCGGCCGGTAGCCGTTCTCCGGGCGGCAGTCGGCCTGGGCGGCGCCGATGGCGTACCGGATGCCACCCAGCAGGTGCTGCCGGAAGGCGGGTTCGGCGTAGGACTCCTTGGTGTGGCCGCCCCCGGTGTAGAAGGCGCGGCCGCCCCGGTACTCCTGGCACCAGGCGATCGGATGGTCGCCGCTCATCGTGCCGCCGGTGTACGAGGACTCGTCGAGCGAGGCGAGGACGTGGGCCCGGTCGCGCGGATTCGAGCGGTAGTTGTACCACTCGTCCGTGCGCTCCCAGGATCTCGGGAGCCCCGAGGTCGCCGGGTGGGAGCGGTCCTCGACGGTGACCGTCGCGGGTTGGATCGCGGGGTGCGACTGGAAGTACGCGCCCGCGAGGCCGCCGTAGAAGGCCCAGTCGTACTCGGTGTCGGCGGCCGCATGGATGCCCACATAGCCGCCGCCCCGCTTGATGTACCGCTCGAAGGCGGCCTGTTGGGTGGCATCGAGGACGTCACCGGTCGTCGAGAGGAAGACGACGGCGTCGTACCGCGCCAGGTTGCGTGCGGTGAAGGCGCCTGCGTCCTCCGTGGCGTCGACCGCGAAGCCGCCCGTGGCCCCGAGCTCCCGTACGGCCGCGATCCCCTCGGGGATCGAGTCGTGCCGGAAGCCCGCGGTCTTGGAGAAGACCAGCACCCGGCTCCTGTCGGGGCCGTCCACGCCCTTGGACGCCGCCGGTCCCGACACGCAGCCGAGGAGCAGGGCGGCAGCGGCACCCACGGTCAGCATGCGTAGAGACGTGCGCATGACCGTCACCCCCCGTCAGCTCGTCGTGAAGGTGAAGTCGTCCACGTCGTAGAGCGCTCCGGTGCCGCTTCCCTTGAAGACGAGGTAGAGCGTGGTGGTGCCGCGCGGGGCGTGCGCGAGATCGGCGCTCACGTCCTGGAAGGTGTCCCAGCCACCCGTCACCGGTACGGTCGCCCGGCCCAGCATGCGGCCGGTCGGGGAGCCCGCGCGGATCTCGAGGGTGCCGCCCGCGCCGGCGGAGGACACACGAGCCGTGATCTTCTGGGCGTTGCTCAGGGAGTAGGGCGTGAAGGAGATCCAGTCGCCGTTGTCGATGTCGCCGACGGTCTTGCCGCCGTGCGCGGTGGTCTTCGACTGGACGGTGATGCCGGAGGCCTTGCCGTAGTGCTCGGCCTGGCGGTGCTTGGGCTGGAGCACGTTCTGGTCGTGGGTGGTCAGCGGGGCCTGGCCGCCGCCTCCGCCGTCGGTGTACACGGCGTCGAGGACTCCGAAGATGTTGGCGTCCTGGTCGTGGCCGCCGTCGGCACTGGTCTGGAGGGTGCCGGAGCAGCCGTTCGCCGAGGTGAGCGGGTGGCCGTGGCTGTCGTGACCGAGGATGAAGGTGACCTTCACCTTGGCGCAGTCGATGGCTCGGCCGTCCTCGGGGTCGGTGACCTTCACCTTGAAGGGCACGGGGTCGCCGAAGCTGAAGAGCTGACCGTCACGCGGTTGTTCGATCACGACCTTGGGTGCGGTGTTGCCGACCACGATCTGCACGCTCGCGCTGCCGGTGCGGCCGGTCGCGTCCTTGGCGGTCACCGTCGCCGTGTAGGTGCCGTTCGTCTTGTACTTGTGGGACGGGTTCGGCGCCGTCGACGTACCGCCGTCGCCGAAGTCCCAGCTGTAGGTGAGGGCGTCGCCGTCCGCGTCGGACGAACCGGCCGAGGAGAAGCTCACCTTGAGCGCGGCCTGCCCCGAGGTGCGGTCGGCCGCGGCCTGCGCGACGGGCGAGTGGCCGTCGGTGGCGTTCTCGATGCGGTAGAGGCCCGAGTTCTCGTCGCCGCCGAACCAGGCGGTGCCGTAGTCGAGGACGTACAGGGCGCCGTCCGGTCCGAACGCCATGTCCATCACCTGCGTGCCGGTCCACGGGACGGAGTTGATGGACTGCACGGTGCCGGCGGAGTCGCTCGCGATCCGCTTGATCCAGCGGCGGCCGAACTCTCCGGCGAAGAAGTTCCCGTCGTATGCCTGCGGGAACTTCACGGGCGAGTCGAGCGAGGCGTCGTAGTGGTAGACCGGGCCGCCCATCGGGGACTCCGAGCCGCTGCCGAACTCCGGCACGGAGGCGCCGTCGTAGGGGATCCAGGCGGGCTGGGCCGGGGGCAGGTCCGTCAGTCCCGTGTTGTGCGGGGAGGTGTTCTTCGGGGCGTTGCAGTCGAAGGCGGCGCCGGAGGTCTTCGTCGCGAAGTCGTAGTCCACGTAGGCGTCGTTCTTGCCCGTGCAGTACGGCCAGCCGAAGTTGCCGGGGCCGGTGACGCGGGCGAACTCGACCTGGCCGCCGGGGCCGCGTGCCGGGTCGGCCGCGCCGGCGTCGGGGCCGTAGTCACCGACGTAGACGATGCCCGTCGCCTTGTCGACGCTGAAGCGGAACGGGTTGCGGAAGCCCATCGCGTAGATCTCGGGTCGCGTCTTGTCCGTGCCGGGCGGGAAGAGGTTGCCGTCGGGGATGGAGTACGAGCCGTCGGCGTTCACCTTGATGCGCAGGATCTTGCCGCGCAGGTCGTTGGTGTTGCCGGCCGAGCGCTGGGCGTCGAAGACCGGGTTGCGGTCGGGGCGCTCGTCGATGGGCGTGAAGCCGTCGGACTGGAAGGGGTTGGAGTCGTCCCCGGTCGACAGGTACAGGTTTCCCGCCGCGTCGAAGTCGATGTCGCCGCCGACGTGGCAGCAGATGCCGCGGGTGGCCTGGACGTCGAGGACCTTCTTCTCGCTGGCGGTGTCGAGGGTGCCGTCCGTCTTGAGGACGAAGCGGGAGAGACGGTTGACGCCGTCGAAGGGTGCGAAGTCGGCCGCCGTGCCCGTCTCGGGGGCGTCGCCCGCCGGGGTGTTCAGGGGCGGTGCGTAGTAGAGGTAGATGAAGCGGTTGTCGGCGAAGCCCGGGTCTATGCCGACGCCCTGCAGGCCTTCCTCGTCGTGCGTGTAGACGTCGAGCTTGCCCGCGATCTTTGTGTTTCCGGCCGCGTCGGTGAGGCGGAGTTCGCCGTCGCGCGAGGTGTGCAGGACCGAGCGGTCGGGGAGCACGGCGAGCGACATGGGCTCGCCGACCTCGGGCTCGCCCTTGGCGAGGGTGACCTGCTGGAAGTCCTCCGCCGCTGCCGTGTTCCCCGGGTCGGCGACGGCTGCGCCGGCCGGGGGTGCGGTGAGGGTGAGCGAGGCGGCCGCGAGCAACGCGCCGCTCAGCAGGGCGAGCGCTCGGCGGAATGCGGGGCGTCGTCTGTGGGTCTCGGTTCTGTCGGTGCGGGTGGCGCGGTCTTTCCCGTGCACGAATGCCTCCAGAAAGGGGCTGGTTGTACGAGCGGGTGCTTGCGCCGGGGTGCGCCGTCACCCCGGAGACACAGGAGAAGTCAGTCGTTGCCGCCGAACGCCGCGTCGAAGGATGCCGACGGCGGCTCGAAGTCGTACGCCTTGAGACGGGTCAGGGCCTCGGGTGCGCCCTGGAGCCGGTCCATGCCGGCGTCCTCCCACTCGACCGAGACGGGGCCCGTGTAGTCGATGGAGCGGAGCATGCGGAAGACGTCCTCCCAGGGGACGTCGCCGTGCCCGGCCGACACGAAGTCCCAGCCGCGCCGGGGATCGCCCCAGGGCAGGTGCGAGCCGAGGCGGCCGTTGCGGCCGTCGAGCCGCTTGCGGGCTTCCTTGCAGTCGACGTGGTAGATGCGGTCGCGGAAGTCGTAGAGGAAGCCGACCGGGTCCAGGTCCTGCCAGACGAAGTGCGAGGGGTCGAAGTTCAGTCCGAACGCCGGTCGGTGGTCGACTGCCTCGAGCGCGAGCTGTGTTGTCCAGTAGTCGTAGGCGATCTCGCTCGGGTGGACCTCGTGCGCGAACCGCACGCCCTGCTCGTCGAAGACGTCCAGGATGGGGTTCCAGCGCGTCGCGAAGTCCTCGTAGCCGCGGGCGATCATCGACTCGGGGGCGGGCGGGAACATCGCGACCAGGTGCCAGATCGCCGAGCCGGTGAAGCCGACGACGGTGTCGACGCCGAAGGCCGCCGCGGCGCGCGCGGTGTCGGCGACCTCGGCGGCGGCCCGCTGCCGTACGCCCTCGGGTTCGCCGTCGCCCCAGATCCGGGCGGGCAGGATCGCCCGGTGCCGCTCGTCGATGATGGCGTCGCAGACGGCCTGGCCGACCAGGTGGTTGGAGATCGCCCAGCACTTGAGGCCGTACTTGTCGAGGAGCGCGTGCCGGGAGCCGATGTACGAGGGGTCAGCGAGCGCCTTGTCGACCTCGAAGTGGTCGCCCCAGCAGGCGAGTTCGAGGCCGTCGTAGCCGAAGTCACGGGCGAGGCGGCAGACCTCTTCGAGGGGCAGGTCGGCCCACTGGCCGGTGAAGAGTGTGAAGGTGCGCGGCATGTCCGGGGCCTCCTCAGACCGCGATGGGTGTGTAGACGGAGTTCTTCTCGGCGCTCTCCTCCACCGCCGCGAGGACGCGCTGCACCCGCAGCCCGTCGGCGAAGGACGGTTCGGGGCGCCGGCCGGCGGCGATGGCCCGCACCAGGTCGCGGGCCTGGTGGGTGAAGGTGTGCTCGTAGCCGAGGCCGTGGCCCGGCGGCCACCAGGCCTCCAGGTAGGGGTGGTCGGGCTCGGTGACGAGGATCCGGCGGAAGCCCGCGTGCGTGCCGGGTTCGGTGTGGTCGTGGTACGAGAGCTCGTTGAGCCGTTCCAGGTCGAAGGCGAGCGAGCCGCGCTCGCCGTTGAGTTCGATGCGCAGGGAGTTCTTGCGTCCGGTCGCGAAGCGGGACGCCTCGAAGGAGGCGAGGGCGCCGGAGGCGAAGCGGCCGGTGAAGAGGGCGGCGTCGTCGACGGTGACGGTGCCGACGCCCCCCGCCCGCGGGTTCGTCGCCGATACGGCGGTCAGTCCGCTCGACCCCCCGCCGGGCAGCGGGCGCTCCCGTACGAACGTCTCGGTGAGCGCGGAGACCCCGACGACCGGCTCGCCCGCCAGGTACTGGGCGAGGTCGACGATGTGGGCCCCGAGGTCGCCGAGCGCGCCCGATCCCGCGAGCTCCTTGCGCAGCCGCCAGGTGAGCGGGAACTGCGGGTCCACCAGCCAGTCCTGAAGGTACGTCACCCGTACGTGCCGCAGGGCTCCGAGCCGGCCCTCGGCGACCATCTTCCGGGCGAGTGAAGTCGCGGGCAGTCGGCGGTAGTTGAAGCCGACCATGGACACCTGACCGCGGGCGAAGGCTGCCTCGGCGGCCTCCGTCATCGCCTCCGCCTCCTCGACCGTGTTCGCGAGGGGCTTCTCGCACAGTACGTGTTTGCCGGCGGCCAAGGCGGCGAGGGCGATCTCGGCATGGCTGTCGCCGGGGGTGCAGATGTCGACGAGGTCGACGTCGTCCCGGGCGATCAGGGCCCGCCAGTCGGTCTCGGCCGCCGCCCAGCCGTGCTGGTCGGCCATGGCCCGCACCGCGCTCGCGTCCCGGCCGCAGACGGCGG
>LRTP01000871.1 GCA_001550305.1 Streptomyces diastatochromogenes
GGGCTGCGCGGCAGGTCGAAGACGCGGCCCACGGTGCGCCAGCCCTGGGAGTGGGCGGCGCCCATGAAGGCGTATCCGACCATGCCCACCCCGAGCGTCGGCTTGCCCGCCTTCGCCCCGGCCGCCTCGGCCCCGGGCCCGGAAGCGAGCCCCGCCTCCACCTCGGCTGCCTCGCCCTGGTGCGGCTGTCCCATACGGATGTCCTCCTCGTCGTCGTGACGCTGTGGGGGGTGTGAGCGGGGCGGATCACCTGAAGCCGGTGGCCATGTACTGGCCGACGTTGTCCTTGTCGACGACGGCCGAGTAGAGCGTGAGCGAGACCGGGATCTCGAACTCGGCGAGCCCGCCGATGCCCTTGCCCTGGCCGAGCGCGCGAGCGAGGTCGATCGCGGAGGCCGCCATGGTCGGCGGGTAGAGGACGGTGGCCTTCAGGACGCTGTTGTCGGCCTGGATGGCCTGGAAGGCGGAGAGCGCGCCCGCGCCGCCGACCATCAGGAAGTCCTCGCGCCCGGCCTGCTTGATGGCGCGCAGCGCGCCCACGCCCTGGTCGTCGTCGTGGTTCCACAGCGCGTCGAACTTCGGCTGGGCCTGGAGGAGTTGGGCCATCTTGGCCTGTCCGGACTCGACGGTGAAGTCGGCGGCCTGGCGGGCGACCTTCTTGATGTTGGGGTAGTTCTTCAGGGCCGCGTCGAAGCCCTGGGTGCGCTGCTTGGTGAGCTCCAGGTTGTCGAGCCCGGCGAGTTCGATGACCTTGGCGTCCTGCTTGTCCTTCAGCTTCTCGCCGATGTAGTGGCCGGCGCTGAGGCCCATGCCGTAGTTGTCACCGCCGATCCAACAACGGTATGCCTGCGGGGTGTTGAAGATCCGGTCGAGGTTGACGACCGGGATGCCCGCGCGCATCGCCTTCAGGCCGACCTGGGTGAGCGCCTTGCCGTCGGCGGGCAGCACCACCAGGACGTCGACCTTCTTGTTGATCAGTGTCTCGATCTGGCCGATCTGCGCGGCCGTGTCGTTGGAGCCCTCGGTGATCTCCAGCGTCACGTCCGAGTACTTCTTGGCCCGGCTCTTGGCGTTGTCGTTGATCGCGTTGAGCCAGCCGTGGTCGGCCTGCGGACCCGCGAAGCCGATGGTGATGTGCTTGCCGGGCTTGTCGTCGGCGGCCGGTTGGCTGTTCGCGGCCGTCTTCTCACTCTTGGTGTCGTTGCTGGTGCAGCCGACCAGGAGGGCGCCGGCCGAGGCTGCGGCGGTCCCGAAGAGGAGCCCTCTGCGGCTCGTGAAGCTGGTGGAGCTCGTGGATTGTGGCATGGCGGTGGGACCTTCCCGTGTCAGGTGCTGCTTGCTCCCGTGTCAGGTGCTGCTTGCTGCCGTACGCCGCTGGACCAGGACCGCCGCGACGATGATCGCGCCCTTGGCGATCTGCTGGACGTCGCTCTGCAGGTTGTTCAGCGCGAAGATGTTGGTGATCGTGGTGAAGATCAGAACACCGAGCACCGAGCCGGTGATGGTGCCGCGGCCCCCGCTGAGCAGGGTCCCGCCGATGATCGCGGCGGCGATGGCGTCGAGTTCGTACAGGTTGCCGTTGGTGTTCTGGCCGGAGCCGGACAGGATGATCAGCAGGAAGGCGGCGATGCCGCAGCACAGTCCGGAGAGCAGGTAGAGGTACAGCCGCTGGCGCCGTACGTCGATGCCGGCGAGCCGGGCCGCCTCCGCGTTGCCGCCGACCGCGACCGTGCGGCGGCCGAAGGTGGTGCGGTTGAGAATCAGCCAGCCGATGATCGTGACGACGGCGAAGACCAGGACCAGCGGGGGGATGCCGAGGATGTACGAGTCGCGTTCGCCGAGCTTCAGGATCCCGTCGATGGTGACGATCTGGGTCTTGCCGTCGGTGATCTGGAGGGCGAGGCCGCGGGCCGAGGCGAGCATGGCGAGCGTCGCGATGAACGGGACCATCCCGCCGTACGCGATGAGCAGGCCGTTGACCAGGCCGCAGCCCACGCCGACGAGCACCGCGGTGAAGAGGATGCCCGCGAAGCCGTACTCCTGGGTGGCGACCGTCGTGGCCCACACCGAGGACAGCGCGACGATCGCGCCGACGGACAGGTCTATGCCGCCGGAGGTGATGACGAAGGTCATGCCGACGGTGACGACGCCGATCACCGAGGCCTGGGTGAGGACGAGTTGGAGGTTTCGGGTGTCGAGGAACTCGTCGGGCTTGGTGATACCGCCGATGACGATCAGGGCGACGAGCACGCCGAGCAGCGAGAGGGTGCGGACGTCGGCGCGGGCCGCGAGGGTGCGCCACACGGGGAGTTCGCTCATCGGCGGCACTTTGTCGGTGCTGCCCCGGGGCGGGGACACGGGCTGCGTCATGAGGCCGGGCTTCCTTCCATGACAAGGTCGAGTACACGGTGTTCGTCGAGCTCCCGGGCGGGCGCCGTGTGCACGACGCGGCCCTCCCTGAGCACCAGCACGCGGTCGGCGAGTCCCAGGACCTCGGGCACCTCGCTCGACACGAGCAGGACGGCGAGGCCTTCGTCGGCGAGGCGCCGGATGACCGCGTACAGCTCGGCGCGGGCGCCGACGTCGACACCGCGGGTGGGTTCGTCGAGCAGCAGGACGCGACAGCCGCGCAGCAGCCAGCGGGCCAGGACGGCCTTCTGCTGGTTGCCGCCGGACAGCGTCCGGATCGGGACGGACGGGTTGTCGGGGCGCAGCGACAGCTCGCGTGTCGCGGCGCGGGCGGCGCCTCGCTCGGCGCTCCGGTCGATCCAACCCCCGCGAGAGAAACGGGACATGGAGGACACGGACACATTGCGGGTGACGGACTCCAGCATCAGCAGGGCCTGCGCCTTGCGCTCCTCGGGGGCGAGTCCGAGTCCGGCGCGGACGGCGGCGCGTACGCTGCCGGTCCGCAACGCCCGCCCGTCCACACTGACTTGACCGGCTGTCGGCTTGCGGGCCCCGTAGATCGTCTCCAGGATCTCGGAGCGCCCGGAGCCGACGAGACCGGCCAGGCCGACGATCTCGCCGGGGCGCAGTTCGAGGTCGAGGGGCTCGAACTCGCCCGCGCGTGCCAGTCCTTGGACCCTGAGCACCGGCTCGGACGAAGGTCCTCGCGTGGGCCGTTCGGGGAAGACGTACTCGACGTTGCGGCCCGTCATCAGCGCCACCACCTCGCGCGTCGGGGTGGACTTCGCGGGCAGTCCACCCGCCACCGCGCGGCCGTCCTTCAGTACGGTCACCCGGTCGCCGATGCGGCGGATCTCCTCCAGCCGGTGCGAGATGTAGACGACGGCGACACCGTCCGCGGTGAGGTCGCCGACGATACGGAAGAGGTTGTCGACCTCGTCGGGGTCGAGGGCGGCGGACGGTTCGTCCATGACGATGAGGCGTACGTCGTGGGAGAGTGCCCGCGCCATGGAGACGATCTGCTGCTGGGCGGCCGACAGCTCACCGACGAGGCGAGCCGGATCGATCTCCGGATGGCCGAGTCGGCGTAGCAGCTGCGCCGTTGACGCCTTGGCCGCCTTGCCCCGTACGACGAAACCGGCGGCGGTGGGTTCATGGCCGAGGTGGACGTTCTCGGCCACCGACAGGCCCTCCACCAGGTCCAGTTCCTGGTAGATGGTGGCGATGCCGAGGCGCATGGCGGCGATCGGGGAGCGGAGCGTGACGGGTTCGCCGCGCCAGCCGATGGTGCCGCCGTCGGGCTGGTGGGCGCCGGCCAGGACCTTGATGAGGGTGGACTTCCCGGCCCCGTTCTGGCCGAGCAGACAGTGGACCTCGCCGGCCTGGACGTCGAGGTCGACGCCGTCGAGGGCCCGGACTCCGGGGAACGACTTGGTGATGCCGGACATGGTGAGGAGCGGTGGTTCTGGTGCCATGACGGTTCCCCTTGGCGGGCGTGCGGGCCGGTTTCAGGGCGGTGCGCTCGCGGAGCGGGCGTTTTCGGGCAGGGCAGAGCAGGGCGCTGTACAGGTGGGGTGCTTGGGTGGGGTGACCTTGGGTGCGGCTCTGGAAGGAGTGCTTCGTGCGGCTCTGGAAGAAGTGGCTCGTGCGGCTCTGGAACGAGTGCTTCGTGCGGCTCTGGAAGGGTTACGCGGGCGAGAACAGGTGGTCGCTGATGAGCCGGGCCGCGCCGATGACCCCGGCGGTCGGCCCCAACTCCCCGAGCACGATGGGTAGGTTGCCGGTCGCCAGCGGCAGCGACTGGCGGTACACCTGGGTGCGGATCGCGGCGAGCAGCGTGTGGCCGAGGCCGGTGACGCCGCCGCCGATCACCACCAGGCCGGGGTTGAAGAACGAGACGAGGCCGGCGATGACCTGCCCCGTGCGATTGCCGCCCTCGCGGATCAGCCCGAGGGCGGTGGCGTCGCCCGCGGCGGCCGCGGCGGCGACATCGACGGCGCTCAGCGTGCCCGTCGCCTCCAGCCGCGCGGCGAGCTCCGCCGAAAGCCCCTGCTGGGCGGCCTCCGTGGCGTCCCGGGCGAGCGCGGCCCCGCTGAAGTGGGCCTCCAGGCAGCCCCGGTTGCCGCAGGCGCACGGACGCCCGTCGGGCACGGCCTGGATGTGCCCGATGTCGCCGGCACTGCCCGTCGTACCGCGGTAGACCTCACCGCCGACGACGATGCCGCAGCCGATGCCGGTGCCGATCTTGACGCAGAGGAAGTCGCCCACGGAGCGTGCGACGCCCGCGTGCTGCTCCCCCATCGCCATCAGGTTCACGTCGTTGTCGACCATGACGGGGCAGCCCAGGTCCTGGCTGAGCGCCTCGCGGACCGGGAAGCCGTCCCAGCCGGGCATGATCGGCGGTGCGACCGGAACGCCCTCGGGGAAGCGGACCGGACCCGGGACGCCGATCCCTGCGCCGTCGAATTCCTCCGCGAGCCCCGACGACCTCAACTTGGCCGCCATGGACAGGACTTGTTCGAAGACGGCGACCGGTCCCTCGCGGACGTCCATGGGCTGGTTGATGTGCCCGAGGACCTCCAGCTCCGCGTTGGTGACGGCCACGTCGATCGAGGTGGCCCCGATGTCGACGCCGAGGAAGCGCAGCGCCGGGGCGAGCCGGATGTTGTGGGAGCGGCGGCCGCCGCGGGATGCGGCGAGGCCGTCGGCGACCACGAGCCCGGTCTCAAGGAGCCGTTCCACCTCGACGGCCAGTTTCGACCGGGAGAGGTCGATCTGGTCGCCGAGCTGGGCCCGGGAGTTGGGGCCGCCGTCGCGCAGCAGGCGCAACAGTCGCGCCTGGTGCGCGTTCGCGGGTCGTGCCGTCATGCGTCTCACGAGCCCCTCCCCGCCTCAATCGGCCAGTGTCCAACGGGTTTTGGCCACATCACCGTGGCTTGCTTTCGATGGGAACGTAGCAGTGGCCGCCGGGAGTGGGAAGAAGTTGCGCAGAGATTGCCGTCAACTTTCTCCACTGAGTGGACAAAGCGAGACCCGGACGTGGTCCGTCCGGGTCACAGGGGAAGCGCACGAATGAGGTGGGTTACTTCTCGGAGGACTACTTCTCGGTGGGCTACTTCTCGGTGGGTTACTTCTCGCGCTCGTGGTACGTCTTGCGCGTGTGCTCCGTGTGGGCGCGCATGACCTGGGTGGCGCGGGGTTCGTCGCGGGCGGCGATGGCCGCGATGAGGTCGCGGTGCTCGATCCAGGACTGGTGGCCGCGCTGCCGGGCGACCGGCGTGTAGTACCAGCGGACCCGGCGGTCGACCTGGGCGGCCAGTTCGGCGAGGACCGCGTTGCCTGCGAGTTCCATGACCTTCGCGTGGAAGCGGGCGTTCATCGCGACCGCGCCGTCCACGTCGTCGACGGCGACCGCGCGCTCACCCTCGGCGCACAGCTCCTCGAGCGCGGTGATGCCGGCGGTGCCCGCGTTGGCGGCGGCGAGCCGGGCGGCCTCGGCCTCCAGCAGCGTACGGACCGTGAGGAGCTGGTCGGCCTCCTCCTCGGTCGGCTCGTGCACGAAGGCGCCCTGGGCGGGCCGAAGATCGACCCACCCCTCCGTGTTCAGCCGCTGGAGCGCCTCGCGGACCGGCTGCCGGGAGACGCCGAGATGCCCGGCGAGCTCGCTCTCGACCAGGTGCTGGCCCGGCTGGAGGGCGCGGGTCGTGATGAGTTCGAGCAGCGCCTCGTAGACACGGTCGCGCAGCGGGCCTGGCCGTTCGAGCTTGGGCACCGCCCCCGGCGGTAGTCCTGTCGACAACATCGGGGTCCCCTCCTGCCGAGCCATCCCGTGACCGTCACCGTCGCCGAAAGCAGATGCCAGTCACCGGAAAGCAGGTGTCAACAGACAATATCGATTGTCTTTCGTCTACAGTCTACGGCGCACCATGGCCAGGCCCGGGGAGAGTCGAACGCGTCACACCCGGTCGTCCGCGCACGTCAGGGGCAGCGGACGACCTGTCCCGCGTACGAGAGGTTGCCGCCGAAGCCGAAGAGGAGCACCGGGTCGCCGGTGCTGATCTCGCCGCGTTCGACGAGCTTGGAGAAGGCGAGCGGGATGCTGGCGGCGGAGGTGTTCCCGGAGTCGACGACATCGCGCGCGACGACGGCGTTCACGGCGCCGATCTTCGCGGCGAGGGGTTCGATGATGCGCAGGTTCGCCTGGTGCAGGACGACCGCGGCGAGCTCCTCGGGCGAGAGCCCGGCCCGCTCGCAGGCCTGCCGGGCAATCGCCGGGAGCCGTGTCGTCGCCCAGCGGTAGACGCTCTGCCCCTCCTGCGCGAACCGCGGGGGCGTGCCCTCGATGCGTACGGCGTGCCCCATCTCGGGCACCGATCCCCACAGCACCGGCCCGATGCCGGGCTCGGTGCCGGGAGCGGCGGCCTCGACCACCGCGGCCCCCGCCCCGTCCCCGACCAGGACGCAGGTCGTACGGTCGCTCCAGTCCGTGACCTCGGACATCTTGTCCGCGCCGATGACGAGGGCGCGGGTCGCCGCCCCCGCGCGCACGGCGTGGTCGGCGGTGGCGAGCGCGTGCGTGAAGCCCGCGCAGACCACGTTGACGTCCATCGCGGCCGGGGAGGGCACGCCGAGGCGGGCGGCGACCCGGGCGGCCATGTTCGGGGAGCGGTCGATCGCCGTGGAGGTCGCGACCAGCACCAGGTCGATGTCGCCCGCGGTCAGACCGGCCGCCGCGAGCGCCTTGGCCGCGGCGTGCGCGGCCAGCTCGTCGACGGGCTCGTCGGGACCGGCGATGTGGCGCGTGCGGATGCCCACCCGGCTCGTGATCCACTCGTCACTGGTGTCGACCAGGCCCGCCAGGTCCTCGTTGGTGAGTACCTTGGCGGGCTGGTAGTGGCCGACGGCCGCGATGCGTGAGCCGTTCATTGGGGGGTCTCCCTCATTGCCTTGGGTAGGGGGATCCTCCAGTCTGATCAGTGACTCGCGGGTACGACGGCAGGTGTTGCCACAGGAAAGCGGCGTCAGGCTTGTCGGCTTCTGTCAGACCTTCGGACGTCCTGACAACGTCCGCACGCACGCCCGGCCTCGCAGTCCGTACACCGGGCGTTACCCCGTGAACAGCTGCTTGGCCTTCAGGACGAGCTCGTACAGGCCGTAGCAGAGCGGCGCCCCCACCCACAGCCAGGCGAAGGCGATCAGTGGACGGCGGTCAGGCGGACTGCTGGGGCTGGACGGAGTCGTCATCGGCGGCCTCCCTCGGGGCGGGGATGTGGTGGCGGGCGTGGACGGGTCGCACCAGCTCATTGGCGACGAACCCGACGACCAGCAGCCCGATCATGATCAGGAACGAGGTGTCGTAGAGCTGCGCACCGTGCTTGCCCGCCTCCTTCTGGCGGTCCGCGATCCAGTTGACGATCAGCGGCCCGAGGACGCCGGCCGTGGACCAGGCGGTGAGCAGCCGGCCGTGGATGGCGCCGACCTGGTAGGCGCCGAAGAGGTCCTTCAGGTAGGCGGGAATCGTCGCGAAGCCGCCGCCGTAGAAGGAGAGGATCACCAGGGCGCAGACGATGAACAGGGGCTTGGAGGAGTCCCCGAACTGCGAGATCAGCAGATACATGATCGCGCCCACGCCGAGGTAGAGGCGGTAGATGTTCTTGCGGCCGATCAGGTCGGACGTGGAGGACCAGCCGATCCGGCCCGCCATGTTCGCGGCCGAGAGCAGCGCCACGAAGCCCGCGGCGGCGGAGACCGACACCGGGGTCGAGGTGTTCGCGAAGAAGTCCGTGATCATCGGGGCGGCCTTCTCCAGGATGCCGATGCCCGCGGTCACGTTCATGCAGAGCACGACCCACAGGCACCAGAACTGCGGGGTGCGCACGGCGCTGTTCGCGGACACCTGCACCCCGTCGAGCGGCGCGGGTCCGGCCTTGACCGGTGGTTTGTCGCCGCGCGGCACCCGCACCAGCAGGACGCCGAGCGTCATGAAGACGGCGTACGACAGCCCGTGCACGAGGAAGGCGAGCGCGATGCCGGAGGAGTCGGAACCGAAGGACTTCAGCATCTGCGCGGACCACGGCGAGGCGATGAGCGCACCGCCGCCGAAGCCCATGATCGCGATGCCGGTGGCCATGCCGGGTCGATCCGGGAACCACTTGATCAGGGTCGACACGGGTGAGATGTAGCCGATGCCGAGGCCGATCCCGCCGACGAAGCCGTAGCCGAACACGATCAGCCAGTACTGCTCGGTGGCGGCGCCGAGCGAGGCGATCAGGAAGCCGGTGGAGAAGCAGACCAGGGCGACGGTCATCGCCCAGCGCGGTCCGTTGCGCTCGACGAGGGTGCCGCCGAACGCGGCGGACAGTCCGAGCATGACGATGCCGAGCTGGAAGGGCAGCGCGCTCTGGGTCCCGCTGAGGCCGAGCGCGGATTCGAGCGGCGGCTTGAAGACGCTCCAGGCGTACGCCTGGCCGATGGAGAGGTGGACGGACAGTGCGGCGGGCGGGACGAGCCAGCGGCTCCAGCCGGGTGGCGCGACAGGGGGACTCATGATCCCGGACGATAGGAAGCGGTTGCCCGGTTGTGAAGCCGTTCGACGCCAACTCGTCGACGGTATGCGGTGAGCGGTATCCATCGCGCGACGAACGGTCGGGCGGCCCTCACGGTGGTCCGTCGAGGTGCTGCGCGAAGCCTTGCCGCCCCAAGTTCCATACTGTAGACAATATTTCGTCGACAGAGTTCGGCAGTTCCTCGGTACCCTCGACCGAACGGAGCGAGCCACAGTGAAAGTCGCCGTTCTCGGCGCCGGTGCGATCGGCGCCTACGTCGGCGCCGCGCTGCACCGCGCCGGCGCCGATGTGCACCTCATCGCCCGTGGACCGCATCTCGCGGCCATGAGGCAGCACGGAGTCCAAGTCCTCAGTCCGCGTGGCGACTTCACCGCGCGCGCCCATGCCACCGACGACCCGGGCGAGGTCGGCCCGGTCGACTACGTCCTGCTCGGCCTGAAGGCCAACTCGTACGCGGCGTGCGGGCCGCTGATCGAGCCTTTGCTGCACGACACCACGGCGGTGATCGCCGCCCAGAACGGCATCCCCTGGTGGTACTTCCACCGGCACGGCGGCCCGCACGACGGCCACCGCGTGGAGAGCGTGGACCCGAACGGCGCGGTCAGTGCGGTGCTCGCGCCCGAACGGGCCATCGGGTGTGTCGTGTACGCCGCGACCGAGCTGGAGGGACCGGGCGTCGTACGGCACTTGGAAGGCACCCGGTTCTCCGTCGGCGAGCCCGACCGCACCCTCTCCGGGCGGTGCGCGGCGTTCAGCGAGGCCATGACGGCCGGCGGTCTCAAGTGCCCGGTCGAACGGGATCTGCGCAACGACATCTGGCTCAAGCTGCTCGGCAACATCTCCTTCAACCCGATCAGCGCGCTGGCCCGCGCGACGATGCGGCAGATGTGCCTGCACGGCGGCACCCGCAAGGTCATCGAGATCATGATGACCGAGACGCTCGCGGTCGCCGAGGCGCTCGGCTGCGAGGTGGGCGTCTCCATCGAACGGCGGCTGGCCGGCGCCGAGCGCGTCGGCGACCACCGCACCTCCACTCTCCAGGACCTGGAGCGCGGCAAGCCGCTCGAACTGGACGTACTGCTGGCGGCGGTCGTCGAGCTGGCGGACATCACCGGCGTCGAGGTGCCCACCCTGCGCACCGTCCACGCCATATCGGACCTGCTCGCGCTGAGGAGCGCCGCATGAGGAAACGTGAATCGAAGATCTACGCCCGGCTCACGCACCCCCTGGTCCGTGACGCGCGCGACGAGCCCTTCCGGCGGGCCGGCTGGGACGAGGCCCTGACCCGCGCGGCGGCGGGACTGAGCGCCGCCCGTGGCGCCTTCGGCCTGTTCTCCTGCGCCCGCGCGACCAACGAGATGAACTACGTGGCCCAGAAGTTCGCCCGGGTCGTGATGGGCACGAACAACGTCGACTCCTGCAACCGCACCTGTCACGCCCCGAGCGTCGCGGGCCTGAGCGCCGCCTTCGGTTCCGGCGGCGGCACCTCCTCGTACGCGGAGGTCGAGGAGACCGACCTCATCGTGATGTGGGGCTCCAACGCCCGCTTCGCACACCCGATCTTCTTCCAGCACGTGCTGAAGGGGATCAGGAACGGCGCCCGGATGTACGCGGTCGACCCGCGCCGTACGTCCACGGCCGAGTGGGCGGAGAGCTGGCTCGGTCTGAACGTCGGCACCGACATCCCGATGGCGCACGCGATCGGCCGCGAGATCATCCACGCGGGCCTCGCCAACCACGCCTTCATCGAGCGGGCCACCAGCGGCTTCGAGGAGTACAAGGCGCTCGTCGAGCCCTGGACGCTGTCGCTCGCCGAGAAGGTGACGGGCGTACCGGCGGCGGCGATACGGCAGTTGGCGCACGCGTACGCCCGCGCCGAGCGCGCCCAGCTGTGCTGGACCCTCGGCATCACCGAGCACCACAACGGCACCGACAACGTCCGCGCGCTGATCAACCTGACCCTGCTGACCGGGCACGTGGGCCGCCACGGCTCCGGGCTCCAGCCCCTGCGCGGGCAGAACAACGTGCAGGGCGGCGGCGACATGGGCGCCATCCCCAACCGCCTCCCCGGCTTCCAGGACATCCTCGACCCCGAGGCGCGGCTGAAGTTCGAGTCCGCCTGGGACACCGTCATCCAGCCGCACTACGGGCTGAACCTGACGGAGATGTTCGAGGCCATGGAGGAGGGCACGCTCAAGGCCGTCTACTGCATCGGTGAGAACCCGGCGCAGTCGGAGGCCGACAGCGAACAGGCGGTACGGCGGCTCGGAGCCCTCGACTTCCTCGTCGTGCAGGACATCTTCCTCACGAAGACGGCCCAGTTGGCGGACGTCGTGCTGCCCGCGACCGCCGGGTGGGCGGAGACTGAGGGCACCACCACCAACAGCGAGCGGCGGGTGCAGCGGGTGCGCGCGGCGGTGACGCCGCCGGGTGAGGCCCGCGAGGACATCGACATCCTCTGCGCCCTCGCCGCGCGCCTCGGGCACGACTGGAAGTACGCCGACGCCGAGGCCGTCTGGAACGAGCTGCGGTCGGTGTCGCCGGACCACTACGGGATGACGTACGAACGTCTGGCGGAGCACCAGGGCATCCAGTGGCCCTGCCCCGACATCGGACGGCTCGAACCCACCTACCTGCACGGCCGGTTGTGGGCCTCGGACCCCGCAGAGCGCGGCCGGCTCGCGCCGTTCGGGATCGTCCAGCACGATCCGCCCGTGGATCTGACGGACGAGGAGTATCCGATCCGGCTCACCACCGGGCGGCGGCTCGACTCGTACAACACCGGGGTGCAGAGCGGCGGTTTCGCCTCGCCGCTGCGGCGCGGCGAGTACGTCGAGCTCTGTCCGGAGGACGCCGAGCACTACGGGGTCGTGGTGGGCGAGGAGGTCCAGGTCTCCTCGCGCCGGGGATCCGTCGTGGCACCGGTGTGGATCGACACCGCGCTGCGGCCCGGCCTCGCGTTCATGACCATGCACTTTCCCGACGAGGTGGACACCAACCAGCTGACGATCGAGGCGAACTGCCCGATCGCGGGGACGGCGGAGTTCAAGGCGTCGGCCATCCGGATCGAGAAGCTGCCGGTCGCGACTCAAGTGAGGTGATGTGGTGGATCTGCACTTCGGTGACAGCAAGCCGACGGACGAGGAGCGGGCGGCGATCGACGGGCTGCTCGGTCCTCCGGAGTCCTCGTGGGAGGGCGCCGCGCGCGATGAGATGACGGCCGCCGACCTCAGGTGGGCGCGCGGCGGCCGGGAGGCGCGCGAACGCCGCGACCTGCTGTTGCCGGGGCTGCACGCCGTCAACGACCGGATCGGCTGGATCAGCGAGGGCGCGCTCGACTACCTGTGCCGCCGGCTGACCGTGCCGCCGGCGGAGGCGTACGGGGTCGCGACCTTCTACGCGATGTTCTCGGTGAAGCCGCGCCCCGCGACCGTGCTGCACGTGTGTACGGACCTCGCGTGCGCGGCGGCGGGCGCGGCGGAGCTGTGCGCCGGCGTCGAGG
>LRTP01000872.1 GCA_001550305.1 Streptomyces diastatochromogenes
ACAGCAGTTCAGTGCCGTTCAGCCAGATCTCGCCGGAGATCTGCGCCTTGCGCTTGCCGTACTGGCCGGCCGGGGTCATCCGCGAGGTCACCGACGCGGGCCTGGTCGGGCGCGGCGGCGCCGCCTTCCCCACCGGCCGCAAATGGCAGGCCACGGCGTCCCAGCCCGACCGTCCGCACTACCTGGTGTGCAACGCCGACGAGTCCGAGCCCGGCACCTTCAAGGACCGGGTCGTCATGGAGGGCGACCCGTACGCCCTCGTCGAGTCGATGACCATCGCCGCGTACGCCGTCGGGGCGCACAAGGCTTACCTCTATCTGCGCGGCGAGTACCCGCGCGCCCTGCGCCGCATGGAGCACGCCATCGGGCAGGCACGCGCGCGTGGCCTGCTCGGCGAGGACGTCCTCGGCCAGGGGTACGCCTTCGACATCGAGATCCGGCGGGGCGCGGGCGCGTACATCTGCGGCGAGGAGACCGCCCTGTTCAACTCGATCGAGGGGTACAGAGGAGAGCCGCGTTCCAAACCGCCCTTCCCTGTGGAGAAGGGTTTGTTCGGCAAACCCACTGCCGAGAACAACGTCGAGACCCTGGTGAACGTCCTGCCGATCCTGACGAGGGGGGCCGAGGCGTACGCGGCGATCGGCACCCCGGGCTCCACCGGCCCGAAGCTGTACTGCGTGTCGGGCAGCGTGGACCGGCCCGGAATCTACGAACTGCCGTTCGGGGCGACGCTGGGCGAGCTGCTGGAGTCGGCGGGCGTGCGCGAGGGGCTGCGCGCGGTGCTGCTCGGCGGCGCGGCGGGCGGCTTCGTGCGGCCCGACGAACTCGACATCCCGCTCACCTTCGAGGGGACCCGGGCGGCGGGCACGACGCTCGGCTCGGGTGTGGTCATGGCCTTCGACGACACGGTCCCGCTCCCCCGCCTCCTGCTGCGCATCGCCGAGTTCTTCCGCGACGAGTCGTGCGGGCAGTGCGTGCCGTGCCGGGTCGGGACCGTACGGCAGGAGGAGGCGCTGCACCGGATCGCCGAGCGCAGGGGCGTTGCGGCGGCCGACGACGTCGCCCTGCTCAGGGAGGTGGGCCGCGCGATGCGGGACGCCTCGATCTGCGGTCTCGGGCAGACCGCGTGGAACGCCGTGGAATCCGCGATCGACCGCTTGGGGGCCTACGAATGACCGCGATACCGCTGGGAGTGCCGCGTCGGCTCGTCGAGTTCACCCTCGACGGGCAGGAGGTCAGGGTTCCGGAGGGCTCGACGATCCTCGACGCCTGCCGGGCGGCGGGCAAGGAGGTCCCCACCCTCTGCCAGGGCGACACGCTCACCCCCAAGAACGCCTGCCGGGTCTGTGTCGTCGAGCTCGAGGGCGCCCGGACCCTCGTCCCGGCCTGCTCGCGCAAGGCGGAGGCGGGCATGGAGGTACGGACGGACACCGAGCGCGCACGCCACAGCCGCAAGGTCGTCATCGAGCTCCTCGCCTCCTCGGTCGACTTGTCGACCACTCCGGAGGTGGCCGGGTGGATCAAGGAGTACGAGGCGAAACCGGACCGCTTCGGCCCCGACGCGGCGCGTCTCGACGAGGAACCCAAGATCGACAACGGCCTCTACGTCCGCGACTACGACAAGTGCATCCTCTGCTACAAGTGCGTCGACGCCTGTGGCGACCAGTGGCAGAACACCTTCGCGATCTCGGTCTCCGGGCGCGGATTCGACGCCCGGATCGCCGTCGAGCACGATGCCCCGCTGACCGACTCGGCGTGCGTGTACTGCGGCAACTGCATCGAGGTGTGCCCGACGGGGGCACTGTCGTTCAGGTCGGAGTTCGACATGCGGGCGGCGGGTACATGGGACGAGTCGGCGCAGACCGAGACGACGACGGTGTGCGCGTACTGCGGTGTGGGCTGCAACCTCACCCTGCACGTGCAGGACAATGAGATCGTGAAGGTCACCTCCCCGCACGACAACCCGGTGACCCACGGCAATCTCTGCATCAAGGGCCGCTTCGGCTACCAGCACGTACAGAACCGGGACTGATCAGGACATGGGACGAGTCACGGAACGACGCAAGGTGATCCGCATCCGGGACGGGGCTGTCTCCACGCGCCCCGACACGCTCGTCGCCGAGGAGCCACTGGAGATCCGCCTCAACGGGAAACCGCTCGCGATCACCATGCGCACCCCGGGCGACGACTTCGCGCTCGCGGCGGGCTTCCTCGTCAGCGAGGGGGTCTTCGGCCGGGCCGACGAGGTGCAGAACATCGTCTACTGCGCGGGCGCCACTGTCGACGGCTCCAACACGTACAACGTCGTGGACGTCCGGACCGCGCCGGGCGTCGTGCTGCCCGACATCACGCTGGAGCGCAACGTCTACACGACCTCGTCCTGCGGCCTGTGCGGCAAGGCGAGCCTGGACGCGGTCCGTACGACGGCCCGCTGGGCCATCGACGACGGCGGCGACGCTCCCCCGGTCCGGCTGGAGCCCGCTCTCCTCGCCGGCCTCCCCGACCGGCTGCGCGAGGCCCAGCGGGTCTTCGACCGGACCGGGGGTCTGCACGCCGCGGCCCTGTTCACGGAGGACGGGGAGATGCTCGACGTACGGGAGGACGTGGGGCGGCACAACGCGGTCGACAAGCTGGTCGGGCGCGCCCTGCAACGCGGCGACCTGCCGCTCTCCCGCACGATCCTGCTGGTGTCGGGCCGGGCCTCCTTCGAGCTGGCGCAGAAGGCGGTCATGGCGGGCATCCCCGTACTGGCGGCGGTCTCGGCACCGTCCTCGCTGGCGGTGGACCTGGCCGCCGAGACCGGGCTGACCCTGGTGGGCTTCCTGCGCGGCCTCTCCATGAACGTGTACGCGGGCGAGCACCGCATCGCCCTGCAGGCCGCGGCCGCCCAGGGCTGACCGGCTCCCCGCGGCAC
>LRTP01000873.1 GCA_001550305.1 Streptomyces diastatochromogenes
GCCGGCTCGGGCAGCCGGCGGCCTGGGAGTACTGGGACGGCAGCGGATGGGCGGTGCGGGCGCGACCGGGGCCGGTGCTCGGGGACGAGCGGCGCACGGGAGTCGGCAGCGCTTTCACGGTGGTGCGGGACGGCGGGACGTACGTCCTGTTCACGATGGCGGCGGGCACCGCGGGCCTGACGACGATCACCTCGTACTGGGCGTGCGCGCCGACCGGCCCCTGGCACGGGCCCACCCGGAGCTTCAGTCCGGCCCTGCCGCAGGGGGAGGTGGCCGCGTACAACCCTCAGGTGCACGCGGCGCTGAGCGACGGCGACCGGCTCGTCCTGAGCTATGACGTGAACTGGCTGGACACCACGGGCGGTGTCTCGGCGCAGGCGAACCTCAGTCGGAACGTGGCGCTGTACCGACCGCGATTCGTGACGCTGCGGCTGGGGGAACCGGGGTCGTAGCCGCCTCGGGGTCGTGGGCGCGACGCTTGGCGATCACCGCGCACACCATCAGCTGCATCTGGTGGAAGAGCATCAGCGGCAGCACGGCGAGCGAGGCGTGCGCGCCGAACAGCACGCTGGCCATGGGGAGTCCCGAGGCGAGGGACTTCTTCGACCCGGCGAACTGGATCGCGATGCGGTCCTCGCGGTGGAAGCCCAGCGCCTTCGCGCCGTACCAGGTGAGGGTCAGCATCACCGCGAGCAGCACGCCCTCGACCGCGAGCAGGCCCGCCAGTCGCACCGCGCTCACCTGGTGCCATATGCCCTGCACCATGCCCTCGCTGAACGCGGTGTAGACGACGAGCAGGATCGAGCCGCGGTCGACGTAGCCGAGGACCTTCTTGTGGCGCGTGATGAATCCGCCGATCCAGCGGCGCAGCACCTGCCCGGCGAGGAACGGCACCAGCAGTTGGAGCACGATCTTGACCAGCGAGTCCGCGGAGAAACCGCCGCCGCTGCCGCCCAGCAGTGCCGCGGCGAGCAGCGGGGTGACGACGATGCCCGCGAGGGAGGAGAAGGAGCCGGCGCAGATCGCGGCGGGCACGTTGCCGCGGGCCATGGAGGTGAAGGCGATCGACGACTGGATGGTCGAGGGGACGAGTGTGAGGAAGAGCAGACCGGTGTAGAGGTTGTGCGTCAGGAGCACCGGTTCGAGGCCGCGGGCGGCCAGGCCGAGCAGCGGGAAGACGACGAAGGTGCAGGCCAGGACGGTGACGTGGAGCCGCCAGTGCTTGAGGCCCTCGACCGCCTCACGGGTGGAGAGCCGGGCCCCGTAGAGGAAGAAGAGGAAGGCGATGGCGGCCGTGGACGCGCCCGACGCGACGTCGGCGCCCGTGCCCCGTGCCGGGAGCAGGGCCGCGAGGCCCACTGTCCCGAGCAACAGCAGGATGTACGGGTCGATCGGCATCCAACTCGGCCACTGCAGGCGTTTCACGGTGCTCCACTGCTCAGACGTCGTACGGGGCGGCCCGGGCAAGGGTGGTCCCGGGGCGGGTCGTGCCCTCTCCATCGTCCTCTTCCGGCCCGCGATCGGGAATCCGTCATACCGTTCTGACTGTCATCGCGAATCGCGATAACGTGGGGGTGTGTACGACCCCTCCCAGCTGCGTACCTTCCTGGCGGTGGCCCAGACCCTGAGCTTCACGCAGGCCGCACGACGGCTCGGGCTGCGCCAGTCCACCGTCAGCCAGCACGTGCGCCGCCTGGAGGACGCGGTGGGACGGCAGCTGTTCTCACGGGACACGCACTCCGTGGAGCTCACCGAGGACGGCGAGGCGATGCTCGGCTTCGCGCGCCGCATCCTGGCGGTGCACGAGCAGGCGACCGCCTTCTTCACGGGTACCCGTCTGCGCGGCCGGCTGCGCTTCGGCGCCTCCGAGGACTTCGTACTGACCCGGCTCCCGGAGATCCTGGAGGGCTTCCGGTACGACCATCCGGAGGTGGACCTGGAGCTGACGGTCGAGCTGTCCGGCACGCTGCACGAGCAGCTCACGGCGGGCAGGCTGGACCTGGTGCTGGCGAAGCGGCGGCCCGAGGATCCGCGCGGCGAGCTGGTCTGGCACGACCGCCTGGTGTGGATCGGCGCGGAACGTCTGCGGCTGGACCCCGACCGCCCGGTCCCCCTGATCGTCTACCCGCCCCCGGGCATCACCCGCGCCCTCGCCTTCGAAGCCCTGGAGCGCCAGGGCCGCGCGTGGCGCATCGCCTGCACCAGCGGCAGCCTGAACGCCCTCGTCGCGGCGGCCCGCGCGGGCCTCGGCGTGATGGCCCACTCGCGCGGGCTGATCCCTCCCGGCCTCGTCCGCGTCCCGGACCGCGCGGGCCTGCCGGAACTGGGCGAGGTCGACTTCGTCCTGGTGCACGGACAGCGGCGTACGTCCGCACAGGGCGCGGCGGACGCCCTCGCGGCCGCGATCCTGGGCGGCGGGGACCGGCTGCTCAGGGGCGGCGGGGCTAGCGGGCCGGTCTCGCGTACGTGAGTTGCTTGATGCGGCGCAGGAACGGGGTCGTCTCGACGTGCTGGACCCCTTCGAGGGTGCCGAGGCGGCCGCTCAGGTAGGCGTAGAGGCCCGCCGTGTCACGGGCGACGGCGGTGACGACGATGTTGGAGGGGCCGGCCGTCGCCGCGGCGAAGGCGACCTCGTCGTGGGTGGCGAGGGCCTCTCCGACGGAGTGCAGGGCCGCCGGGGCCGCGGTGATCCACAGGACGGCGGCGCAGGCGAAGCCGAGGGTCTCGGAGTGGTACTCGACGTCGACGTACACGGCGCCGGAGGCGAGCAGGGCGGCGAGGCGGCGCTTGACGACGGACTCGGAACGGCCGGTGGCGCGCTGGAGTTCCGGATAGGTGGCGCGTCCGTCGCGTTCGAGCGCGGCGACCAGCGGCTCGTCCTCGGGGTCGATCCGGGCGGGCCCCGAGGGGTCGGGAAGTCGCGGCCGCAGCGCGGCGATCTGCTCGTCCGTCAGCGCGTCGAACCTGCTGACCCAGCCCGTCGGTCCGCCGAAGAATCGGTTCAGGATCTGGTGGGCGCGGATCTCCATGATGCTCGGGGTGCGCGGCAGCTTTCCGAGCAGCAGGTCGTCGTGGTCGCCGGGGCTGCGCGGCCGGGTCATGCAGACCACCTCGGTGCCGCCCGAGGCCAGTCCGATCCACGCGGTGTCCGGCCGCTTGGCCAGCGCCTCCGCGATCGTCTCCGCGCTGTCGGGCGCGCAGCGCAGCCGTAGCATCCACTGGCTCTGGCCGAGCCGTTCGGCGTCGCGCACCGCGACCACCCGCAGGCCGCCCTCGGCGGAGAGCCTGCGGAAGCGGCGCGCGATCGTCTGGTCGGAGACGCCCAGCACCGCCGCGATCCGGCTGAAGGGCGCGCGGGCGTCCAGTTCCAGCGCGGCCAGCAGTTGCAGGTCGAGCTTGTCGAAGGTGTGGGATTCCATCTCCATGGGGGCCGTCCTTGTCGGATTCCGGCGATCCGGTGCCCGAGGCCACCGCGATCACCCCTCGGGAGCTCATCGTACGGAGGCTTGCGCATCCGCGGCACGGGGTTCTGGAGGAGTTGAGGACATGCGTACATGGGGGCCGCTCACGGCGGTGTGCCTGGGGACGTTCATGTTGTTGCTGGACGTGACGATCGCGGTCGTCGCGCTGCCGGACATGGCACGGGCGCTGCACGCGTCGCTGAGTGATCTGCAGTGGGTGATCGACGGGTACGCGCTCGCGCTCGCCGCGCTGCTGCTGGGAGTGGGGGCCGCCGCCGACATTCTGGGACGGCGCCGGGTGCACGTGGCGGGCGTGGTGCTGTTCGCGGTGGCGTCGCTGCTGTGCGGGCTCGCGTCCGGGCCCGGGATGCTGGTGGCCGCGCGTGGGCTGCAGGGGGTGGGCGCGGCGGCGATGTTCGCGACGACCCTGCCGCTGCTCGGCTCGGTCTACCAGGGGCGGCAGCGGTCGACGGCGCTCGGGGTGTGGGGCGCGCGGACCGGATTCGTCAACGGAGGATTCGC
>LRTP01000874.1 GCA_001550305.1 Streptomyces diastatochromogenes
GCAGGGTGCCCGGTGCGGCGGCTGGGTCGCCCCGAGGGGGACCTCCCGACACCCGGTCCGACGTGCCCGTCGGAACGGAGTCGCTCGCCCGGTCCACCGCGTCCAGGAGCGCCCACAGCACCTCGCACTTGAACGTCAGCGCCGCCACGGCCCGTTCCTGCTGCTCACGGGTGCGCGCCCAGCCCTGGACCAGGGCGAGCGCCTCCTCGCTGTCACGTCCGCCCTGCCCGATGCGGGTACGGAAATACGCGAGCCCCTCTGCCTCGATCCAGGGGTAGTACCGCTCGAACGCGGCGATCCGCGTGCGCATCAGCCCCGGTGCGGACAGCTCCGTGAGGGAGGCGGCGACCGCGTCGAGCACGGGGCGCAGGCGGCAGAAATTGACGTAGCCCTCGACCGCGAGCCGGACGCCGGGCAGCACCCGGGCGGTGTCCCACAGCGCCGGCCGTTCGAGGCCGGCGGCCTCGCCCAGCCGCAGCCAGCGTTCGATGCCGCCCTGTCCGACGGCCGTGCCGTCGTGGTCCTGGATCCTGCGGACCCACACCCGTCGCAGTGCGGGATCGTCGAACTTGGCCAGGATCAGGGCGTCCTTGACGGGGATGTGGCGTTGGTAGTGGAAGCGGTTGATGATCCAGCGGCGCAGCTCGGCCGGGGTCAACTCGCCCTGGTGCATACGGACGTTGAAGGGATGACGGTCGTGGTAGCGGTCCTCGGCGACGGCGCGCAGCCGCTCGGTGAACTCGGCGGTTCCCCAAGGGGCCGCGGCACCGTCGTCGCGCACCGGTGTCGCGGTCATGGTTCGACAACCGTGGGGCTAGGCCGTACGTGCCAGGTGTGGCCCGGCGGTTGCCCGTTCGGCAACCGGGCCCAGGCGGTCACCGAGGGCGTAGGCCGTGACCTCCAGGGCGGTCTCGACGACCAGATACCCGGGGGTCTCCCAGACGCTTTCCTCCGATGTTTCCCGGATGACCTGTTCCGCGCGGCGGCCTTCGAGGGTGCTCTTGTTCATGTGCGCGTACCTGCTTTCCTGATGGGTGGGGGGTGTGGAGCCCAGACAGGTGCTGGTGTTCACATGCGTGCACCGGGTTCATGAACCCGTTCGGTGACGACCTACAGAGTGGTCGGATGACGGAACTCGGTCAATGGTCCGGACCGATAAGGTCGGATCCATTTCCGGCCAATCTCCGACCCTCACGAGGAATCCACAGCTAATCCGCCGGTCAGGAATGCATGACGGCCGGTGATCGTTGACCATGGGAGTACCACCCGACGACTTAAGGATCGAGAGCTCGTGAGCAAGGTCCCCCCGATCATCCTGAACAACGGCGTCGAGATGCCGCAGCTGGGCTTCGGTGTCTGGCAGGTCCCGGACGACGAGGCGGAGCAGGCCGTCGCCACGGCGCTGGAGTCCGGATACCGCAGCATCGACACCGCGGCGATCTACGGCAACGAGGAGGGCACGGGCAAGGCCATCGCCACCTCCGGCATCCCCCGCGAGGAACTCTTCGTCACCACCAAGCTCTGGAACAGCGACCAGGGGTATGACTCGACGCTCCGCGCGTTCGACACGTCCCTGGAGAAGCTCGGCCTGGACTACCTCGACCTGTATCTGATCCACTGGCCGCTGCCGTCCCGGGGCAAGTACATCGACACGTACAAGGCCTTCGAGAAGCTCCACACGGACGGCCGGATCAAGGCCATCGGTGTCTCCAACTTCTACCCGGAGTACCTGGAGCAGCTGATCGAGGCGACGTCCGTCATCCCGGCCGTCAACCAGATCGAGCTGCACCCGCACCTCCAGCAGCACGCCACCCGCGAGTACCACGCGCAGCAGGGCATCGCCACCGAGGCCTGGTCCCCGCTCGGCTCGGGCAAGGGCCTGCTGGAGGTCCCGGCGATCGTCGCCATCGCCCAGAAGCACAACCGCACTCCGGCCCAGATCGTGCTGCGCTGGCACATCCAGCTGGGCAACGTCGTGATCCCCAAGTCCGTGACCCCGTCCCGGATCAAGGAGAACATCGACGTCTTCGACTTCTCGCTGGACACCGAGGACATCGCGGCGATCAGCGCGCTGAACGAGGACCGTCGCCTGGGTCCCGACCCGGCGACGTTCGACATGGGCTGAGCCCGGCCCTCATCGGCTGACCCGCCCCGGCCCGGACGCGCACCGCGCG
>LRTP01000875.1 GCA_001550305.1 Streptomyces diastatochromogenes
CTGCGCGGTCGCCGCCGTTCTCGCGCTGCTCCCCGTCACCCTGCAGCTGCGTACACCGCAGAGCCGGGTGGACGACGTGGGCGCGATCGCCCGGGCCGTCGCCGAGGCCGGTGCGCCGGGTGACGGGGTCCTCTACCAGCCGGCGCGGCGCCGGGTGTGGTCCCTGCCCGACCCCGGTGCCCTGCGCGGGCTGCGGGATCTGGCCCTCGACCGCGCACCGGCCGCCTCGCACACCCTGTACGGCACCGAGGTTCCGGCGCCGGTCGTCCGCGCCCGCATGATCACGGCGAGCCGTATCGTCGCCGTGAGCGATCCCGCGGGGCAGCCGCTCGACGCGACCCCGGGGGAGATCGTCAAACGGCGGGTCCTGGCCACGTACTTCGAGAAGTGCGGCACACGCCGGGTCCAGGGTGCCCGGGTCACCGTGTACGCGCGCCCGGGCACGTGCTGACCGGCCGGAACCACTCCGGATGCGGACCGGCCGGAACTACTCCGGCTTCACCGCGACGTGCACGGTGTGCGCCGTCAGCAGGAAGACGTCCGGCCGGTGGTACACGCTCGCCTTGTCGTCCGGGTCGAGGAGACGGTTGAGGGTGGCGAGGTCGTCCGCGTCGAGGCCGGGGGCGAGGAAGTCGCGGCGGTGGGTGAGGGAGGTGACGACGAAGGCGCGCGTCTCGTCCGAGACCGGGGCGGGGAGGTCGACGAGGAAGGTGCGGGTCGCCGTGTGGCGCAGGCCGACGGCGGTCATCAGGGCGGCCCAGTCCTCCGTCTCTCGCACCGCTCCGGGCAGCTCGTCCCGCATCCGGCCGAACCATTCGTCGTGGACCGCGTCGACACGGGACTGAAGGCCGGGGCGGCCGATGCCGATCTCGCGCGGGAAGTAGCGCATGGGCAGGCCGCCTTCCATGAGGGCGAGGGTGCCGCCGGGCGCGAGAGCGCGCGCGAAACCGGCGAGCGCGGCGCGCTGGTCGCCCACGTGATGCAGCGACCTGCTCGCCCACAGCAGGTCCGCCGGGTACTCCAAGTCACCCAGTCCGCCGCCGAGTTCGGCCCGCAAGGTGCTGAAGCGGTCGCCGACGCCGAGCCGGTCGGCACGGGCGCGGGCCCGCTCCAGCAGGGGTTCCACCTCGTCCACGGCCACGACCCGCGCCGCGGGGAAGGTGTCCGCGAGGAGACAGGAGATGACACCGGGGCCACTGCCCGCGTCCACGATCAGCCCGGTCTCGGACCGCTGGTCCCGCAGCCAGCCCGCCGCCTCGGTGTAGAGCGGGCTGAACAGCTCCGCCTCCTGCTCCAGCATGGGGATCATCTCGGCGAAGTCCATGTGGGTGTGGTCATGGGCGTGCTGGGCGTTCTCGTGGTCGTGGTGGTCGTGTGCCATGGTGGTCCGCCTCTCGTCCGGGTGCGTACACAGCGTGCTCCTCGGCTCCCGGAAACAGCCAACGATGTTGCGCGAACAGCAAAAACCGCGGTCGGAAAATCTGATGCGTCCGAAGCGGTCCGTCCCCGAGCATGGCCCCATGGACGACGAGATGGTGGCGCGGTTCCTCGAGGACGGGTTCGTGAAGATCGAGGGCGCCTTCCCGCCGCGCGTCGCCGAGAGCTGCGCCCGGCTGCTGTGGAAGGAGACGGGGTACGACCCGGACGACCCCGGCACCTGGAAGGACCCCGTGCACTGGGTGAGCAGCATGGCGCAGGGCCCGTTCGCCGCCGCGGCCAACTCCCCCGCTCTGCACCAGGCCTTCGATCTGCTGGTCGGCGAGAGACGCTGGGAGCCGCGCTACGCGCTGGGCAGCTTCCCGTTGCGGTTCCCGCACACGGAGGAGCCGGACGACGCGGGCTGGCACATCGAAGGCAGTTACCTCCCCGAGGGTGAGGCGCTCTACCACTCCAATCTCCGCTCGCGGGGCCGGGCCCTGCTGATGCTCTTCCTGTTCAGCGAGGTGACCGAGGCCGACGCCCCGACCCGCATCAGGGTGGGCTCGCACCTCGACGTGCCGCCGGTCCTGGAGCCGTACGGCGAGGCCGGGGCCTCGTTCCTCGAACTCGGTCCGAAGGTGGCCGAGGCCTCCGCGCACCGCCCGCTCGCCTTCGCCACCGGCCGCCCCGGCGACGTATTCCTCTGCCACCCGTTCCTGGTGCACGCGGCCCAGCCGCATCACGGCACGCGCCCGCGTTTCATGGCGCAGCCGCCGCTGTATCCGGCGGTGCCCTACGAGCTGGAGCGGGCGGACGGCGACTACTCGGCGGTGGAGTTCGCGATCCGCCGGGGGCTGGCCCAGGAGGCCTGACCCCCGACGGATCACCAGGTCGGACGCCCTACAGCGGCGGATACGCGTTCGTCATCAGCTGCTGGAACTGCGCCGAGAACCAGTGCCCCGACAGCGGGGCGTTCGGCAGCGCACCGGACATGCTGTTGTTGTTCCGGGGGTTGCCCGTGTAGGTCGGGTCGCACATCCGGTCGAAGCCCTTGCCCTCGTCGTTGGCGATGGCGGAGCTGGAGCCGTCGGACTCACCCGGGGGCTTCATCCACACATAGGCGTCGATCCCGGTGGCCGGGGAGGCCTGCGGGCGTTCGCCGAGGCCGGCACCGGCCTGGTTGCACCAGTTCCCGACGTGGATACGGCGGTCGTAGCGCCCGCCGTCGACGTAGGTGTCGACGCTGGTCGTCGCGCCGGGGCCGGTGGGCCGTGCGGTGCCGCCCCAGCCGTTCCTGGAGGTGTCGATCAGCATGCCGATGCCGGAGTTGAAGCCGACCGACACGAGCTGGTTGCGGAAGGCCTGGGCGAAGGACAGCTCGTCGACATAGCGGTTCCAGTCGACCCACTTGGACTGGCGGACGGAGGTGCCGTTCACCGTGTCGTTGATGGTGAAGTTGTTCTCCTTCAGGGCGCTGTAGTTCGCCGTGTTGGTGATGAACCCGGCGACGTCGTCGACCGTGGCGCCCTCGCTGGTGGCCGCCTGCTTGAACAGGGTTGCGGACGGGGCGAAGTTGTCGTCCCAGCCGATCCAGCCGTGGTGGCCGGCGTCCAGGTAGTTGTAGACGTTCGGGATCGCGCCGAGCTTGGCGAGCGCGTAGCCCACGCCCTTCACGTAGTTGCCGTTGGCGAGCATCGTGTCGCACTGCGGGGTGGCGGTGGCCCGGCTGCCGGTGTTGGTGACGAGGTTCGGCAGCGAGTCGATCTCGATGGTCGTGACGATCCGCAGCGAGGCGTACTTGCTGTCCGCGAGGATCGCCGCGATCGGGTCGATGAACTGCGTCTTGTACTTGTCGATCTCCGTCGGGCCGAGCTCTCCGTTGGAGGCGAGGGCCGCGCAGTCACGTCCGGGCAGATCGTAGACGACCAGCTGGACGACCTCTTCGCCGCTGCCCTTCTGCGCGAGCGCCGCGTCCAGGTGGGCGCGCAGGCCCATGCTGCCGCTCGCCCCGTTGATCGCGGCGATCCGGTCGAGCCAGACACCGGTGGGCTGGTTGGAGATCCGGCTGCCGCCGGTCTCCGCCGCCGCCTTCGCGGACCACTCCGGGTTCACGTACACCTTGGCTCCGGCGTACGGGTTGTCGACTCTCCCGGAGGGGTCACTGCCTCCTCCCCCGCCTCCGCCACCACTTCCGTCGTCGACGTTGCAGGTCACCCCGTCAAGGGTGAAGGAGGTGGGCAGCGCGTTGGTGCCGCTGTAGGAGGCGTTGAAGCCGAAGCTGACCGAACCGCCGGTCGCCAGCGTCCCGTTGTAGGTCTCGTTGGCCGCGGTGACGGCGGTGCCGCTCTGGCTGATCTTCGCGTTCCAGCCCGAGGTCACCTTCTGGTTTCCGGCGTACGCCCACTTCACCGCCCAGGAGGTCTTGGCGGCGCTGTTGTTGGTGACCGTGACGGCGGCGGTGAAGCCGGTGTCCCACTGGTTCTGCACCTTGTAGTCGACGGTGCAGGGGATGGCGGCGATCCCGGCGGGGGCCGCGGGAACGGCCGCCACGGCGGTTCCCGAGGCGCCGGCGAGCAGGACGAGCGCCCCTAAGAGCGCGGATTTGGTACGACTCATGAGTGCGGGTTCCCATCTCTTCTTGTGCGGGTGTCCGTTGACTTCTTGCGCGGGTGTGCGTCGGGTTCCGGCGCGGGTGTGCGTCTGATTCCTGCGCCGGTCATCCGTTGAGGGCGCGCACCGGTCATCCGTTGAGGGCGCGCAGATGATCACGCAGCCCGACTCCGTACGACGTGGGGGTGCCGTCGTAGTCGGAGATCAGGGAGGGACCGGAGGAGCAGTCCCAGGTGTTCCAGGTCCAGCCGAGGTAGGAGAGCCCCCGGTCGTCGAACCACTTCATCGCCGTGTCGACGAAGCCGTGGGAGCAGGTGTTCTCACCGATCTCCCCCGCCACGAGCGGGACTTGGGCCGCCACGGGGGCGAGCGTCGAGTTCCAGCAGCTCTCACTGGCGCACGTGTTGAAGTTGTAGGTGTGGAAGGCGGCGACGAGGTTGCCCGTGGGATCGCTCGGCTTGTACGTCAGCCACTGGCTCAGGTCGTTGGAGTACGCGAGCCCGCCGGCCAGGATCAGGTTCCTGGCGCCGGTGCCGCGCACCGCGTCGACCAGGTCCTGCATCCCGGCGACCTCGTAGCCGATGCCCGGGCAGCTGCCGCCGTCCTTCCAGCAGGCCCACGCCTGGGCGGTGGTGGAGGTCGCGCGGTCCGGGTAGGGCTCGTTGAACAGGTCGAAGGCGACGGCCTGGTCGTCCTTGAACGTGCCGGCGACCGAGGACCAGAACGCCGGGCTGTACTGCGCGTCCGGCATCGGCTTCTGGCAGGTGGCGTGCACGTCCGAGCAGCCCGCCGAGTTCCCGGTGTACTGCCCGTGGTTCCAGTGCAGTTCGACGAGCGGGGTCATCCCGTGCGCCTCGACCTTGGCGACCAGGTCCTTGACGGCGGAGATGTAGTGGGCGCCCGCGTACTCCGGTTTGATGTTGGACAGGCCGAGCCAGCACTCCTCGTTGAGCGGAATGCGGACCGTGTTGGCCTTCCAGTCGGCGATCGCCTTGACCGAGGCGTCGTCGACGGGCCCGTCGAAGATGCCGTATCCCTGGACGCACATGAACTCGCCGCCGGAGCGGTTGACGCCGAGCAGCCGCCGTGTCGTGCCGCCGGCGTCGACGAGCTTGTTCCCGGAGACGTGCAGCTCGGGTGCCGTACCGGTCGTGGGCGGCGGATCCGTCGGGGTCGGCGACGGCTCCGTGTCCACGTTGCACGTGGTCCCGTTGAGCTTGAACGTCGTGGGTACGGCGTTGCTCCCCGACCACGAGGCGAGGAACCCGGCGCTGACACTGGCCCCTGAGCCCAGCGCACCGTTCCAGCTCTCGTTGGCCGCGGTGACCGTCGTGGCGGACTGGGACCACTTGGCGTTCCAGCCCTGACCGACCTTCTGACCGTTCGCGAAGTCGAAGGTGAGACTCCAACCGCTGAGCGCGGCCCTGTTGTTGGTGATCTCCACAGCGCCCTGGAAGCCGGTGTCCCACTGGCTCGTGACGGAGTAGTCCACCGTGCACGCGGGTGTGGCTCCTGAAGCCGTGACGACCGGCGCGATCGCGGTGCCCACGAGGGCGACCGCGGCGCCGACCACTAAAAGTGCTGAACGCGGAGGGTGTCGCATGAGCGACTCCTTGCAGCTCGGGCGCGTCGTGACGGACGCGTCGACTGATGGAACCGCTCCCACTGGTGCGGATGAAGTTAGCGCCAAGTGTCGGTAAAGGACAGAGGCGTCGCACTGTTGATCAATCGAACAATTTCGACTCTTCAAGCACCTTGACCCCTTCGACCCCCCTCTCCAATATGGGAGCGCTCCCACTGGTTCAAGGCTTGTTGCTGCTCCGCCCCCCACTTCTCCGAGCCGCAAGGAGGAACCAGGACATGCACCCAAGTTCCAGAAGCAGACGCCGGAGTACCCGGCGGCTGTGGACCGCCGTGGTGGCGGCCCTCGCGCTTCCGTTCACCATGCTCGCGAATGGCTCAACTCCCGCTCAGGCAGCTGGAGTTCAGTGCAGCGTCGACTACAAGACCAATGACTGGGGCTCCGGCTTCACCGCGGATCTCACGCTCACCAACCGGGGCACGGACCCGATCAACGGCTGGACCCTGACGTACGACTACACGGGCAACCAGACGCTGACCAGCGGCTGGAACGGGACCTGGTCGCAGTCCGGCAGGACGGTCACCGCGAAGAACGCCTCCTGGAACGGGACGATCGCCGCCGGGGCAGCGGTCTCCACCGGCGCGCAGTTCACCTACAGCGGCACCAACACGGCGCCCGCCTCCTTCGCGATCAACGGCACCACCTGCACCGGCGCCCACCAGCCGCCGGTCACCGTGCTGACCAGCCCGGCCGCGGGCACGGTCTACACACAGGGCGACGCGATACCGCTGGCCGCGACCGCGGCGGCCGCCGACAACGCGACGATCGCCAAGGTCGAGTTCTACGACGACACGACCCTGCTGGGCACGGACACCAGCTCCCCCTACACGCTGTCCACCTCCAGCTTGACCGTGGGCAGTCATTCACTGGTGGCCAAGGCCTACGACAGCCTGGGCGCCTCCGCGGCGTCGACACCGGTCGGCATCACGGTCGCCTCGGGTCCCGCCGTGGTGGCTTCGCCGACCCAACTAGGCGTCCAGCAGAGCAAGTCGGGCACCTTTGCCGTGCAACTTTCGAAACAGCCGGCCGCGAACGTGACGGTGACGACCGCCCGTACGGACGGCAATACCGGACTGTCCGTCACCGGCGGCGCCTCGCTCACCTTCACCCCGGCCAACTGGAACACGGCACAGAACGTGACCGTCACCGCCGACGCCTCCGGGACCGGCGCCGCGACCTTCACGGCCTCGGCGACCGGGTACGCCAAGGCGACGGTCACGGTGACGGAGTTGGCCGCGTCGAAGGCCTACGACGCACGTTTCCTGGACCTCTACGGCAGGATCACCAACCCGGCGAACGGCTACTTCTCGCCCGAGGGCATCCCCTACCACTCGGTGGAGACGCTGATCGTCGAGGCGCCGGACCAGGGGCATGAGACGACGTCGGAGGCGTACAGCTATCTGATCTGGCTACAGGCGATGTACGGGAAGGTCACCGGCGACTGGTCCAAGTTCAACGCCGCGTGGACGACCATGGAGACGTACATGATCCCCACCCACGCCGACCAGCCGACGAACTCCTTCTACAACGCCTCGAAGCCCGCGACCTACGCGCCGGAACTCGACACCCCGAACGAGTACCCGGCCAAGCTCGACACGGGCGTCTCCGTCGGCCCGGACCCGATCGCGGCCGAGCTGAAGAGCGCGTACGGCACGGACGACGTGTACGGCATGCACTGGCTCCAGGACGTCGACAACGTCTACGGCTACGGCAACGAGCCCGGCAAGTGCGAGGCCGGACCGACCGCGACCGGACCGTCGTACATCAACACCTTCCAGCGCGGCGCGCAGGAGTCGGTGTGGGAGACCGTGCCGCAGCCGACCTGCGACGCCTTCAAGTACGGCTCCACCAACGGCTACCTGGACCTCTTCACCGGGGACTCCTCGTACGCCAAGCAGTGGAAGTACACCGACGCGCCGGACGCCGACGCGCGGGCCGTGCAGGCCGCGTACTGGGCCGACGTATGGGCCAAGGCGCAGGGCAAGGGCGGCGACGTGTCCGCGACCGTCGGCAAGGCGGCGAAGATGGGCGACTATCTGCGCTACGCCATGTACGACAAGTACTTCAAGAAGATCGGCAACTGTGTCGGCCCGTCGACCTGCGCGGCCGGCACCGGAAAGGACGCCTCGCACTACCTGCTCTCCTGGTACTACGCCTGGGGCGGTGCGACCGACACCTCGGCGGGCTGGGCCTGGCGCATCGGCTCCAGCCATGTCCACGGCGGCTACCAGAACCCGCTGGCCGCGTACGCGCTCAGCTCGTACGCCGACCTGAAGCCCAAGTCGTCGACAGGGGCGGCCGATTGGAGCACCTCCCTCACCCGGCAGCTGGAGTTCTACCGCTGGCTGCAGTCCAACGAGGGCGCCATCGCGGGCGGCGCGACCAACAGCTGGGCGGGCCGTTACGCGACCCCGCCGGCCGGGACGCCGACCTTCTACGGCATGTACTACGACCAGCAGCCGGTGTACCACGACCCGCCGTCCAACCAGTGGTTCGGCTTCCAGGCCTGGTCCATGGAGCGGGTCGCCGAGTACTACCAGCAGACGGGGAACGCGAGCGCGAAGGCGGTCCTCGACAAGTGGGTCTCCTGGGCGCTGTCCAAGACCACGATCAACCCGGACGGCACCTATCAGATCCCCTCCACGCTCCAGTGGTCCGGCGCACCCGACACCTGGAACGCTTCAAGTCCAGGCGCCAACACCGGACTTCACGTGACCGTCGCCGACTACACCAACGACGTCGGTGTGGCCGCCGCGTACGCCAAGACCCTGTCGTACTACGCCGCCAAGTCCGGCAACGCCCAGGCGAAGACGACGGCGAAGGCACTCCTCGACGGCATGTGGAGCAACTACCAGGACGGCCTGGGCATCGCCGTCCCGGAGACCCGCGCCGACTACAACCGCTTCGACGACACGGTCTACGTCCCGAGCGGCTGGAGCGGCAAGATGCCGAACGGCGACACGATCAACTCCACCTCGACCTTCACCTCGCTCAGGTCCTTCTACAAGAACGACCCGAACTGGTCGAAGATCGAGGCCTATCTGGCGGGCGGAGCCGCGCCCTCCTTCACGTACCACCGGTTCTGGGCCCAGGCGGACATCGCCCTGGCCATGGGCTCGTACGCGGAGCTTCTCGAATAGTCCCCGCCGGGCGCTCCGCGGGTTGTGCGGTACTTGAGCTGCGGGCCGTCCGTGGCTGGTCGCGCAGTTCCCCGCGCTCTCAGGGGCGCGGGACCAGCACCGTGCCTCCAAGAGCGCCCGAAGCTCCGCGTGCGCGGTCTCGTCACCTGACGACGAGGCCACCTGGCCGGGCGGCCCCCACCCGCACTGGGGGCCGCCCGGTCGTCATGCCCTCCTTCAGAGAGGACCCCACCGTGCGAAGAACCCGTATCCTCACGGCCGTACTGGCACTGGCCGCCGGCCTGCTGGCGGGCAGTCCGTCCGCCCTCGCCTCGAGCCCCCCGACCACGACGCTCGCCGCCGACACGTACACCTGGAAGAACGCCCGGATCGACGGCGGCGGCTTCGTCCCCGGCATCGTGTTCAACCGCTCCGAGAAGAACCTCGCCTACGCCCGCACGGACATCGGCGGCGCCTACCGCTGGCAGGAGTCGACGAAGACCTGGACCCCGCTCACGGACTCGATCGGCTGGGACCGGTGGGGCCACACCGGGGTGGTGAGCCTCGCGTCCGACTCCGTCGACCCGAACAAGGTGTACGCGGCGGTCGGCACCTACACGAACAGCTGGGACCCCGGCAACGGTGCCGTGCTGCGCTCCGCCGACCGGGGCGCGAGCTGGCAGAGGACGGACCTGCCCTTCAAGCTGGGCGGGAACATGCCGGGCCGGGGCATGGGCGAGCGCCTCGCGATCGACCCCCACAAGGACAGCGTGCTGTACCTCGGCGCGCCGAGCGGCAAGGGTCTGTGGCGATCCACGGACTCGGGTGTCACGTGGTCGCAGGTGACCAATTTCCCGAACGTCGGCACCTACGTGCAGGACGCGACCGACACGAGCGGCTACACCAGTGACAACCAGGGCATCGTGTGGGTGACCTTCGACGAGTCCACGGGCACCCCGGGAAGCGCCACGCAGACGATCTACGTCGGGGTCGCCGACCAGGACAACGCGGTCTACCGCTCGACGGACGGCGGCGCGACCTGGTCCCGGCTCGCCGGGCAGCCCACCGGCCAGCTGGCCCACAAGGGCGTCCTCGACGCCACGAACGGCTACCTCTACCTGGCCTACAGCGACAAGGGCGGCCCGTACGACGGCGGCAAGGGCCGCCTGTGGCGGTACGCGACCAGGACCGGGACCTGGACGAACATCAGCCCGGTCGCGGAGGCCGACACCTACTACGGATTCAGCGGACTGACCGTCGACCGGCAGCATCCGGGCACGGTGATGACCACGGCGTACAGCTCGTGGTGGCCGGACACCCAGATCTTCCGATCCACCGACAGCGGCGGCACCTGGACGAAGGCCTGGGACTACACCTCGTACCCCAACCGCTCGAACCGCTACACGATGGACGTGTCGTCCGTGCCCTGGCTGACGTTCCACGCGAACCCGTCACCTCCCGAGCAATCGCCCAAACTCGGCTGGATGACCGAGGGGTTGGAGATCGACCCGTTCAACTCAGCCCGGATGATGTACGGAACGGGCGCGACGATCTACGGCACCGAGAACCTCACGAACTGGGACAGCGACAGCCAGTTCACGATTCGGCCCATGGTCCAGGGCCTGGAGGAGACGGCCGTCAACGACCTGGCCTCTCCCCCCTCCGGGGCCACCCTCCTCAGCGCCCTCGGTGACATCGGCGGCTTCCGGCACACGGACCTCACCAAGGTGCCGTCGATGATGTACACCTCGCCGAACTTCACCACGACGACGAGCCTCGACTACGCCGAGACCGACCCGAACACGGTGGTGCGCGTCGGCAACCTCGACTCGGGCCCGCACATCGCCTTCTCCACCGACAACGGCGCCAACTGGTTCGCGGGCACCGACCCTTCGGGCGTCAGCGGCGGCGGCACGGTCGCCGCGGCGTCCGACGGCAGCCGTTTCGTGTGGAGCCCGGTGGGCGCGGGGGTGCAGTACACGGCCGGCTTCGGTACGTCGTGGTCGGCGTCCGGCGGCATCCCGTCCGGCGCGATCGTGGAGTCGGACCGGGTCGACCCGAAAACCTTCTACGGGTTCAAGTCCGGCAAGTTCTACGTCAGTTCGGACGGCGGCGCCACCTTCACCGCCTCCGCCGCCACCGGCCTGCCGAGCGGTGACAGCGTGCGCTTCAAGGCGCTGCCCGGTGCGAAGGGCGACGTGTGGCTGGCGGGCGGCGCGAGCGACGGCGCGTACGGGCTGTGGCACTCCACGGACGGCGGCGCGAGCTTCACCAAGCTGTCGAACGTCGACCAGGCCGACACCATCGGCTTCGGCAAGGCGGCGACCGGCGCCTCGTACCAGACGCTCTACACCAGCGCGAAGATCGGCGGGGTGCGTGGCATCTTCCGCTCGACGGACAAGGGCGCGAGCTGGACCCGCATCAACGACGACGCCCACCAGTGGGGTTGGACCGGCGGCGCGATCACGGGAGACCCGCGGATCTACGGACGCGTGTACATCGCGACCAACGGGCGCGGAATCATCTACGGCGACAGCTCGGACACCGGCGGCGGGGGTGGCGGTACGGATCCGACGCCCCCGCCGACGGGCGCCTGCGCAGTGACGTACAAGATCACCAACCAGTGGTCGGGCGGCTTCCAGGCCGACGTGGCGCTCACGAACACCGGCACCACCGCCTGGAGCGGCTGGTCCCTCTCCTGGGCCTTCGCGGACGGACAGAAGATCACCCAGGCCTGGAACGCCGACGCCACCCAGTCGGGCACCACGGTCACGGTGAAGAACCTGACCTGGAACGCGAACGTGGCGGCGGGTTCGTCGGTGAGCTTCGGCTTCACGGGGAGTTGGACGGGGTCGAACACCACACCCACGTCCTTCAAGCTGGGGGATCAGACCTGCACGGTGAGCTGAGCGAGTAGGGGCGCGCGCCACACCCGGCGCGCGCCCCTACTGCTTACGGCGTGTAGACCGTCGGCCGGGGTGCCGTCGTCATCCCGTCGCCGATGAAGAAGCTCGGGTGCGGGGGCTGGTTGTAGGCCGTATTTTGCCAGGCCAGGGCCGTGCGGTACTGGGTGTCGTGGAGCAGGGTGGTGATCCTTGTGGTCGTCTCGTAGGGGGTGGAGTAGATCCTGAGGGCCGTGTTGTCGGTCGTCGGCCAGACGACCTCCTCGCGCCAGTCTCCGAGGATGTCGCCTGACAGTGACGGCGTCGCCTTGGTGCCGTTGTTGGAGTGGACTCCCGAGCCGGTCAGCAGGCGGGTGTCGGACGAGGTGCCGTACTTGTCGATGTGGGTGTCGTCGAGGAGTTCACGGACGGGGTCGCCGTCCCACCAGGACAGGAAGTTGATGCTGCCCGGCTTGCGGGTCGCCACCACCGTGCCCTGCGGGTTGCGGACGCCGTCGGCGTGCGAGGACCAGGACTCGGCGCCCGCGCTGCCCGCCCAGACGTCATCGGAGACGCCTCGGCCGTTGTCGCCGTTGGCCGCCGTGGACCAGAGGATCGTGCCCGTCCTGGCGTCCGCCATCCAGGACGCCGGTTTCGAGGAGTCCTCGTCGACCTTGAACTCCTCCAGGCCGGGGCGGGAAGGGTCGAGGTCGCCGACGTGCATGGCGTCCCCGTGCCCGTTCTTGGTGGTCCACAGGCCGTTGCCGTTGTCGTCCACGGCCATCGAGCCGTACACGATCTCGTCCTTGCCGTCCCCGTCGACGTCCGCGACCGACAACTGGTGGTTGCCCTGGCCGTCGTAGCCCTTGCCGCTGTTGGTCGAGGAGTTGGTGTCGAAGGTCCAGCGTCGGGTGAAGGCGCCGCCCCGCCAGTCCCAGGCGGCGATGACGGTACGGGTGTAGTAGCCGCGCGCCATGACGAGGGAGGGCCGGGAGCCGTCCAAGTAGGCCGTTCCCGCGAGGAATCGGTCGACGCGGTTGCCGTACGAGTCACCCCAGGAGGAGACCGTGCCGCGCGCCGGGACATAGTCGACGGTGCCCATGGCGGCGCCCGTCTGCCCGTTGAACATGGTCAGGTACTCGGGCCCGGACAGCACGTATCCGCTGGAGTTCCGGTAGTCGGCGGAGGAACTGCCGATCACCGTGCCCCGGCCGTCCGTCGTCCCGTCCGCCGTCTTCATGGCGACCTCGGCCTTGCCGTCGCCGTCGTAGTCGTACACCTGGAACTGTGTGTAGTGCGCGCCCGAGCGGATGTTCCTGCCCAGGTCGATGCGCCACAGGCGGGTCCCGTCGAGCTTGATGCCGTCGATGACGGTGTTGCCGGTGTAGCCGGACTGGGAGTTGTCCTTGGCGTTGGTGGGCTGCCACTTGAGGACGAAGTCGAGCTGGCCGTCCCCGTCGAGGTCGCCGACGGAGACGTCGTTGGCCTCGTAGGTGTAGGCGACCCCGTCGGGAGTGGTGCCGCCCGCGGGCGGGGTGATGGGCACGTCCTTGTATCCGGTGCGGAACTGGACGGCGTGGACGGAGTCGGCCTGTTCGACGCCGTTCACGATCGCGCGCACCGTGTAGTCGGCCTGGGCGGGCGCGCCCGAGTGGAAGTAGTTCGTGGAGCCGGTGATCGGCGTCGAGTTGACCAACGTACCGGCCTGGTAGACGTTGAACGACACGTCGTTCGGGTCGGTGCCGAGCCAGCGCCAGCTGACCAGGGCGAGTTCAACCAGTCGTTGCAACACCGGGCTGTTGCAGCGAGCGTAGCTGCTCTTCGAAGACCTCGGCGGGTGTCCGCCAGCCGAGGGTCTTGCGGGGCCGGTTGTTGATCGCCATGGCGACGGCTTCGAGGTCCGTGGACGACCAACGGGAGAGATCGGTGCCCTTCGGGAAGTACTGACGCAGCAGCCCGTTCGTGTTCTCGTTTGTCGGTCGTTGCCAGGGCGAGTGCGGATCGGCGAAGAACACCTTCGTCCCGGTATCGAGAGCGAACTGGGCGTGGCCGGAGAGTTCCTTTCCGCGGTCCCAGGTGAGGGTTTTGCGTAGTTGCTCGGGCAGCTGCGTCATCGACGTTGTGAGCGCCGCGTTCATCGCGATCGCGCCATAGCCCCCGAGTGAGGTGCCGTTCTTCACTGGCGGATTCTCGCCCCAGCCCTCGAGCCGGGGCAGGTGCACCAGGAGCGTGGAGCGGCTGCTGCGCTCGACAAGCGTGCCGATCGCGGAGCGGCCCGTCCCGATGATCAAATCGCCTTCCCAGTGTCCGGGGACCGCGCGGTCTGCGGCCTCGGCGGGGCGTTCGCTGAGGATGACGTCCGCGGTGACATGCCCCTGCGGTTTGTTCTGTGACCGTGCACGGGGAGTCCGCAGCGCCCGGCCGGTGCGCAGGCACGTGACCAGTTCCCGCTTGAGCGCGCCACGGCCCTCGATGAACAGTGCCTGGTAGATGGCTTCGTGGCTGATGCGCATGGACTCATCATCGGGGAAGTCGGCATGGAGCCGGTGCGAGATCTGCTCCGGGCTCCATGCCGTCGCCCATCGTCGGTCCTGCCGGTGCGGCTTGTTCAGCCCTTTCCATGCGGGCGTCCTGGGTCCGGGGACGATCGTGTTGTCGGAGCGGCGGATGCTGCCGGCGAGCCGGTCCTGCACGTACTCACGCAACCTGTCGTTGCCTGTGAGCTTCGCGGTCTTCGGGCGCTTGGCGGCCTGCTGTGCTTTCCACTGGGCGACCGTCGCGCGGTACTCCTGCTTGCCGCTGCGCGTGGCGGCGTTGCGGCGCAGTTCGCGAGAGATCGTTCCGGGGTCACGCCCCAGGGCGCGGGCGATCTCGCGCACGCCCTTGTTCATCGCCCTGAGGATCGCGATCTCCTCGCGCTCCTCGAACGCGAGGTACCGGCCCGTGGGCTCGGCCAACGAGATCGGAGGCATGCCGCCAGCGTGACGAAACCACCTCGCACCCACCGGCCACGACACGCCGACCGCCAACGACGCCTCCACCGTCGTAACCCCTGTGGCGATCAGCCGCCAGAACTGGCGCTGCACGACTCGAGACGGATCAGGCCGCCCCGGCGAACGCATCGCCGGCCGCAATGCACGATCAGCGCGCCACTGCCGACGCCGACCCTCCGGAACATCGCTGGTCTTCAAACTCCAGTCCGCCGTGGCCACGTCGCACACCTCCGAGATCAAAGTGTTGCGACGACCAGTTGAATCCACCCTGTGTGCGTGCCACAGTGTGCCGTCCCTAGACTGGCAGCGGCCTTCCTTGAGGAGTTCACCATGGCGGGATACCGGACAGGCGCGCCTGCGTCGAGCAAAGGTGTCTATGTCGGCCTGGCCCGGCATGCTGTGGAGGAACTGATCACTTCACTGCGCGGCGAGTTGGCCACGCTGGAGGCGGTGCTCGCGATGATGTGCCAGGAAGTCGAATCCGCCGATGTTCACCAAGAGCGGCTGGCCACCGAAGAAGACACGGCAACCGCCCAGCCCTCCGGGGAGGCACCGTACGAAAATTCTGTCACCGCCGAGGATCTGTCGGCAGAAGAGGCGCGCCCGAGCTCCGGCACCCAGACCCTGGGGCCGCCGCGCAACGGAAGCATGCGTGATGCGATCCTCACGCTCCTGTGCGCCGCCCAGGAGGCGATGTCGATCACTGATATCGCGGCGGCCGTACGCCCGGGAGCGGACGCGACGGTCCGCTCATCCGTGGGGAAAACCCTCAACCGCATGAAGCAACTTGGCGAGGTGGAAAACGTAGCACCGGGGATGTTCCGCGCCGTGCTGTCATCCCGAGCTGCTTGATCCATTCGAGCACGGCCTCAACCCAATAAGCAGGCCTCCCTCGATTATCGGTCGAGGGAGGCCGCCCAAACGCACGAACGGACGCTTCTCCTACCAAGGTTCCGGCCCGTCGTGCACGTTCACTCTAGCGCCGCCGACGGTAGCGCTGGAGAGAATCTGCGCCGTCACGCGATGGACCGTGCACGACTGACCTCAAACTCGCAATTGAGGATCAGTCATGGGCACTTTGAGTCGCATTCGATCCGGGCCAGAGCGCCAGGCCCAGAGCGCGCTCCAGCCGGCAGACCGTCAGGACATCCGGCCAGCCGGCTCCCGCCAACAGATCACCGATGGTCTGCCTGCCGACGTCGCTCTGGGCAGCCAGTGCGCGCAGCGAGAGTTCCGGTCGCTCACCCAGGGCGGCGGCAAGGCGGCGGGCAATCGTCTGGACCAGCGCGGCGGCGGGCTCCCCGACGATCCGGGCGTCCGGCCACTTGTCCGGGTCGACGGCGTAACTCCGTGGCGGCGCCGTGCGCGCTCGGCCTCCAGTCATAAAGATGCGCTCCTTCAGATCGTGATCGACACTGACGTCAGTGGCCGGTTAACCGGCCACATGTCATGGGCCTTGCGCCTGGAGGTCGCTGTGTCGAATCGCCTGCTGGCGTACGCGCCGAAACCGGAGACGGTGCCGCCCGCCAAGTGGCGCCGCATCGCACCAGTCGTTCGCTCGTTGGGATTCCTGGCCGTTGCGGCCGGGCCCTACGGCCCGGATGTGATCATGACGCCGCTCGCGCGACTGGTCGCTTGGGTCGAGGCCCAGGGCCTCCCGCTGGAACCCTCGGTGATCCTTGACCAGAGCACCGTCGAACGCTTTATCCTCGTCGGCTGCCGCGACATGGCCGCCAATAGTCGGCGGACCTGCAGCAGCCAGCTGCGTCGGGCTTCCGAAGCGCTCCTGCTGGATCAGCTCGGGCAGCATCCGCCGATTCGGCTGAAGGCTGCCGCAACCCCGATGACGCCTTACCCACAGGCGGAAGTCGCCCACTGGCTGATCTGGGCGCAGAGCCTGCCCACCGCGGCCCAGCGGCGCAATGCCTGTCTGCTCTTCTGCCTCGGTATCGGGTGCGGCCTCGCCGTCGAGGATCTTGTGTACGTTCAGGGGCGGGACATCCACGCGGGCCCCACCCGGCGGGCGCTGGTCAAGGTTCACGGGCGCCGGCCGCGCACCGTCGTGTGCCGTTACGCCTACGAGGAACTG